>CALXGC010000093.1 GCA_944387755.1 uncultured Oscillospiraceae bacterium | reverse complement strand
GAGAAGCGCAACAGCGCCCTGGTGAACGGGGGCGTGGGCCTGTGCAAGTACACCGGCTCCCGGGGCAAGTCCGGGGCCTCCGACGCCTCCGCCGAGGTGGTGGCCTTTGTGCGGAAGGTGCTGGATGAAAACGGCGTCATCTGGCAGATGGCCGAGCTGGGCAAGGTGGACGCCGGCGGCGGCGGCACCGTGGCCATGTTTATGGCCGAGCGGAACATCGACACCCTGGACGTCGGCGTGCCGGTGCTGTCCATGCACGCCCCCTTTGAGACGGTGGGCAAGCTGGACTGCTATATGACCTGCAAGGCCATGAAGGCCATCTATGAGGCGGCCCGCTGACTGGGCGGGAAAACGTCAGGAGGAACGGTATATGAAAGAGGAACTGCCCTCCCTGGAGGAGGCCGCCCGGCAGCTTGCGGCGCTGCGCCTGGACGCGGACCTGACCTGCTATGTCCACGGGCCGCGGAACAAGCTGAAAAAGCTCCCCTCCGCGCTGCGGAAGCACGGGAGAAGGGGCGGGTTCGGGGCGGACCCGGACTTTGACCCGGAGGCTTGGGAGGACTTCGCCGGGGAGCTGGAGGAGGAGCTGGAGGACCTGGAGAGCGTGGACACCGTCGCTCTGGAGCTGGAGCAGATTGCGGACCTGGAGGCCGCGCTGGTCATCGCCCAGGCCCTCCCGGAGCTGGAGATTGCGGCGGCGGCGGAGCTGTTCGGCGATGGGATGGAGCTGAAGGAGTACGCCTGGTTTTCGCCGGCGGGCTCCCGGCTGCTGGTCCCCATTCAGGGCGGGACGGACTATCTGCTGGACGCGGCGGTGTACCCGCCCTACTCCTGCCGGCCGGAGGAGTGGGACTGGGGCTTTCCCCCGGCGGTGTGCGCCTGGGCCCCCTTTGAGGTCCCCTGCCGGGAGTTCTTCCAGCAGTGGCGGGAGGCGCTGGAGGGGATGTCCGAGGAGGACTATCTGGCGTACTGCCATCAGTAAGAGAGGGGCGAGGGGCCGCGGGAGGCGGCCCCTCGCCTGTGGAGGGAGCTTTTATGGGAAAACGGCTCGCCGGCATGTTCCGGCGGGATGTGGTGCTGACGGCGTCCCTGTGCCTGGCGGCGCTGTCCTGCCTTATTTCGCCGCCCAGCCTGGACTATCTGGGCTATATTGACTTTCATACGCTGATTATTTTGTTCTGCCTCATGCTGCTGGTGGAGGGCCTGCGGGAGGAAAACTTTTTGCAGTATATCGCGGCCAAGGTCCTCTCGCGGGTGGGGACCATGCGGGGAATGGCGGCCACGCTGATTTTTCTGTGCTTCTTTGGCAGCATGTTCATCACCAACGACGTGGCGCTGATTACCTTCGTCCCCCTGGGGATTATGATGCTGCGGATGGCCACCCAGCGCCGGAGAATGTGCTATACCGTGACGCTGATGACCATCGCCGCCAACCTGGGCAGCATGTTCACCCCCATTGGAAATCCCCAGAACCTGTACTTATTCTCCCTGTCCGGCCTGTCTCTGCCGGAATTTCTGCTGCTCACCGGGCCCCGCGCCCTGGGCGCGGCCCTGCTGCTGGGGATTTTCATCTTCTTCGGCTACCGCCACAGCCAGCTCTCCATTAAACTGGGGGCCTTTCCGCCTCTGAACCGGCGGGCCATTGCCTTCTATCTGGCCCTGTTTCTCCTGTGCGTGCTGACCGTGGGGGGCTTCGTGCCCCATCCGGCGCTGCTGGCGGCGGTGGGCGTCCTGCTGCTGTGGAAAAACCGGCGTCTGTTCGTGCGGATTGACTACTCCCTGATTCTCACCTTTGTGTTCTTCTTCCTGTTTATCGGCAACATCAAGCAGCTCGGCCAGCTTCAGGTCTGGATCAGCGGGGCGATGGCCGGCCGGGACCGGCTGCTGGGGGTGCTGGTCAGCCAGGTCATCAGCAACGTGCCCGCCGCCATGCTCCTGTCCGGGTACAGCAGCGACCTGCGGGAGCTGATTGTCGGGGTCAACATAGGGGGACTGGGCACCCGATTGCCTCTATGGCCAGCCTCATCTCCTATAAACAGGTGGCGGGACAGTATCCGGGCCAGCGGAAGCACTATTTGCAGCTTTTTACGCTGTGCAATGTGGTTTTTCTCCTGATTTTGTACTGGATTTAACAAAAAACAGAATATATTATCAGAAATCGTCAAGAAAACGGTTGACTTTGCGTTTTATTGGGGGTATGCTGTCGTTAGATTGCACAGACAGGAGAGCAGGCCCGCGGGCCTGAGAAAGGACAGAATTATGAGACAATCCAGCACGCCGCCGGTGTACTCCCAGGTGGCCTTTGACATCGCTGCAAAAATTGCGTCGGGGGAGCTGAAGGAGGGGGACCGGTTCTCCGGGCGCTCCCTGATGAGCTCCCAGTACGGCGTCTCTCCGGAGACCATCCGGCGGGCCATCGGGCACCTCAGCGACCTGGGCATTGTATCCATCAAGAACAACATCGGCTCCACGGTGATTTCCCAGAAGCGGGCCATGGAGTATGTGGAGCAGTACCAGACCAACCGGGACCTGCTGGCCCTGAAGGCCCGCCTGCGGGAGATGATCGCCCGGCGGGACGCCCTCAACGAGGAGATCAACCAGACCTTTGGGCAGATCAGCGACCTGTGGGAGCGCTTCCGCTCCAGCGACCGCCTGCGCACCTATGAGTTCCCCATTCAGGCGGGGACGGCGGCGGACGGCCGGACCATCGGACAGCTCCAGTTCCGCCAGGAGACCGGCGCCACCATTGTGGCGGTGCACAAGAGCGGGGAGCTCCAGCTCTCCCCCGGCCCTCAGACGCTGCTCCGGGCGGGGGACGTGCTGATTGTGGCCTGCGAAATCCAGCAGATCGACCAGGTGTCCAGCCTGCTGGGGGCGCCGGTCCCCGCCGGCGAGTCAAAGTGAAAACGAAGTCCGGACCCGAACCTGGGGGGCCGGACTTTTTTCTGTTCCGGAGCCAGGGATTTTGCCGTATCTTAACGAAATCTTAACTTGACCAAGTGACAACCTATGAAGTATCATAAAGTTGTCACAAGACAGATCTAAACGGCTGCTGAGCCTGTGTGAGATTTTAGAGAAGAAAGGGTGGACCCATAATGAAGAAAAGAACACTGCTTTCCGGAGCGCTGGCTGCGGCAATGCTGCTGGCCCTGACCGCCTGCGGCGGCGGAGAAGAGGGCGGGACCTCCGGCTCCTCCGGTTCCTCCGGCGGCGCGGCGGAGAAGACCCATCTGACCTTCGCGGACGTGGGCTGGGACTCCATTAAGCTCAACAACGCCCTGGCCGGCCTGGTGGCCGAGGAGATCTTCGGCTACACCTGGGAGGAGACCCCCGGCTCTACCCCCATCTCCCACGAGGCGCTGCTGGCCGGCGACGTGGACGTACATATGGAGGAGTGGACGGACAACATCCCCGCCTATGCCTCCGACCTGGCGGACGGCAAGTTCACCGAGCTGGGCGTCAACTTTGACGACAACTACCAGGGGCTGTACATCCCCCGCTATGTGGCCGACCAGTACCCCGACCTGAAGACGGTGAAGGACCTGGCCAACTATCCGGAGCTCTTCCCCGACCCGGAGGACTCCTCCAAGGGCATTATCTACGGCGGAATCACCGGCTGGGAGATCACCGAGATTATGGAGAAGAAGGTGGCGGCCTACGGGCTGGACCAGTACTACAACTACTTCGTCTCCGGCAGCGACGCGGTGCTCAGCGCCTCTATGACCTCCGCCTGGGACAAGCAGGAGCCCATTGTGGCCTACTACTGGGAGCCCACCTGGCTGCTGGGCAAGTACGACTTCGTCCTTCTGGAGGACGACCCCTATGACCCGGAGACCTTCCAGGACGGCATCGGCGCCTGCCCGGCGGTGCGCGTCACCGTGGCGGTGAGCAACGACTTTGCCGCCTCCAACCCGGAGTTCTGTGAATTTTTGTCCAAGTTCAGTATGCCCTCCGCCACCATCAGCGAGGCGCTGGCCTATATGCAGGACAGCGGCGAGTCCGACTACACCGAGGTGGCCAAGTGGCTGCTGACGGAGGCCCATCCGGAGCTGATTGACCAGTGGCTCACCCCGGAGCAGGCCGAGACCCTGAAGGCCGCCCTGTAACCGAAGAGAAAAAGCGGGCCCGCTCCCACGGGAGCGGGCGCCGTGCAGCCCAGATATAGAGAAGATTTGAGGTGCAGGCGATGGAATGGCTGTTTGAATTTCCTGATATTTTGTCCCCCGACCTGACCGCCATTGACAACGCGGTGCGCTCCTTCGCCGTGTGGGCCGACCCGGTTCTGTCCGCCGTCAGCGACGGCCTGAAGGGCATGGTCAACGGGATCAACTTCCTGCTCAGCCACATCCCGTGGCTGGTGCTGGTGCTTCTGGTGGTGCTGGTGAGCTGGAAGGCCCGGAAGCGGCTGCGCACAGCCGTGCTCTACGGGGTGCTGTTCTCCCTGGTGGGCGCGGTGGGCTACTGGGAGATGATGCTGATTACTCTCTCCATCGTCATTACCAGCGTCATTCTCTCCCTGGTTTTGGGACTGCCGGTGGGCATTCTCCTCTCCGGCTCCGACCGGGCCAACCGCATTGTCCGCCCCGTTTTGGACACCATGCAGACCATGCCCGTGTTCGTCTATCTGATTCCCGCCCTGCTGCTCTTCGGCACGGGCAACGCCCCGGCGGTGATGGCCACGGTGATTTACGCCGTGGTGCCCGTCATCCGTCTGACCAGCCTGGGCATCCGGCAGGTGGACAAGGAGGTGGTGGAGGCGGCTATGGCCTTCGGCTCCACGCGGAGACAGGCCCTGTTTAAGGTGCAGATTCCCCAGGCGCTGCCCACCATTATGACCGGCGTGAATCAGACGCTGATGATGGCCATGTCCATGGTCGTCACCTGCTCCATGATCGGCGCCCGCGGCCTGGGCATGGAGGTGCTCAACGCGGTGAACCGGATTGAAATCGGCCGGGGTCTGTTTGCCGGCTTCTGCGTGGTCATTATCGCCATTATTCTGGACCGCATGACCCAGGGCTGGTTCTCCAAGGAGAAGGGCCAGGAGGTCCGCGACGCGGCGGGCCAGAATACCGGCGCCCGCAAATAGAGAGGAGGAGACTGCTGTGGATCAGAAGGAAATCGTCATTCGGGCGGAGCACGTCTCCAAGCTCTATGGCATGAACAAGGCGGAGGCGGCCAAGATGATGGAGGCCGGCTCCAACAAGGACGAGGTATACAAAAAAACCGGCGTCACCGTGGCCCTGTGGGACGTCAGCCTGGAGATTCCCAAGGGGAAGATCTTTGTGATTATCGGCCTGTCCGGCTCCGGCAAATCCACCATCGTGCGCTGCTTCAACCGGCTCAACCGGCCCACCTCCGGCGCGGTCCGCTTCGAGGGGCGGGATCTGGCCGAGATGGACAAGCAGGAGCTGCTGGAGTTCCGCCGGAAGAAGATCTCCATGGTGTTCCAGTCCTTCGGCCTGATGAGCCACCGGGATGTGCTGGGCAACGTGGCCTACGGCCTGGAGGTGCGGGGAATGCCCAGGGCCCAGCGGGAGGAGAAGGCCAAACAGATTATCTCCATGGTGGGCCTGGAGGGCTGGGAGCACCAGAGCTGCGGACAGCTCTCCGGCGGAATGCGCCAGCGGGTGGGCATCGCCCGCGCCCTGGCCAGCGACCCGGAGGTGCTGCTGATGGACGAGCCCTTCTCCGCCCTGGACCCCCTGGTGCGCCGGGACATGCAGTTCGAGCTGCTTCAGATTCAGCGCAAGCTGCAGAAGACCGTGGTCTTCATCACCCACGATATGGACGAGGCCTTCAAGCTGGGGGACACCGTGGCCATCATGCGGGACGGCAAGGTCATCCAGGTGGACACCCCGGAGGGCATGAGCGCCCACCCCGCCGACGACTATGTGCGGGACTTTACGGGCAGCGCCGACAAGTCCAAGGTGACGACGGTGCGGAACATCATGATTACCCCCTCCAGCCTGGTGCGGCTGGCGGACGGTCCCGGCTTTGCCATTCAGGAGATGCGCAAAAACGCCCTGTCCACCGTGTATGTGGTGGACGACCGGCTGTGCCTGGAGGGAATCCTCACCATTCAGGACGCCATCCGCGCCCAGCGGGACGGCCTTCCCATCAGTCAGGTGGTGCGCCGGGAGGTGCAGACCACCGCGCCGGACACCCTGGTGGCCGACATTATGCCGGTGGCCGCGGAGGCCCCCTACCCCATCGCCGTGGTGGACGAGGGCGGCCAGCTCAAGGGAATCGTCACCAAGGCCAGCGTGCTCGCCTCCCTGATCTGAGGCGGAATTGGTGAAAACAGGGGAAAACGCCCGGTTTTAAAGGCGTAAATTTCATAGGGAGCGCTTGAAAAAAGAGCCTGGTATTGCTATAATGAGGAAGCTGTATCAGGCTCTTTTCTGTTTGAAAAAGCTTTTCAGGCAATCTATACGGCATATCAGTGGGCGTTTTTGCCCATTGATATGCCTTTCTGTACCAAATCAGAGGGAGTGGAGCGATGGAGCGGATCACCAGCCGGAAAAATCCCCTGTTGATGAAGATCCGGAAGCTGGCCGCCGGCGGCCGGGACCGGCGGGAGGCGGGGGAGTACCTGGGAGACGGGGTCAAGCTGCTGGAGGAGGCGCTGAAACAGGGCGCCTCTCTCACGGCCGTGGTTGTGTCGGAGGGAATCGAATTTCCAAAGCTGCCCCCGGAGACACGGGCGGTCCAGGTGCCCAGAGACGTGATGGAGACCATCTCCCCCATGCGCGCCCCCCAGGGGGCGCTGTTTCTGGCGCGGCTTCCGGACGTCAGGCCGCCGGAGCGCCTGACGGGGACGCGGTACCTGGTGCTGGACGGCCTGCAGGACCCCGGAAACGTGGGGACCATCTGGCGCACGGCGGACGCCCTGGGGGCGGACGGCCTGCTGCTGACGGGCCGCTGCGCCGACCCATTCCAGCCCAAGGCGGTGCGGGCCTCCATGGGGGCCTGCTTCCGGCTTCCGGTGTGGGAGGCGGACCGGGAGGCCCTGTGCGCCCTGCTGGAGCGCTCCCGCCTGCCCCTGTCCGCCACCGCCCTGAGGGCGGACGCCGTCTCCCTGGAGGAGGCGGACCTGCGCCGGGGCGCGGTGGTCATCGGCAGCGAGGGCAGCGGCGTCTCCCCGGAGCTGCTGGCCCGCTGCGGGCAGACCATCAAAATTCCCATGCGGGCCCGGTGCGAATCCCTCAACGCTGCCGCCGCCGCCGCGGTGGTGCTGTGGGAGATGGCCCGGAGCGGCAGAGAGGAGCTGGACTTATGCTGAAGGACTGGATCTGGCTGACCACAAGAAAGGGCCTGAGACACCGGGGCGTGCTCCAGGTGCTGGAGTACTTCGGCACGCCGGAGCGGGCCTTTTACGCCGGCCCGGAGCAGTACAGCCAGATTCCCGGCCTGTCCGCCCTGGCCCGAAGCGCCCTCCAGGAGAAGGGGATGGAGGGGGCGGACGCCATTCTGGGGGACTGCGACCGGCTGGGCGTGCGGGTTATGACCCTTCAGGACGGGGACTACCCGGAGCGCCTGCGGGAGATTGCCGACCCGCCGGCGGTGCTGTACATCCGGGGAAAGTGGTTCCGCTTCGACGAGGAGGCGGCGGTGGGCATTGTGGGCAGCCGGAAGCCCTCCCCCTACGGCGTCCGGGTTGCGGCGCGGCTTGGCCTGGAGCTGGCCCGGAACGGCGTGCTGCTGGTGTCCGGCATTGCCCAGGGAATTGACGCCATCGCCCTGAAGGGCGCCCTCCAGGGCGGGGGACCGGTGGTCTCCGTGCTGGGCGGCGGCGTGGACGTGCCCTACCCCTGGGAGAACCGCCATCTCTATGAGGACGTGGCCGCCGCCGGCGCGCTGGTAAGCGAGTATCCCCCCGGCACGCCTCCGGTGGGGGAGCACTTCCCCGTGCGCAACCGGATCATCAGCGGGCTGTCCCTGGGGGTGGTGGCGGTGGAGTGCGCCCGCCGCAGCGGCACCATGAAGACCATCGAGCACGCCCTGGAACAGAACCGGGACGTGTTCGCCGTGCCGGGCAATATCGACGCCCCCATGAGCGAGGGGCCCAACCTTTTGCTGAGCCAGGGGGCCCATGTGGTGACGGGGAGCCAGGATATTCTGGAGGCATACGCCGGCCGGTTTCCGCAGAAACTCTTCAAGGCGCTCCCCCTCTCCCCGGAGGCCGCCCAGCAGCGGCTGGAGCGCCTGGTTCCCAGAGAGAAGGACTCCAGAGCAGAGGAGAGGCCGGCGCAGCAGCGGGAGCCGGTCCCCAGAGAGCGGCAAAAAGAGCGCTTCACCGACGACCAGATTGCCCTGCTCCAGGCCCTGGGGGAGCGGGACAAGAGCTGCACCGCCGACGAGCTGGTGGAGCTGACCCAGATTCCCGCCCGGCGGGTGCTCTCCGCCCTGACCATGCTCCAGGTGGACGGCGCAGTCCGGGAGGAGCCGGGCCGCCGGTTCGCCGCCCTGGTGGAGCTGGAGTCTGAATAAGAATTTTTGAGGGGCCGCGCCCCTTTCACATATGGAGGTTATTTGATGGCAGCAAAGACCGATCTTGTAATCGTAGAGTCCCCCTCCAAGGCCAAGACCATCGGGAAATACCTGGGGCCGGGGTACGAGGTGAAGGCGTCCATGGGCCACGTCCGGGATCTGCCCAAGAGCAAGCTGGGCGTGGATGTGGACAACGGCTTTCAGCCCGACTACCAGCCCATCAAGGGCAAGGAGGAGACCATCAGCGACCTGAAGAAGGCGGCTAAAAACAGCGGAAAGGTCTATCTGGCCACCGACCCGGACCGGGAGGGAGAGGCCATCTCCTGGCACTTGAAGGAGCTTTTGAAGATTCCCGACGACAAGACCTACCGCGTCACCTTTAACGAGATCACCAAAAAAGTGGTCAACGAGTCCATCGCCCACCCCAGGGCCATCGACCAGAATCTGGTGGACGCCCAGCAGGCCCGGCGCATTCTGGACCGGATTGTGGGCTATGAGCTCTCCCCCCTGCTGTGGAAGAAGATCCGCCGGGGCCTGTCCGCCGGGCGGGTGCAGTCTGTGGCCACCCGCCTGGCGGTTGAGCGGGAGGAGGAGATCAAGGCCTTCCAGCCCCAGGAGTACTGGTCCATTCAGGCGGATTTGAGCCGGGTCGCCCCCAATTTGGGGGGATTTTCGGCCATGTTCCACGGCCGGGAGAAGAAAATGGAGCTGAAGAGCAGGGAGGAGGCCAGCGCCGTGGTTCAGGCGGTGAAGAGCGCCCCCTGGTCCGTGTCCAAGGTCAAGCGCCAGGACAAGCAGCGCAGCCCCGCGCCCCCCTTCACCACCTCCACCCTTCAGCAGGAGGCCTCCCGGAAGCTGAATATGACCCCCGCACGGACCATGTCCATCGCCCAGCAGCTCTACGAGGGGGTGGACATCACCGGGGAGGGGGCCGTGGGCCTTATCACCTACATGCGCACCGACTCCCTGCGTCTGTCCGAGGAGGCCATTGCCGCCGCGAAGGTCTTTATTGAAAGCCGCTACGGCAAGGACTACTACCCCCCAAAAGCCCGGCATTACAAGTCCAAAAGCAGCGCCCAGGACGCCCATGAGGCCATCCGGCCCTCCGACGTGAACCTGACGCCGGAGGACATCAAAAAGGATTTGACCGCCGAGCAGTACCGCCTCTATAAGCTCATCTGGAGCCGCTTCCTGGCCTGTCAGATGGCCTCCGCTGTCTATGACAGCGTGTCCATCGAGGCCCAGTCCGCCGGTTACGCCTTCCGGGCCAGCCGCTCCGAGCTGAAATTTGCCGGGTTTACCGCCGTATATGAGGAGAGCCTGGACGACGGCGAGACGGCCCCGCAGTCCCCCCTCCCCGACCTGAAGGAGGGGGAGCCCCTGACGCTGAAGGGCACCAAGGAGGAGCAGCACTTCACCCAGCCCCCCGCCCGCTACTCCGAGGCCACCCTCATCCGGGCCCTGGAGGAGAAGGGCATCGGACGCCCCTCCACCTACGCCCCCACCATCTCCACCATCCTCAACCGGGAGTATGTGGTCAAGGAGGGCCGCGCCCTCCGGCCCACGCCCCTGGGAGAGGTCGTCACCGGTTTGATGAAGGACAAGTTTCAGGACATTGTGGACCCCACCTTCACCGCCCAGATGGAGGAGGAGCTGGACAAGGTGGAGGAGGGTACGGCGGACTGGAAGAAGGTCCTGGAGGAGTTCTACGGCGGCTTTGAGGCCGAGCTCCAAAAGGCCGAACAGGAGCTGGACGGAGAGCGCATTAAAGTGCCCGACGAGGTCTCGTCGGAGATCTGCCCCCAGTGCGGCCGGAACCTGGTGATTAAGTCCGGCCGGTTCGGCCGGTTCCTGGCCTGCCCCGGCTGGCCGGAGTGCGACTTTACCATGCCTCTGGTGGTGGAAATGCCCGGAAAGTGCCCCAAGTGCGGCGGACGGCTCTTTAAGCGGACCGGAAAGAGCAAGAAGACCGGCAAACAGTACACCTACTACTGCTGTGAGAATGTGAGCAGCAAGGACGAGACCAGGAAATGCGATTTCATGACCTGGGACGTGCCGGTAAAGGACAACTGCCCGGTGTGCGGCTGGACCATGTTTAAAAAATCCGGCCGGGGCTTCAAAAAGCCCTTCTGTATCAATCCGGAGTGCTCTAACTTTACTCCGGAGGAGAAGCGGGGCGGCTGGCGGAAGAAAACGGAGACCGGGGAGGCGGCCGAATCCGCCGGCGCCCCGGAGGAGAAGAAGCCCGCCGCCAAAAAGACGGCGAAGAAGACCACGGCCAAAAAGCCTGCCGCCAAGAAAACGGCGGCAAAGAAGACGGCGGCCTCTAAAAAGAAAGCGGCGGAGGAATAAACCGCCTCCTTGACCGCTGTTTGGCCCCTTCCGCCTCGATTTGCCCGGCGCCTTCCCTATCGTTTTTACCCCTTCCGCCTCGCTTCGCTCGGCACCTCCCCCGAAGGGGGAGGCTTTGGATGGTGCGCCGTCCGTTGCCGTAGGGGCGGGTCCAAGACCCGCCCGCTCCCCCTTGTGAAAGGGGGCGGGGGGGATTCCCAAACGGTGGGCGCACATTGTGCGCCCCTGCAAACGGGCGCGCCGGGTCGTCGCGCCCCACACACGTCTGTTGCTGCCGTAGGGGCGGCCCTTGCGGCCGCCCGCCTCCCTTGTGAAAGGGGGGGATTTCCAAACGGTGGGCGCACATTGTGCGCCCCTGCAAACGGGCGCGCCGGGTCGTCGCGCCCCACACACGTCTGTTGCTGCCGTAGGGGCGGCGCAAGGGGGCGGTCGCGGGCAAGGGGGAAG
>CALXGC010000092.1 GCA_944387755.1 uncultured Oscillospiraceae bacterium | reverse complement strand
ATTGCCCTGGACTACTGGACGCTGGCCCGGCCGGGGGACGCGGAGCTGGACGTGTCCCAGTGTCCCGACCTGCTCCCCCCCCTGGCGGCCATGGCCGCCGTGCGAGTGGGAAAGACGGTGTTCTCCCACGCCGCCCGGCTGCGGATGAAGGAGAGCGACCGGCTCTCCACCGTGGCCGCCGCCCTCCGGGCCCTGGGGGGCCGGGCGGAGGAGGGGCCGGACAGCCTCACGGTTTACGGAGCGGAGCGGCTCCCCGGCGGCGGGACGGTGGACTGCGCCAACGACCACCGCATCGCCATGATGGCCGCCGTGTGCGCCGCTTACGCCCAGAGGCCCACAAAGCTCCTGGGGGCGGAGTGCGTCAGAAAATCCTATCCGGAGTTTTGGAATCACTTTGTACAGTTGGGAGGGAAAGCCGATGGCCTCGTACTGGGGTAAACACATCCACATCTCCGTCTTCGGCCAGTCCCACGCCCCGGCCATCGGGGTGTGTATCGACGGCCTGCCCGCCGGGGAGGCGGTGGACCTGGACAAGCTCCAGCGCTTTCTCCAGCGCCGGGCCCCCGGCCGGGACGGCGCCTCCACCCCCCGGAAGGAGGGGGATGTGCCGGAAATTTTGTGCGGCCTGGCGGGGGGATATACCTGCGGAGCCCCTCTGGCCGCCGTCATCCGCAACACCAACACCCGCTCCCAGGACTACGCGGAGCTGCGGGACAAGCCCCGCCCCGCCCACGCCGACTACACCGCCCAGATAAAGTACCGGGGCTTTCAGGACGCGGCGGGGGGCGGCCACTTCTCCGGCCGGCTCACCGCCCCCCTGTGTATCGCCGGGGGGATATGCCTCCAGATTCTGGAGCGCCGGGGCGTTCAAATCGCCGCCCACATCCGCTCCATTGCCCAGACGGAGGACCGGCCCTTCGACCCCCTTGGAGAACGGCCGGAGACGCTGGAGGCGGTCAGGACGGCCCCTTTCCCGGTGCTGGACCAGCAGGCGGGAGAGGCTATGCGCGCCGCCGTCTATCAGGCCAGAGAGGACGGGGACTCGTTGGGCGGCGTGGTGGAGTGCATTGTCCAGGGGGCGCCTGTGGGGCTGGGAAGCCCCATGTTCCAGGGGCTGGAGAGCCAGCTCGCCGCCGCCCTGTTCGCCATCCCCGCGGTGAAGGGGGTGGAGTTCGGCGCCGGCTTTAAGGCCGCCCGGATGAAGGGCTCGGAGCACAACGACCCCTTTGTGGTGGAAAATGGGGAGATTCGCACCAAAACCAACCGCGCCGGTGGTATTCTGGGGGGCATTTCGGACGGAATGCCCATCCTGTTCCGGGCCGCCTTCAAGCCCACCCCGTCTATCGCCCAAAAGCAGCGCACCGTCCGCCTGTCCACACAGACGGAGGAGGAGCTGCAAATCACCGGCCGCCACGACCCCTGCATTGTCCCGCGGGCGGTGCCGGTGGTGGAGGCTGCCGCCGCCCTGGTCCTGCTGGACGCCCTGCTGGACCGGAACACGGACCAGGTGTAGAACCCCCGCCGGGAGGGTAGGGGCGGCCTGCGGCCGCCCGCGAACAACAAAACCGCCTCACAAGCGCTGAGGCAGGCGGCCGCAGGCCGCCCCTGCCTCCAGCGCACACAAAAAAGCTGTTTAGGAGGAACAACCGATGAGTCAGGATTTGAAGGAACTTCGGGGAAAAATTGATTCCATTGACGCCCAGTTGGTGGACCTGTTTAAGGCGCGCATGAAGGTGTCCAGAGACATCGCCGCCTATAAGAAGGAGCACGGCCTGCCCACCCTGGACGCGGGCCGGGAGCGGGCCCTGCTGGCCAAGGTGGGGGAGCGGGCCGGAGAGGAGCTGGCCGACTACACCGAGTCGGTGTTCCGCTCCATCCTGGCCGCGGGCCGCTCCTATCAGAACCAGTGCGGCGGGGCCAAGTCCCAGGTGTACGAGACCATCCGGAAGGCCCTGAACGCCACGCCGGAGCTGTTCCCCCAGCGGGCTGTGGTGGCCTGCCAGGGCATTGAGGGGGCCTACTCCCAGATTGCCTGCGACAGCATTTTCAAGTCCCCCTCCATTTTCTACTTCAACAATTTTGAGCAGGTGTTCAAGGCGGTGGAGACCGGCATGTGCCAGTACGGTATTCTGCCCATCGAGAACAGCACCGCCGGTTCGGTCAACGCCATCTATGACCTGATGACCCGGCACAACTTCTCCATCGTCCGCGCCGCCCGGCTGAAGGTGAGCCATAACCTTCTGGCCAAGCACGGCGTCAAGCTGGAGGACGTCCGGGAGATCTTCTCCCACGAGCAGGCCATCAGCCAGTGCGCCGGCTTCCTGGCCGGCCTGAAGGACGTGAAGGTGACGGTGGTGGAGAACACCGCCATCGCCGCCCGGATGGTGGCCCAGTCGGACCGCGCCGATGCGGCCGCCCTGTCCTCCCGGTTCTGCGGGGAGGAGTACGGCCTGAACCTGCTGAAGACCAACGTCCAGGACCAGGACAACAACTACACCCGCTTCATCTGCATCTCCAAGAACCCGGAGATCTACCCCGGCGCGGACCGCACGTCGCTGATGATGACCCTGCCCCACAAGCCCGGCTCCCTTTATAACGTGCTCTCCAAGTTCTACGCTTTGGGCATCAACCTGCGGAAGCTGGAGAGCCGCCCCCTCCCCGACCGGGAGTTTGAGTTCATGTTCTATTTCGATTTGGAGTGCTCCGTCTACGCCCCGGAGATGGAGCGGCTCTTCCGGGACCTGGAGGAGGAGAGCGAGCAGTTCCGCTATCTGGGGACCTATAACGAGGTGATCTGCTGATATGATTCCGGCGCACGTGGAGTACGGCGTGATGGGGGAGCGCCTGGGCCACAGCTTTTCCCCCGCCATCCACCGGCAGCTTGGGGACTATGACTACCGCACGGTGGAGCTTGCCCCGGAGGAGGTGGGCCCCTTTCTCCAAAAAAAGGCGTTCCGGGGGCTGAACGTCACCATGCCCTATAAGAAGACGGTGATTCCCTACTGTCAGGCCCTCTCTCCGGCCGCGGAGCGCATCGGCAGTGTGAACACCATCGTCAAGAGGCCGGACGGCTCCCTGTACGGGGACAACACCGATTACGACGGATTTTTGTACCTGCTCCAGTCCGCGGGGGCCCAGGTCAGAGGCAGAAAGGCCCTGGTGCTGGGCAGCGGCGGGGCCTCCCTCACCGTGCGGGCGGTGCTGGCCGACCTGGGAGTGGGCGGCGCGGTGGTGATCTCCCGCTCCGGGCCGGACAACTACGGCAACCTGGACCGGCACCGGGACGCGGAGCTCATCGTCAACGCCACCCCGGTGGGGATGTACCCCAATACCGGCGTCTCTCCGGTGAATCTGGAGCAGTTCCCCTGCTGCCGGGGGGTGTTCGACGTGGTGTATAACCCCGCCAAAACCCAGCTTCTGCTGGACGCGGAGCGGCTGGGAATACCCTGCGCCAACGGCCTGGGTATGCTGGTGGCCCAGGCCAGGGCGGCGGCGGAGCGCTTCCTGGGACAAAAAATCCCGGCGGAGCGGGTGGCGGAGATTACAGCCGGCATCGAAAAGCAGACCAAAAATATCCTGCTCATCGGAATGCCCGGCTGCGGCAAGACCACCGTGGGCCGGGCGCTGGCCCGGAAGCTGAACCGCCCCCTGGAGGATCTGGACCAGCGCATTGAGGAGGAGGCCGGCCGCTCCATTCCGGAGCTCTTCGCCCTGGAGGGGGAGGCGGGCTTCCGGGCCAGGGAGCACCGGGTGCTGTGCGGCGTTTCCAGGCAGTCCGGTCGGGTCATCGCCTGCGGCGGCGGCATTGTCACCCGGCGGGAGAACTGGGACCCCATGCGGCAGAATTCCACGGTGGTCTATCTGCGGCGGGAGCTGTCCCTGCTGCCCACCGGCGGCCGGCCCCTGTCCCAGATCAACTCCCTGGAGGCCCTCTACCGCCGCCGCGCCCCCCTGTATGAGCAGCTGGCGGACCTGACGGCGGACAACCGCGGGACCCCGGAGGAGACCGCCCTGGAGATCATTCGGAGGTTATCGCTGTGAAAATTTTGGTCTTAAACGGCCCCAATCTGAATTTTTTGGGCATCCGGGAGCCGGACATCTACGGCCGGCAGACCTACGCCGATTTGGAGAACTTCGTCCGCTCCGCCGCGGAGGAGTACGGCGTGGAGGCGGAGCTCTTCCAGTCCAACCACGAGGGGGACCTGGTGGATAAAATCCAGTGGGCCTATGGCAGGATGGACGGCATCGTCATCAACCCCGCCGCCTATACCCACACCAGCGTGGCCATTCTGGACGCCCTGAAGGCCGTGGACCTCCCCGCCGTGGAGGTCCACCTGTCCGACGTAAACAGCCGGGAGGCCTTCCGCCATCTCTCCTACGCGGGGATGGCCTGTGAGAAGTCCTTCACCGGCCTGGGCTTCGAGGGCTACCGCCAGGCCATCGCCTATCTGAAGCGGACCCACGGCGGAAACTGACAGGGGGCGCCCTGTGCAAAAAAGACAGGCAGAAGGCCCCGGCATACGCCGGGGCCTTCTGCCTGTGTGTGTTGTAAAGGAGAGGGAGAAATGGGAGTATCACTTGCTCTTGTGAGTACGGATTTATCCTACCCGAAAATTAAGGCGGAATCGTGACTGAGATGTGAATTTTCTGTAAATAATCTTAAACTTTCTGTTTGGACCGCGTAAAGAAAAGCGGGACAGATTGGGACGTCCAGGGGCACTTGACGGAACAAAGTTCCCCGTGCCATAATAAAATAGAAAAAGCGGGGCCGCGCGGGCGGCCCGACAGGGAGGAAGTTATCTTTGATGCAGGGATTGATCCGCCGCTGGCTCAACGGCCGGGACCCCGCCGCGCCGGAGGTCCGGCAGGCGTGCGGCACGCGGGCGGGAATCATAGGAATTGGACTCAACGGGCTGCTGTGCCTGGGCAAGCTGGCCGCGGGGCTGCTCACCGGCTCTGTGGCCATTGTGGCGGACGCGCTGAACAACCTGTCAGACGCGGCGTCGTCTGTCATCACCCTGGTGGGGTTCCGTCTGGCGGGACAGGCGGCGGACGAGGAGCACCCCTTCGGCCACGGCCGGATGGAGTATCTGGCCGGGCTGGTGGTGTCGGCCGCCATTCTGCTTATGGGCTTTGAGCTGGGCAAGACCTCGGTGGAGAAGCTGCTCCATCCGGAGACGCCGGCCTTCTCCTGGCTGGCGGCGGGCATTCTGGCGGCGGCGGTGCTGGTCAAGGTTTGGATGTACCGCTTCAACCGCACCCTGGGGCGGGCCATCGCCTCCCAGGCCATGGAGGCCACCGCCGCGGACAGCCTGTCGGACGCGGCGGCCACGGCGGTGGTGCTGGCCGCGACCCTCATCGGCCACTTTTTCCAGCTTCAGATTGACGGCCTGGCCGGCCTGCTGGTGGCGGCGTTTATTCTGAAGACGGGCTGGGACGCGGCCAGGGACACCCTGGATCCCCTGCTGGGCCGGCCCATGGACCGGTCGCTGGCGGAGGACATTGACAAGCTGGTGGTCTCCCACCCCAATATTCTGGGCATTCACGACTTGGTCTACCACGACTACGGCCCCGGCCGGGCCATGATGTCCTTCCACGCGGAGGTGCCGGCGGACGGGGACCTGCTGGAGATGCACGACATCATCGACCACATCGAGCGGGAGCTGAAGGAGAAGCACCACATTGAGACGGTGATTCACATGGACCCGGTGGTCAACGACGGGCGCACGGCCGCCCTGCGCGCCCAGGTGGAGGAGCTGGCCAGGGAGATTGACCCGGAGCTGTCTATCCACGACCTGCGCATCACCGCCGGTCCCCACCACACCAACGTGCTCTTTGACGTGATGGTGCCCTACGGCTTTCCTATGACGGACGGCCAGGTGGTGTCGGAGCTGAAGGAGGGCGTCAGAGCCCTGTCCCCCAGGTACTTCCCCGTCATCCAGGTGGACCACTCCTATGTAAACCGCGCATAAAGGGAGATATTCACAGATTATTCACCCCGGCGGGCTGAAAAAACGCTATAATATAAAAAGATACAGCCACGGAACGAAAGGGGTTTTTGCCATGGCGCAGAAGGTATTGATTGTGGAGGACGACGGCAACATCGCCGAGCTGCTCCACCTCTATCTGGAGAAGGAGGGCTTTGAGACAAAGGTGGCCAAGGACGGCGGGAAGGGCGTGGAGTACTTCCGCTCCTACCAGCCGGACCTGGTGCTGCTGGACATCATGCTGCCGGTGATGGACGGGTGGACCGTCCTGAAGAAGATCCGGGAGGAGAACAGCACCCCGGTGATTATGCTCACCGCCAAGGGGGAGACGGAGGACAAAGTCACCGGCCTGGAGGCGGGGGCGGACGACTATATCGTAAAGCCCTTTGAGATGAAGGAGGTGCTGGCCCGCATCCACGCGGTGCTCCGCCGCTCCGGTCAGGAGGAGGAGCAGGGAGAGAAGAAGCTCGCCTTCGACAAGCTGGTCATCAATTTGGACTCCTACGAGCTGCTGGTGGACGGCAAGCGGGTGGACACGCCCCCCAAGGAGCTGGAGCTGCTCTACCACCTGGCGGCCTCCCCCAACCGGGTGTTCACCCGGAACCAGCTGCTGGACGAGGTGTGGGGATTTGACTACTTTGGGGACTCCCGGACGGTGGACGTGCACATCAAGCGCCTGCGGGAGAAGCTGGAGGGGGTCAGCGACCAGTGGCGGCTGAAGACCGTGTGGGGCGTGGGCTATAAATTTGAGGTCTCCCCCGCGGGGAACGCCTGAGTTTTGAGGGGGGATTCCCGTGAAGAGTCTGTATAAGCGGGAGCTGGCCATGATGGTGGGGATTGTCACCCTGTCCTTCACCCTGCTGTCCACCGCGTTCATGCTGCTCTCCTACCGGTATATCCTCTCAGAGACCCGGAACCGGCTGGAGCGGAACGCGGGCTATATTGCGGCGGCGACCAGCGACTATCTCCAAAATGTAAACAGCCTCAGCCTGCTGGACGGCATCAAGTGGACCCTGTACCAGAGCACCATGGAGGCGGTCTCCGACGTCTCCGACGCCTCTGTGATTGTGGCCAACACCCAGGGGGAGATTTTGTACGCCACGGACGCGGACATGTACAGCCAGCGGGTGCCCCAGAATATGGTCAGCCAGATTCTGGAGAAGGGAAGCTACACCGGCCTGACCAACCTGGACGGGCTGTACGGCTCCAAGCGGTATATTGCCGGCCTTCCCGTCCAGGCGCAGCTGGCGCCGGGCCTGTCCGCCAACCTGGGGCTGGTGCTGGTGTCGGGGGATACCGGCGACCTGTCCGAGATGTGGCGCTCCACAGCCACCATCTTCTTCTTTGCGGCGGTGGTGGTGCTGCTCATCGCGGTGGTGGCCAGCTCCATCACCTCCGCGCACCAGACCCGCCCCCTGACGGAGATGGCGGAGGCGGCCCGAAAATTCGGCCGGGGAGAATTTGACGTGCGGGTGAACAGCTATAAGGACCGGTGCGATGAGATCGGCGAGCTGGCGGAGGCCTTCAACTCCATGGCCAACTCCCTGGCCAAGGTGGAGAGCCAGCGGTCAGAGTTCATCGCCAATGTCTCCCACGAGCTGAAGACCCCCATGACCACCATCGCCGGCTTCGCCGAGGGAATTTTGGACGGGACCATTCCCCCGGAGAAGGAGCGGGACGCCCTGAATGTGGTGGTGTCCGAGACCCGCCGCCTGTCCCGGCTGGTGCGCCGGATGCTGGACCTGTCCCGCCTTAACGCCCTGGCGGAGACGGTGACGGCCCAGGAGCAGTTCGACATCATCGAGGTCATGTCCCGCGTCCTGGTCAGCCTGGAGGGCCGGATCACCGGCAGGGGGCTGGACGTGGACGCCCAGTTCCCGGAGGACCCGGTGAAGGTCTGGGGAGACCCGGACGGCGTGACCCAGGTGTGCTATAACCTGCTGGACAACGCGGCCAAGTTCGCCGCCCAGGGCACGGCCATCACCGTCCGGATTGTCAAGAAGGAGAAGGACGGCAAGGCCTATGTCACCGTGGAGAATCTGGGGGCGACCATTCCGCCGGACGAGCTGCCCCTGCTCTTTGACCGCTTCCACAAGGCGGACTACTCCCGGAGCATTGACCGGGAGGGCGTGGGCCTGGGGCTGTATATTGTCAAGACCATTTTGGGCAATCTGAAGGAGAACATCACCGTCACCAGCGAGGACGGCGTGACCCAGTTTACCTTTACGCTGACGCTGGCATAGCCGTCTGGGGGCCGGAGAGAGGGAGGAAAACATGGACAAGGAACCAGAGGAGCTGTGGAGAGGGGGACCCTGGGAGCAGCCGGAGCCCTTCTTTCCGGTTCCGCCGGAGGTGGTCATCCCCGCGGCCCAAAAGCCTGTGCTGCGCCGGAGACGCCGGAAGAAACGGGCCGTGTTTCTGTTTCTGACCGCATTGATACTGGTCGTGGGGCTGACGGTGGGCACGGTGGTTACGCGCTATCTGCTGCCCCAGGAGGCGGAGGGGACCGGAACCGCCGCAGCCAGCCAGGGGCGGGACCCCTTTGGAGCGCTGGAGCGGGCGGAGACCGGCACCGGCGTGACGGTGGCCATCACCCCGGAGCAGGGGGAGGAACTGAGCCCCACGGAGATCTATCAGAAATGCGTCCCCTCCATTGTCTCCCTCTGGGCGGAGGGGGACAACGCCTACAGCACCGGCACCGGAATCGTCATGAGCGCCGACGGGTACCTGCTCACCAACGCCCATGTGGTGGCGAACAGCCGCAGCGTCTATGCGGCCTTCCACGACGACACTGTTCTGGAGGCAAAGCTGGTGGGCGCGGACGCGGACGCGGACGTGGCGGTGCTGAAGGTGGAGGGACAGAATCTGTCCCCGGCGGAGTTCGGAGATGCGGGACAGCTTCTGTGCGGGGACATGGTGGTGGCCATCGGCGACCCGCTGGGCTACCGAACCTCCATCACCCAGGGAATTGTCTCCGCCCTGGACCGCGTGGTCAACGTGGACGGGGTGAATATGGAGGTCATTCAGACCAGCGCCCCCATCAATTTCGGCAACTCCGGGGGCGCGCTGATCAACGACCACGGCCAGGTGGTGGGCATTACCACCATGAAAATCGTCTCAGAGAACAACACGGTGGAGGGCCTGGGCTTTGCCATTCCCATGGACAACGTGAAGGAGACGGCGGACTGGCTCATTGCGGGACAGCCTGCCCTGGGCTTTACGGTGAAGTACGCCGGCGGTGCGCTCCAGGTGATTCAGGTGGAGCGGAACAGCAACGTCTATGCCGCGGGGCTGCGGATTGGGGACCGTATCCTGGCCCTGAACGGGCGTCCGGCGGACTCCATTGACGCGCTGAAGGACGCGAAGGCGGGGATGCTCCCAGGCGACACGGCGGTTCTTGTGGTTCTGCGCGGGGAACGGGAGCTGACCTTCTCCTTTGCGGTGCAGAGCGAGCCGGAGTTCTCCAACCGGCCGGGCTGATAAAAAATGCGGACCTGTCTGGATTGAGACAGGTCCGCGTCTTTATTTCTCCGAAATGGCCCGCAGGTCATAGGGCGTGGTCTGATAGACGTAGTAGTTCAGCCAGTTGGTATAGAAGAGCTGCCCGGCGGAGCGCCAACGCACCACAGGGGGCTGGGCGGGGTCGTCGTTGGGGAAGTAGTTGTCGGGGATGTTGATGTCGATGCCCTTGTTCACATCCCGGAAGTACTCCAGGGAGAGGGTCTCCGGGTCATACTCCGGGTGGCCGGTGATGAAGAAGCGGCGGTTGTCCCGGCTCTTTACGGCAAAGACGCCAGCCTTCTCCGAGACGGCCAGGAGCTGGAGCTCCGGGACCTTTTCAATGTCCTCCAGCCGGTTCTCCGTGTAACGGGAGTGGGGCACATAGAAGACATCGTCAAAGCCCCGGAAGAGCGGGGACTGGGTGCGCACCACCCGGTGGGGGAAGACGCCGAAGAGTTTTTTGCCCAAGTCGTACTTGGGGATGTGGTAGTGGTAGTACAGTCCGGCCTGCGCGCCCCAGCAGATGTGCAGGGTGGAGTGGACGTGGGTGGTGGTCCAGTCCATGATCTGGCACAGCTCGTCCCAGTAGTCCACGTCGGTGAAATCCAGATTTTCCACCGGCGCACCGGTGATGATCATGCCGTCGTAGTTGCGGTCCTTAATTTGGTCAAAAGAGGTGTAGAAGGAGGACAGGTGCTCCGCGTCTGTGTTCTGGGACACGTGGCTCAGGGTGTGGAGCAGCTCCACCTGGACCTGAAGAGGGGAGTTGGACAGCTTCCGCAGCAGCTGCGTCTCCGTCACAATTTTGGTGGGCATCAGATTCAGAATCAGCAGCTTCAGAGGACGGATGTCCTGATGCATGGCCCGGTACTCCGTCATGACAAAGATGTTTTCACTCTCCAGCGTGGCGGTGGCCGGGAGGGAATCCGGGATTTTAATCGGCATGGGAAAGACCTCTCTCCTAATGAAATAAAATAGCGAAAATAGGGTATCATAATTACAATGGTTGCGCAAGAGAGAATTTTGTGGAGAAATGTGCGCTCCAGGCGGACAGAAAGAAAAAACATGAAAAAGAAGAAAAAAGTGCTTGACAATTTTCGACGTTGATGGTATTCTATCAAAGCTGTCCGCGAGGGCGGCCGCGCCGGGCGGAGCCGGGCACCGAAGCGAATCGGAAAAAGATTTGAAAAAAAGTGCTTGACAAGGTCTGGACGGTGTGGTAATATAAACAGGTCGTCCGCAAGGGCGGCCGGGGAGTTTGAAAGCGAAGCTTTCCGGGCCGGGCGCTTGAAAAAGTTTTGAAAAACTTGAAAAAAGTGCTTGACAGACGGAAAATGATGTGATAAAATGAACTCCCGCCGCAAGGAAGCGGCGTGCACCTTGTAAATTAAACAACGTAACAAACACGAAGCACCAGATATGGATTTGGTTGTTTAACAAGCTTAGCTTGAGCGACGACCGTAAAATTTCTTTGAAGCTAGTAGGGGCGCGATGAGCGTC
>CALXGC010000091.1 GCA_944387755.1 uncultured Oscillospiraceae bacterium | reverse complement strand
AGCGCTCCTTCAGGCCCCGGAGTATGGCGATGGTGTCCTCCACGCTGGGCTCGTTGACTATGACGGGCTGGAAGCGGCGCTCCAGGGCGGCGTCCTTCTCGATATACTGGCGGTACTCGTTGAGGGTCGTCGCGCCGATGCAGTGCAGCTCGCCCCGGGCCAGCATGGGCTTTAAGAGGTTGCCTGCGTCCATGCTCCCCTCGGTCTTGCCGGCCCCCACGATGGTGTGCAGATCGTCGATGAAGAGGATGATGCGGCCCTCGGACTTGCGGACCTCGTTGAGGACGGCCTTCAGCCGCTCCTCAAATTCGCCCCGGTACTTGGCGCCGGCAATCAGGCTGCCCATATCCAGGGCGAAGATGGTCTTATCCTTCAGGGAGCCGGGCACGTCTCCCTTGACAATCCGCTGGGCCAGGCCCTCGGCGATGGCGGTCTTGCCCACGCCGGGCTCGCCGATGAGGACGGGGTTGTTCTTGCTCTTCCGGGACAGGATGCGGATGACGTTTCGAATCTCGTCGTCCCGGCCGATGACGGGGTCCAGCTTGTTCTGCCGCGCCCGCTCCACCAGGTCTGTGCCGTACTTCTTCAGGGCGTCATAGGTCTCCTCCGGGTTGTCGGAGGTGACGCGCTGGTTGCCCCGGACAGAGGCCAGGGCCTGCAGAACTTTTTCGCGGGTCACGTTATAGGTGCGGAACAGCTCCCGCAGGCGGCTGTTGGCGCACTCCAGCAGGCCCAGAAGGATGTGCTCCACAGAGATATACTCGTCCTTCATGGACTTAGCCGCCGACCCGGCGGCGTTCAGAGCCTTGTCCACGTCCTGGGCGATATAGATTTGACCGGCCTCCCGGCTGCCGCCGGAGACCTTCGGGAGCTTCTCCACCTCCGCGTTCACGGCTGCGGTGAAGCTGGGCGCCGTCATGCCCATGGCGGACAGCAGCTGGGGAATGAACCCCTGCTCGTCGGTGAGCAGGGCCAGCAGCAGGTGCTCTTGTTCAATCTGCTGGTTGCCGTGCTGGGTGGCGATGTCCTGGGCCCCCTGGATGGCGGCCAGGGATTTTTGGGTGAATTGGTTCATGTTCATATGTCAGAAACCTCCTTTGCTGCGGTTTCAAAGTTTACGGTTTAAGCTAGCACTCCCTTTATTTAAGTGCTAATACAAGGGTACAATAAAATCCCCCGAAATGCAAGGGGGAGAGAAAAGTTTTTTTTGAGAAAGCGGGCAGGCCGCCTGACCTGCCCGCTGTAACATCCGCCCGGTTACTGGATGGTGATCTTCCGGCTCTGGGGGACCACCTCGCCCTGCTTGGGCAGCTTCAGCGTCAGCACGCCGTTCTCATAGGCGGCGGAGATAGCGTCCTCCTGGATGCCGCTCATGTCGAAGGAGCGGGCGTAGCTGCCCACCCGGCGCTCCCGGCAGATGTACTTGCCCTCCTGCTTGTGTCCGGCGGACGCCTGGTGCTTGGCGGTGATGGTCAGAACGCCGTCCTCCAGGTGCAGGTCGATGTCCCCCTTCTGAAAGCCGGGCAGGTCGGCCTCCAGCAGGTAGTGGTCGCCCTCATCCAGGATGTCGGTGCGGAAGGCGGGCAGGCGGTTTTGCTGCTGGGCGGGGAACATGCTGCGCTCCATCTCGTCGAACAGGTCGCTCATATGGGTAAAGGGAAGCATGGTATACATCGTAAAAACTCCTTTTCACGGCCTGGGGGGCTCCAACTATCCGGGGCCCTGGCCTCTCTGAACTTTGGCCTTATTATACAGTCCAATTATGAACAGTTCTCGCAGATAATATGTCTAAATTGTAAATTCTAGCACTCTATATAGAAGAGTGCTAATTTTGCCGGGGCGTACTTGTCCCCACCCGGCGGGACTGATATAATAGAAGCGCAATTTTTATCCCGCCCCACGGGCGGTTTTCAGGAGGAAGCATATGAAAATTCTTGTGTTCGGCCCAAAGGAGCGCTATGACGCCTATCTTCCGGACTTCGCCCCGTCTCTGGGGGCGGAGCTGGTGTTCTGTCCCCTGGGCAGCTCTCCAAAACAGGCGGCGGCGGACAACCCGGACGCCGAAATTCTGTTTGACGACCCGGTGATTGACGTGGACCGGGAGATCATCGGCCTGCTGCCCAATTTGAAGCTCATCCAGTCGGAGGGGGTGGCCTTCAACCGCATCGACCTGGAGGAGGCCCGGAAGCGGGGCGTTTTTGTGTGCAATAACAAGGGCTGCAACGCGGACTCTGTGGCGGAGCACACGGTCATGCTCATGGCCCTGCGCCACGGGATTACCGGCCACCGCGCGGTGAAGGAGGGCCGGCAGATGGCGATGAAGGAGCGGGTGATGGCCTCCAGCAGCCCGGAGCTGGGGGAGCAGACCGTGGGCCTGGTGGGCTTCGGGGACATCGCCCAGGCCACCGCCCGGCGGCTGAAGCCCTTCGGCTGCAAGCTGTGCTACTACACCCTCCACCGCCGCTCTCCGGAGGCGGAGGCGGACTTCGGCGTCACCTACCTGCCCCTGGAGGAGCTGTTTGCCGCCTGTGATATTCTCTCCCTCCACTGCGCCGTCAACGGCCAGACCCGGAACATGGTAAACGGGGAGCTGCTGTCCCATGTGAAGCGGGGAGCCATCCTGGTAAACACCGCCAGGGGGGACCTGGTGGACAATCAGGCGGTGCGGGCGGCCCTGCTGGACGGCCGGCTGGGGGGCATCGCTATGGACACCCTGGCCCCGGAGCCCACCCCCGCTGATCACCCCCTGGTGGACCTGCCTCCGGAGGCTGCGGACCGGGCCGTTTACTCCCCCCATCTGGGGGGCAACACCGGGGGCTCCTTCCGCCGGGCCCACCGGAACATGTGGGGCAACGTCCAAAAAATTCTGGCGGGGGAGCGCCCCGTCCACATCGTCAACGGATTATAAGGGCCTTCCGCCCTCGCGTCCAGGTGGAGAGGAAACTATGGCAGGTATTTACGGCTATATCCGAGTCAGCACGCGGGAACAGAACGAGTACCGGCAGCGCGCCGCTCTGGAGGCGCTGTCCATCCCCCCGGAAAATATTTTTATGGACAAACAGTCGGGCAAGGATTTTGAACGCCCCCAGTATCAGAAGCTGGCGCGGCGCCTGCAGCGGGACGACCTGCTGTATGTGAAGAGCATTGACCGCCTGGGGCGCAGCTATGGGGAGATTCTGGAGCAGTGGCGGATTCTCACCAGGGAGAAGGGGGCGGACATTGTGGTGCTGGACATGCCCCTGCTGGACACCCGCCGGGGCAAGGACCTGATGGGGACCTTTTTAAGCGACGTGGTGCTCCAGGTGCTCTCCTTTGTGGCGGAGAACGAGCGGATCAATATCCGGCAGCGGCAGGCGGAGGGCATCGCCGCCGCCAAGGCGCGGGGCGTCCGCTTCGGACGGCCTCCCATCCCGCTGCCCGACAATTTTCACTCCGTCCACCGGGCCTGGCGGGACAAGGAGATCTCCCTGCGCCAGGCGGCGCTGGCCTGCGGTATGCCGGAGGGGACCTTCTACTCCAAGGCCCTGAAGCTGGAGCGAGGGGAAGGGGATTGCGCCGTCTCCGGCTCCATGCTATACTGAAACTGCGGAAAATATCCCCAAAACGACAAGGAGCGAATGCCATGAAATATCTGGTTTACGGCGCCGGGGGCACGGGGGGCTGTCTGGCCTTCTACCTGGCCCAGGGGGGCAAGGACGTCTCCCTCATCGCCAGAGGCGCCCACCTGCAGGCCATCCGGGAGCGCGGCCTCACCCTGGAGACCGCCCGCGGCTCCCGTTCCATCCCTGTGAGGGCCGGCGCTCAGGAGGAGATTACGGACCGGCCGGACGTGGTCTTTCTGTGCGTCAAGGGCTATGCCCTGGAGGGGACCATCCCCACCCTGAAGCGCCTGTGCGGAGCAGAGACCGTGGTCATCCCCATTTTGAATCTCTACGGCACCGGCGGACGACTCCAGCCGGTTCTCTCCCCGGCGCTGGTGCTGGACGGGTGTATCTACATCGCCTCGGAGATAAAGGCCCCCGGCGTCATCCACATGAGCGGGGACATCTTCCGGGTGGTCTTTGGACCCCGGACCCGGGGGGAGTGTCGCCCGGTCCTGAGGCGGATTGAACAGGACCTGCGGGAGTGCGGCATCCAGGGGGAGCTGTCCCAGGACATCCAGCGGGACGCCCTGCTGAAATTCTCCGTGGTCTCTCCCATGGCGGCCTGCGGCATTTACCACAGCATCAAGGTGGCCGGTATGCAGGTCCCCGGCCAGCCCAGGGAGGACTTTCAGGCGCTGACGGCGGAGATCGGCGCGCTGGCCGCGGCCATGGGACACCCCTTCCCAGAGGACCCCGTACCCCGCAGTCTGGCCATCCAGGACGCCCTGGACCCGGACGCCTCCACTTCTCTGAAGCGGGATCTGGACGCGGGAAAGCCGTCGGAGGTGGACGGACTCATCTTTGAAGTGGTGCGTCTGGGCCGGAAGTACGGCGTGCCCACCCCCATGTACGACAAGGTGGCCGCTAAGCTGGGATTTGCCTGGGAGGAGTAAGCTATGATCAATACGACGCTCTGTTATATTCAGCGGGACGGGGCCTATCTGATGCTCCACCGGGTGAAAAAGGAGAACGACGTCAACCGCGACAAGTGGATTGGCGTCGGCGGCAAGTTTGAGGACAAGGAGAGTCCGGAGGACTGTCTGCTCCGGGAGGTGTATGAGGAGACGGGGCTGACGCTGACGGACTACCGCTGCCGGGGCCTGGTGACGTTTGTCTCCGACCGGTGGCCCACGGAGTACATGCACCTGTTCACCGCCTCCGGCTTCACCGGGACCCTGAAGGAGTGCAGCGAGGGCGTGCTGGAGTGGGTTCCCAAGGAGCGGCTGCTGGAGCTCCCCCACTGGGAGGGGGACGCCATTTTTCTGAAGCTGATCGACCGGGCGGAACAGCCCTTTTTCTCCCTGAAGCTGTGCTATGAGGGAGACGTGCTCACACAGGCGGTTCTGAACGGAGAACAAATCAAAGGAGGTCACGCGCAATGATTTACACCATCCAAAACGAGCTTCTGACCGTCCAGGTGGAGGACCTGGGGGCCCAGCTCGCCTCCATCCGCACGCCGGACGGCAGGGAGTACCTGTGGCAGGGCAACCCGGACATCTGGGCCCGGCGCGCCCCGCTGCTGTTCCCCTTCATCGCCCGCCTGCGGGGGGAGAGCTATGACCTGGAGGGGGAGAGCTACTCCATTCCCATCCACGGCTTTGCCAAGAACCAGGTCTTCTCTGTGGCGGAGCAGGGGCCGGACCACATCTCTTTCCAGACGGCGGACACGCCGGAGACCCGCGCCCTCTACCCCTTCTCCTTCTCTCTGACGGTGACGTATGCCCTGGAGGGAAACCGCATCAAAAAATCCCACGTGGTGGAGAACCGCTCCGGCCGGGATATGCTCTATGAGCTGGGGGCCCACGACGGTTTTCAGGTCCCCTCGCCTATGGACCAGTGGGCCATCCGCCTGCCCGGCGTGGAGGCCATCGCCTTCTACCCCATGGATGAGGAGAAGATGGTCAACCCCAAAAGAGAGCCCGTGGCCTTGGAGAGAGGCCGTATGCCCCTGACTCCCAGCACCTATGGGCAGGACACCATTATCCTGGACAGCCCGGCCAGCCATACCGCCGTTTTGGTGGACGGCCAGGACCGCCCCTGGGTGACGGTGGAGTTCCCCGACTTCCCCTATCTGGGCGTGTGGACGGCGGACAGGCCCTTCGACACCGGGTATGTGTGCATTGAGCCCTGGTCCTCCCTCCCGGACGCCACCTTTGTCAGCCGGGAGCTGTCCGATAAGGCCGGCGTCCGCCGCCTGGCCCCCGGACAGAGGGAGACGCTTGCCTATGCCACCACCATCCACACCCATGGGTAAGGCGGCGGACCATGAAGCCTGAGTACGTCAACTCGTTTTCTCTGCGCAGAGTAGCCTCCAGAACAGGGGAGACCCAGGAGATTACCCTGGAGGCCTCCTTCAAGTATATGGAGAACACTGTGACGGTGACGGCCAACGGCCTGGAGAATGTGGCAGCTCCCGCCTCGGAGACGGTGGCCGCCCTGGTGATGAACCGCCAGGCGGCCATCTCCCTCCGGAACCTGCTGGTACAGACCCTGGAACACGGCGAATAGCAAAAGAGACCCGCGGCTGCGGGTCTCTTTTGTCTTATTTCGTGGGTTCCGCCACCGGGAGAAGCTTCTTCCTGCGGGAGAGGAACAGCGTCAGCGTGGTGGCGCTGGCCAAAAAGTCCGCGATGGGCTCGGCGGCGTAAATGCCGAACACGCTCCCGGTGACGCGGGGGAGAATCAGCGCCAGGGGCACCAGGAGGATGACCTTCCGCAGCAGGGCCAGAAACAGGCTGGTTCTGGCCTGCCCCAGGGCCATAAACGTGGTCTGACAGGCCATCTGTGCGCCGAAGGCCCAGATTCCGCCGAAGAAGAGGGGCATAACCCGCGCAACCAGGTTGATCAGCTCCGCCTCCGGCGTGAAAATGCGGGCCAGCAGACCGGGGAAGAGGGCCACAAACAAAAAGGCGGAGCACGTCACGGTCAGCGTGACGGTGAGCAGGCGCTTAAAGGTCTGCCGCACCCGGCGGTAATTTTTCGCCCCGTAGTTATAGCTCATAATGGGCTGCGTCCCCTGGGTGATGCCCTGCACCGGCATGACGATCATCTGCATCACGGACTGCATAATGGTAATGGAGCCCACGTACAGATCCCCGCCGTAGGCCTGCATTCCGGTGTTGAGGACAATGGTGACGAGGCTTTCGGTGGACTGCATGATGAAGGGGGCGATTCCCATGCCGGACACCCGGCCGATGACCCGGCGCTTGGGGCGCAGAAAGACCAGATGAATCCGCAGGCCGCTGCGGCGGCTGCACAGAAAGCCCACCACCCAGGCGGCGCTGACCGCCTGGGACAGGATGGTGGCCAGGGCGGCTCCCTTGACGCCCATGCCGAGGGCAAAGATAAAGATGGGGTCCAGGACGATGTTTAAAACCGCCCCAATCAGGACGCTGAACATGGCGGTGGCGGCCTTCCCCTGGGCGCTGATGTAGGGGTTCAGGCCCAGGGCCAGCTGTACAAAGACCGTGCCCAGCAGATAGATGCCGATGTAGTCCATGGCATAGCCGATGGTGGCGCCGGAGGCCCCGAAGGCGTACAAAACAGGCTCCCGGAAGAGGAGAAAGCCCGCCGTCAGCGCCACAGACGCGGCCAGCAGCAGGGTGACGGAGTTGCCGAGAATGCGCTCCGCCTCCACCCGGCGGCCGGCCCCCAGCTGGATGGAGGCCAGAGGCGCGCCGCCCTGTCCGGCAAAGGCGGCGAAGGCGGACACCAGGGTGATGATGGGAAAGGTGACGCCCACGCCGGTGAGGGCGGCGTCTCCCACCTCTGGGATGTGGCCGATGTAGATGCGGTCCACAATGTTGTAAAGCATGTTGATAATCTGCGCGGCCACCGAGGGAATTGCCAGCTTCAGCATCAGCCGGCCGATGGGCGCTGTGGCCAGCAGCTGTTCGCTCTGATGCGCCTGTTCCATGGGCGTTCATCCTTTCTTTGATGGGCGGAAAAGGCCGCCCGCAGGCGGCCTTTTGGGTCAGAGGGCGGTGAAGACCAGGTTCTCCCCCTCGGCGGAGACGCTGATTTGGGAGACCGGGTGCTGCCAGCTGTTGATAATCCGCTCGGCGATGGCGTCCTCCAGCTCCTTTTGAATCAGGCGGCGCAGGTTCCGGGCGCCGTAGGCGGCGGAGTAGGACTTTTTGACCAGATAGTCCAGCAGGCTGTCCTCCCAGGTGAGGGTGATATGCCGCTCCGCCAGGGAGTCCCTCAGCTCCCGGAGCATCAGGCCGGCGATGGCCTTGAAGTTGTCCTCGGTGAGCTGGTGGAAGTAGACGATCTCATCCACCCGGTTGATGAACTCGGGCCGCAGGAAGTCCTGGAGGGCCTTCATGGCCCGGTCCTTCCCCTGCTCGTCGGCGGTGCGGTTGAAGCCCACGGAGCCCACCTTGGTGTTGCTGCCGGCGTTGGAGGTCATGACGATGACGGTATTTTCAAAGTTCACCTTCCGGCCGTGGGCGTCGGTGATGTGTCCGTCGTCCAGGATCTGAAGGAGAATATTCAGCACATCCGGGTGGGCCTTCTCAATCTCGTCAAAGAGAACCACGGAGTAGGGCTTCCGGCGGATCTTCTCGGTGAGCTGTCCCGCCTCGTCATAGCCCACATACCCAGGGGGGGAGCCGATGATCCGGGAGACGGCGTATTTCTCCATAAATTCAGACATATCCAGCCGGATCAAAGACTCGGGGGCGTTGAACAGGTCCTGGGCCAGCTGCTTCACCAGCTCGGTCTTGCCCACGCCGGTGGAGTCCACGAAGATGAAGGAGACGGGCTTGCGCTTGGGGCTGATACCCACCCGCCCCCGGCGGATCGCGGCGGCCACCGCGTGGACCGCCTCATCCTGACCGATGATATGAGCCTTCAGCCGGTCCTCCAATTTGGACAGGCGCTCAAACTCCTGCTCCTGGATGCGGCTGGCGGGGATGTTGGTCCACAGCTCAATCACATTGGCCAAATGCTCCGCCGTCAGGGCGGGCACACTCTGCTGCTGCAGCTGCTGCTGTTCAGCCTCCAGGCGCAGCTCCATGCTGCGGATGTTGGCCAAACGGGCGTAGGCCTCCTCTGTGTCGGCGGCCATCATGACCTCCTTCTCCTTTTCCAGGTCGGCCATCTCCTTGGAGATCTCCGCCTCCCGGGCCAGGGTCCGGTTTTTCAGGTTCACGTTGGAGCAGGCCTCATCCAACAGGTCAATGGCTTTGTCCGGCAGATAGCGGTCAGTGATATACCGCTCACTCATCGTGACGGCCAGACGGCACATCTCCGGAGAGATAGACACCTGGTGGAACGCCTCATAGTAAGGGGCCACACCCTCGATAATTTTGACGCTGTCCTCAATGGAGGGTTCCTCTACGATCACCGGCTGAAAACGCCGCTCCAGAGCGGTGTCCTTCTCAATGTGCTTGCGGTACTCATTAAGGGTGGTGGCGCCGATGACTTGCAGCTCCCCCCGGCTCAGTGCAGGCTTGAGAATGTTTGCGGCATTCATGGAGCCCTCCGCGTCTCCGGCCCCCACAATGTTGTGGACCTCATCAATGACCAGAATGATGTTGCCCAGCTTCTTGATCTCCTCGATCAGGCCCTTCATCCGGCTCTCAAACTGTCCACGGAACTGGGTCCCCGCCACCAGGGCGGTGAGGTCCAGCAGATAGACCTCCTTGTCCTGGAGCTTATAGGGCACATCGCCCTTGGCAATTTTCATGGCCAGGCCCTCGGCAATCGCGGT
>CALXGC010000090.1 GCA_944387755.1 uncultured Oscillospiraceae bacterium | reverse complement strand
TTGTCCGCCACCGTCAGCTGGCTGGTGGTGTTTGCGGTGACCTTGGTGACAGTGCCGCCGATGTTCACCATGCGGCCCACCAGGGCGCTGGCCTCTACCGTGCCGCCGTCGAAGGGGACCGTCTTTGTGGCGCTCACGCCGGAACCATTCACCGTCAGGGTCCGGCTGTCGCTGGCCAGGTCCGCGCCGGCGAACACCTTGGCTCGGCTGGACTGGACAAACCGCACGCCGTACAGCTCGCCGATCTCGTTCTGGTACACGTTCTCGGTGTCCACATACTCGTGGGGGGTCTTCCAGTCGGGGTCCTTCATCAGGTCGTACTTGCTGTACGGGTGGATGATACCCACGTAGTAGCCGTTGATCTGAGGCGCATCCTGGGTCTCCAGGAAGCGAACCGCCCGCTTGATGGCGTCCACGGTCAGATTGCAGTTGTCATCCTCGCTGGTGTAGTACAGCTCGTCCCGGCTGTCCACCTGGCCCTGGCTAAACTGAACCACCGTGCCGGCGTTGATGATCTCCCGGGTTATGGTGTCCAGAGTCCGGCCCGCCTGGCTGGCGGTCAGCTTGGTGGCCTGGAGCAGATTGTTGTCGATGGCAGTCATCATCAGCATGTCAGACAGAGTGACATATCCGCCGTACTGCTTCACCTCAGAGGTGATGGTCTTCACCGTGAGGGACTGGCCGTCCGGGGTCACCCCTTCGGTCAGGGGGGTGGTCTGCTCAGGCAGGGGGTCGTACTGGCGGAACTCGATGACCTTGCCGCCGTTCTTGGGGATGGGGTGCTTCTGGCCAAACTGATCGTGGACCAGCTCGGGCTCCGCTAAGTCGATCAGATAGTCGGAGTAGAAGGTCTTCATCTCCGCCGACATGCCGTCGCCGGTGGTCACGTTGGGATTGAGCTCCCCGTCAAACAGAGAAAGCATGACGGGCAGCAGGATGTAGTCTCGAATGGTTTTCATGGTTGATCTCCTTTCCGAGGAGACCATCAAGCATCAGAGCTTGATTTTCTCCCCGCGCGCCGCTCGCTTGACGACCTCCGCCCGGTCCTTCTTGGTCCACTGGCTGGGGTCGTCTTTCACTACAAATGCGCTCTGAGAGGATGTGCCGTTCTCCGCCGGGCGGGCCCCTTTGGCCCGGATACCCTCCACCACCTGCTTTTCGGTGGTCTTGGCGGTATTCTGGGCCACTCCGGCCTTGATCTCGTCCATGTGCTTGACCTCGTAGGCCAGCCGCACCGGCACGCCGGATCTCAGCATGGAGAGGAACTGGGGGTCCTTCGACTCAGCGGCCAGATCGAACTCCGGGTAGTCCGTTTTCATCTGCTCGGCCTCGCCGTACCATTTCTGAAGCTGCTGCTGGGCGGCCTGCTGACTCTGCCGCTGCCGCTGGGCCTGGCGCAGGGCCAGGTTTTCCCGCTGGAGCTTCTGGAACTGCTTGTACTGCTCCACGCTCATGCCGGCCTCCTCGGCCGCCTCGCTCCAGTACGCGTCATCGTTCTCAATGGCGGCGGACAGCTTGCTCAGGTCCCCATCCCCGATCTTGTACCGCTGCATCAGCATATCCAGAATGGGCTTCTGCTGGGAGAGCTGCGCTTCCAGATTCTTGGTCTCCCGGAACCGGCGGTCAATGATCCGCTGGGTGTCCTCGGTGTACTGGTCCTTGTACTCCCCGTCCACCATGGCCCGATAGGCCCGGCGCTTGTCCTCCAGAGTGTCGGACGTGGTCTCCACGCCCTGCTTCTTGGTCTCCTCCCCGGCGGCGGGAGGCGCGGCCTGCTGGTCCCCGGCGGCCGCCGGCTGGCCCTGCTTGCCAAATTTCACATTGCTGTACTCGCCCGAACCCCGCCTCTGTGCGGCGGTTGTCTGATTGCCCCGGCGGGTGGCTCCGGGGTCCGTCTGCTGGGAATCGCCCTGAGTGCCGCTCCCTGCGCCCTCTCCGGCTCCGGCGGCTGCCGCCCCGGCTGCTCCGCCGTCGAACAAGCACAGATTCACGTGCAGAATATCGCTGAATTTCATGGAAAATCCTCCTTCGCGGGCATTTTCGCGTCCCGTGTGCGCGTCCTCCCTGAGAGGGCGGCTGTCACCCCGCATGGTCGGGCCGCCGCCCCCATCAGTATAGGAGGTCCATCCTCATGGTATCAGGGGCGGTTCTGGATTGCGCCCCGAAACTCAAAAAATTTTTTATTCCTCCAAAATTTCCATCCGAAGGTAGTCCGGCTCGCTCTCTGCCAGCTGGCATAACCCAAGCAGAACCGCCTCACAAGCCCCAACACACCGGTCATCCCCGCTGGCATGAATACGGACGCGGCCCGGCTCCAGCTCCGAAGCGTACACCTCCGCACGGCCCTCCCGCTCTGCGTTGGTCAGGTATCCGGCCAGAGCGTACACCAGCCCCGAAATGGCGGCGCACACCGAAGGACTCCCCGTGGCGTGGCCGTCCAGCACCAGCAGGCACCGGCCGCCCTCCAGCTCCGCATATCCCGTCGTCATAGCTGGCCACCTCACTGCGGCGCCGCAGCGCTGCTCCTGGCATTCATGTCGGGGGTGGAACGCTGTGCCAGTCGGGTCCCATAGTCCGTCATAGGTGTCTGGGCCTGCTGGACCGCGCCCGCCAGGTCAAAGCTCAGTCCGCCTCCGCCGCTCTGCCCGTTGCTGCCTCCGCTCTGGCCCGACGTCGTGCCGCCGATCCCCATGTCTTTCCCGGTGAGCGTCTGGATAATGAGGGCCATCTGGTCCATCTGCTGGGACATCTGCTGGCAGATGTTGAGCAGGGTCTGCCCCTGCTGGACCCGCTCCTTTACCTTGTCGATTCCCTCAAATTCCATCATTTCCAGGGCCCCCAAGGCCTCCTGGGCCCGCTCCGGGTTGAAAAAGCCCATGTTGTACAGATCCTGGGCCCGCTGGTTCTGCTCCATGCGGCTGAAAGGGTTCTTCTTCTGGGCCTTGATCTTCACGTCGAAAATGGGCCGCCGGTAGATGGGCTCCTGCCCGGGATAGGCCTCTGGGAGAAGCTGGTCCCGGATGGCGGAATTGTTGATGTCAACAAAATCGTACTGCCCCGGGGCGCTGCCGGTGATCCGGAAAGAGCGGGTCTCGTCGTAAAATTGCCGCATGAGCTCAATGCACATGGAGTTGATCTTCACATGGGTGCGGTAGCTGGCCGCGATCATATCCCGGCTTGCCTTGTTGCCCGCCTCCTGCAGAGCCGCAATGGCCGCAGCCGCCGTCACGCCGGACCCGGCGCTGCCGCTGTTCACGTCCCGGTTGGCCGCCGTGTCCTTCATCTCCTCCACCTTCATGTTGATAATATCCACATAGATGGAGCTGAGGGGCTGGGTGACGATCTCCTGTATCCGCTTGT
>CALXGC010000089.1 GCA_944387755.1 uncultured Oscillospiraceae bacterium | reverse complement strand
CGGGTTCAGGCTCCGGCGGAGCGGGGGGCTCCGGTTCGGCCTGCGGCGGAACAGGGGGCTCCCGTTCAGGCTGCGGCGGGAGGGGGTGGTCCGGGTCGGGCGCCGGCGGAACGGGGGGGTCCGGTTCAGGCTCCGGCGGAACAGGGGGTTCCGGTTCGGATTCCGGCTCCTGCTGAGAGAACGCCTCCGGCGCCAGGGCGAAGGAGGGGGTCTCCTCTCCGCCGTCCCCGTTCCACCAGGCGTACTGCTTGTCCTTCAGCCAGAAGAAGTGGACGCGGGCGGACAGGCCGGGCTTCAGGGCCAGGGCGGAGGTGAGGATGGGCACGTCGGAGGGGCTCTGGACCACCAGGACGAACTGCTCGTCCTCCGGCTCGCCCTCCAGGCGTGCCTTCAGCGCGCCGAGGTAGGACAGCTCCTGTCCGTGCTCCAGCAGAGTGGAGAACAGGCTGCACTTTTGGCCGTCTCTCAGGGTGACGGTATAACCGGGGAGGCGGGCCGCCTCATCCCACACCCGGCAGCGAACCAGGGTGTTTTCCTGCTGGGGGCAGAAGATCATGCCGCGGTTGGCGCTGACGATGCGCTCCAGCAGCTCCGGCGTCAGCTGGCCGGGGCGGAGGGGATACAGGGCGCCGGGGCGGACGTTGGCTCTCTTGTACCACTCCTTGATGCTCTCCTTGGAGAAGGAGTCCACCCCCCGGTTGGTGAGGCAGTAGCCCTCGATGGGGTTTTCCTCCTCTTCTCCGCTGACCGTCACTTTGGCCAGATAGCCCTTTCGGTACAGGAAGTCCAGGGTGTTGACCCACTTTTCGCTGAGCGCCGCGGGGAAAATCTTATTCATGGCCACCTGGCCCATGACGTTCAGGTTGGTCTGTCCGTCCAGAGTCCGGATGACGTCGCTGATAAATTTGGAGGCCTGAAAGGAGTCGCCGGCCCTCTGCTCCTCCACGGACATGCGCAGCCCCTCCAGCAGGTAGCCGCAGTAGCCGTCAAAAGGGCGGGATTCCTCCCCCGGCGTCTCCGGCTCCAGGGGCGCGGGCTCCGAACAGGGCTCCGGCTGGGGCGGCTCCTCTCCGGCGGGAGCGTCAGGCGCGTCTTCCGGCAGGGGCTGTGCAGGCGGAGGTTCGGCGGAGTCCTCGCCCTCCTCCGGGCTTTCACTCTCCGGAGCGGCGGGCCCGGCGCCGGCGGGGGCCGTCTCTGTGAAGTGCAGCTTCTTGCTGTAGACCGCCCGATAGAAGGGCCGGGAGAACTTCTCTTCCATGGCGTCCATGGACTCCGGTCTGGCGTCCAGGGCCTCGTCGTTGTCCCGGAGCACCTGCACCACCGCCCAGAAGGGGAGCAGCGCCTCCTGGAAGCGCTCCTGTTCCTCCTCCCGCTGGACCAGGATGCGGTGAAGCTCCTCCTTGGCCTGCTCCAATTCGCCCCGCACCCGCTCCATCTCGCAGGTGAGCTGATTGAAGGGCTCTGTCTCCTGGACCCACCGCTCCATCTCCCGCTCACGCCGGAGAATTTCCTGCAGCCGGTTCGCGGCCTCCTCCAGGGAGGTGGTCTCCGCCATCTCCTGCTGGCTGTAGTACTGCCGGACCTGCCGGGCCTGTTCGGAATACTCCCGCAGGCGGTTTTCAAGGTCCTCCACCTGGCGCTCCGGAATCAGCCGGGATGTACGGCAGTAGTCCTGAATACCGGCCAGCAGCGTATTGATGGCCGACAGCTCCTCCGCGGCCGAGGAAACAGCCTGTAAAAGGGACTCTGTCTGACGGTTCTTTTCCATATGTTCGCCTCCAAATACAATATTTTGATGGACCCGCCGGCAATGTGCAATCTGCCGAAACGGCCCTGCTTATTATACAGCTTTTTACCAGCATTCACAACAACTTCTCTAAAAATTCCGGCAAATTCGCGGCGCAGGCCGGGACGGTCTGAGGGCAGAAAAAGCCGCCGGCGCTGACGCCGGCGGCAATCGCTGTGTGTTTATGTCTCCCGCAGCCGCTCCACCACGGTGCGTGTTTCCGCCGCCCGGACTGTGAGGACCGGAATGCCCGCCCCCAGCAGGGCGAACAGGGGGACGATCAGCAGGAAGACCGTCAGGTCCAGCCGGTAGGTGAAGAACCAGAACAGCCCCTCCACCGCCCGGAAGGCCGCCGGGCCCAGGACCAGGGCCAGCAGCAGGGCCAGCCCCGCCGCCCCCAGGGCGTACAGCAGGCCCTCCCACACCAGCATGGTCCGCAGCTGCTTTGCGGTCATGCCCACGGCCTGGAGCACCGCCAGCTCCCGCCGGCGGGCGATGATGCCGGTGAGGACGGCGTTGAAGAAGTTCAGCACCCCCACCAGCCCCACAATGAAGCTCAATGCCCCGCCCAGGAGCAGGAACATGGCGCGCATACTCTCAAATTCGGCGGCGTAGGTGGCCTTGCTCTCGTAGTCCAGCTCCGGGTCCACGTTCTCCGTGTAGTCCGCCAGGAAGGACTCCATGGCGGCGTTGGCCTCGCCGGCGGTGTCGAAGGCATAGTACATGATGCTGTCTGTCCCCGTGTCCTGGATGAAGGTCTGGTCGTTCATCACAAATTCGTCGGCCCCGTAGTAGCGGTAGGAGAGGGCGGAGGGTACCGTCACCAGGGCGGCCACGGTGTAGTCCACGTCCCGGTATTTTGTCGGCCGCTCCACATAGTTGGCCCCGTCGGGGATGTCCTCATACGCGCCGTACACCTCGCCGGTGTCCGGGTCGTAGAA
>CALXGC010000088.1 GCA_944387755.1 uncultured Oscillospiraceae bacterium | reverse complement strand
GGAGGAGCTGCTGATGGACAGCGCCCTGGCGGCCATCTACGGCGGCCCGGAGGAGAGCTTCGGCGCCGCCGGAGGCCGCGGCCCCTCCTCCCCCCACATCGCCAAGTGGCTGGGGGACCTGCGCAGCCTCTTTGACCCGGAGATTGTGGCCGTGGTGCAGAACGACGCCATCCAGCGCAAGGGCCTGAAGCAGCTTCTGCTGGAGCCGGAGCTGCTGGAAAATCTGGAGCCGGACCTCAATCTGGCCTCCACCCTGCTGATGCTCAAGGACCAGATCCCCAAAAAGTCCAAAGAGGCGGCCCGGCAATTTATCCGAAAGATCGTGGAGCAGATCAACCGCCTGCTGGAGGAGGACGTGCGCCGGTCGGTGACGGCCGCCCTGAACCGGCGGGCCCACTCCCCTCTGCCCAGCGCCGCCGCCATCGACTTCCCCCGGACCATCCGCCGCAACCTGTACCACTACCGCCCGGAGCTGGGAACCATCGTCCCGGAGCGGGTGTGGTTCTTCGACCGCTCCAGCCGGACCAACCGCTGGCACGTCATTCTGGACATCGACCAGAGCGGCTCCATGGGGCCGTCCATCTTCTACTCCTCCGTTATGGCCTGCATTCTGGCCTCTATGGCGGCGGTGCGCACCCAGGTGGTGGCCTTTGACACCCAGATTATGGACCTGACCCCCCTGTGCGCCGATCCGGTGGACCTGCTCTTCGGCTTTCAGATGGGGGGCGGCACCGACATCGCCAAGTCCCTGGCCTACTGCCAGGGGCTGGTGGAGGAGCCCTCCAAGACCATCTTCTTTCTCATCTCCGACCTGGAGGAGGGGGGAAACCGGGCCGCTCTTCTTCGCCGTCTGGAGGAGCTGAAGCGCTCCGGCGTCACGGTAGCAGTGCTGCTGGCCATTGCCGACGGCGGAAAGCCCTATTACGACGCCCAGACCGCCCAGCGGATTGCCGCCCTGGACATCCCCTGCTTCGCCTGCGCCCCGGACCGCCTGCCGGAGCTGCTGGAGCGGGTTTTAAAGGGACAGGATCTGTCCGTCTTCTCCAGCGCTCAGCGCTGACCCCCCTTGGGGGAGCTGGCGGCCCTGCCGCGCCGCCAAACATACCGGTTTCTCCGCCGTCATACAGTGGACATGAGGTGATGCCCCATGTCCGCTTCTTTTTCTGATTTTTTGGCCCAGATGGCGGAATGTCCCCCTCTGGCGCTGTCTGTTCTGCTCGCTTTGGGGGTGCTGCTGGTCAACGGCTGGACGGACGCCCCCAACGCCATCGCCGGAGCGGTGTCCACGGGGGCGCTGTCCTTCCGGCGGGCGGCGGCGCTGGCGGCGGTGTACAATCTTCTGGGGGCGCTGTGCGTCACAGCGGTGAACGCCTCCGTGGCGGAGACGGTGTACTCCATCGCCCGTTTCTCCGGAGGGCCCCGCGCGGCCTCCCAGGCCCTGTGCGCCGCCATGGCGGCGGTGGTGCTGTGGGCGGCGGCGGCCTGGCGGCACGGCATTCCCACCAGCGAGAGCCACGCCCTGCTGGCCGGCCTGTCCGGGGCGGCGGCGGCGCTGGAGGGCAGCTTCTCCTGCATCCGCTGGCAGCGCTGGGGGGCGGTGGCGCTGGGGCTGCTTCTCTCCACGGCGGCGGGCTTCGGCGCGGGGGCGTGGATGGAGCGCGCCACCCGGCGCTGGCGGTGCTCCAGACGGTTCTTCCGCCTGCTCCAGATCCCCGGCGCGGCTGGGAGCGCCTTCTTTCACGGGGCACAGGACGGGCAGAAGTTTCTGGGGGTCTTTCTGCTGGGGGCGGCGCTGGCTCAGGGGCGGCAGGACTGGCCCTCCGGGCCCGTTCCCCTCTGGCTGACGGCGCTGTGCGCCCTCCCCATGGCCCTGGGCACGGCTCTGGGCGGGCGGCGCATCATCGACACCCTCGGCCGGGAGATGGTGGCCCCCAACCCGCGGGAGGGCTTCTCCGCCGACGCCGCCGGCGTGCTCTGCCTCCTGGCGGCCACGGCGCTGGGGCTGCCCGTCTCCACCACCCACACCCGCACCGCCGCCCTGCTGGGAGTGGGGGCCTCCGGCGGCGGGCCGGTGAATTGGGGCGTGGCGCGCTCCATTCTGTTGGCCTGGGCCCTCACCTTTCCGGGCTGTCTGGCCCTGGGATTTCTGCTCACCCGCCTGCTGGGCTGAGGGCGCAAAAAAGCGGGGCGGCTCAAAGGCCGCCCCGCGGTTTTCGTCTCAGAAGCGTTACAGCTCGTCCTCGATGAGGCCGTAGCCGCCGTCGTTGCGGCGGTACACCACGGAGAAGGCGCCTCCGGCGTCCTCATTCTTAAAGGCGAAGAAGCTGTGGCCCAGCAGGTTCATCTGCAGAATGGCCTCGTCTCTGGTCATGGGCTTGATGGGGAAGGTCTTGGTGCGGACCACCTGATACTCCCCCTCCTCCGGCGCGTCGGGGACCAGGGAGTAGATCTCGTCCTCCGCGTCCGTCTCCACCGTGCGCTCGAAGGCGCCCTTGCGCAGGCGCTTCTCCAGGCGGGTCTTGTTCTTGCGGATCTGCCGCTCCAGGGAGGCCACGGCGGCGTCGATGCAGGCGCGCATATCGGAGGAGACCTCCGACACACGGAAGATGGTGCCGCTGGACCGGATCGTCACCTCCACCCGGTTGCGGTCCTTCTCCACGCTGAAGGTGAGGGAGGCGGTGGCGTCCTCCTTAAAGAAACGGTCCAGCTTGCCCACTTTCTTCTGCGCATAGTTCTGGATGTAGTTGGGCACCGTGACCTTTTTGCCTGCAAACACAAACTTCATACTTGTCCGCTCCTTTCACCCCCGGAGGGGCCTGCGTGGGGAAGCGGCTCCGCGGCGCGGGCTGGGCGGACGCCCCTTCCCCCGATGGTTTTATTATACCACAGAGCCGGAAAATTTCCACTGTTTTTTGTGAATTTTTTCTGAAGTCCACGCCCGCTTGACGGCTCCGCCGGGCCGCTCTTATAATGGGGGTATCATCAGCCGCCGGACAGGCGCACAGGAGGTATCTGTCATGCAGGAGCGGGCGCTTCAGTTTCACATCCACTGTCTTCCCGGCCAGGTGGGCCGGTACTGCATCCTTCCGGGAGATCCGGGGCGGTGCGGGGAGATCGCCAAATACTTCGACAACCCAGTCCACATCCAGACCAACCGGGAGTTCGTCACCTATACCGGCACGCTGCTGGGCGAACCGGTGAGCGCAGTTTCCACCGGAATCGGCGGACCCTCCGCGGCCATCGCCATGGAGGAGCTGTGCAATCTGGGGGCGGACGCCTTCATCCGGGTGGGCACCTGCGGGGGCATCGCCCTGGAGGTCCAGAGCGGCGACGTGGTCATTGCCACCGGCGCGGTGCGCATGGAGGGCGCCAGCCGGGAGTACGCCCCCATCGAGTTCCCGGCGGTCCCCCACTACCAGGCCCTGACCGCCCTGGTCCAGGCGGCCCGGAACCTCCGCAAGCCCTGGAAGGCCGGGGTGGTGCAGTGCAAGGACTCCTTTTACGGCCAGCACTCCCCCGGCCGGATGCCGGTCTCCTATGAGCTGGAGCAGAAGTGGGAGGCCTGGAAGCGCCTGGGCGTCCTGGCCAGCGAGATGGAGTCCGCCGCCCTCTTTACCGTGGCCGCCGCACGGGGCGTCCGGTGCGGGTCGGTATTCCACGTCATCTGGAATCAGGAGCGGGAGAAGGCCGGTCTGGACCAGAAGGAGTCCCACGACACCTCCGCCGCCATCCAGGTGGGGGTGGAGGCGTTGAAGCTCCTCATCCGCCAGGACCGGGAGGGCTGAGCAGGGACGCGTCTCCGGCGCGGTCAGCTGCTCCGCCGGGCCGCCCGGTCAAAGAATTCCAGCATACGCCGGTTTGTCTCCCGGCTCTCCGGCCAGTCCCAGTGGTTGACCTCAAACACGTGGGTGAGATGCTCCCCCTGTTCCCGCCGCCACAGAATTGTCTCGTGCTCCAGAGGGGAGCGGTCCAGGAACGCCATCAGCCGCCGGCTCTGGGGGTAATACCGGTCGGGCTCGCTGGCAATGACCAGAATGGGGGGCAGGTCCAGGCCGGGGGCGGTATCCGCAAAGCTGGCGTGGCCGTAGAGGGGGGAGCGCCTCCAGCGGGGGCCGAAGAACATGCGCTGATACTCCCGCGTCACCGCCTGGTCCAGAGGCGGGCGGAGGAAGGAGAAGCGGTAGATGTCGCACACCCCGTGGGCGATGGCCAGGGCGGTAAAGCCGCGGGCCAGGGGCTCCACGCCGTAGAGGGCCTGGAGGGCCGGACTTTTCTGAATACAGGCGGTCAGACCGGCCAGATGTCCTCCGGCGGAGTCCCCGGTGAGGAGAATATAGGACAGGTCAAAGCCGTACTCCGCCCCGTGGTCCTCCAGCCAGCGGAGGCTGGCAAACACGTCCTGCACCTGCTCCTGAAGCCCCACATGGGGCAGCAGGCGGAAGCTCATGCCCATCACCGCATACCCCTGGGCGGCCAGAGACATGCAGTACCCCCGGTTCAGCTCCCGGTCCCCGTGCATCCACCCGCCGCCGTGAATATCCACCACCGCGGGGAGGGGGCCCTCCGCGCCGGCGGGACGCTACAGGTTCAGGGTGTGCATGGGGTCCCCGTCCGGCAGGTAGGCCAGCCCGGCCCGGACCTCCACCCCCGCCGGAAGGGTCTGGGTCTGAAGGCGCAGGGCGTCCTTTTTCCGGTTCGCCGCCCATTTTTGGTCAATCAGTTTTCGTATTAAAAATCCCATTGCAAATCAAGCTCCTTGCAGAAAAAGAAAAACAACTCCGGCCCGAAGGCCGGAGCTGTTTTTTCCACGGATGTAGATCAGCCCTCAGAGATGGCGCCCATGGGGCAGGAGCCAGCGCAGGACCCGCAGTCCAGGCAGGCGCCGGCGTCGATCACATAGTGGTCGGAACCCTGAGAAATGGCGCCCACGGGGCAAGCGTCCGCGCAGGAGCCGCAGCTGATGCAGGCATCGCTAATGACATAAGCCATTGGAAATACACCTCCCTTAAAAGTACACTTTATTTTATCACATCTTTTCAAAATTGCAATGCTAATTTTCTCAAAAAGGGGGCATAGTTAAAAAAGATTCCCGGCCCGGCTTCCATCTGTTCTCCCGCCGGAGGGGAGTCCAAACTGAAACTGCGAGGGGATCTATTATGGCGGACAGCCGCTTTACATCCACCGCCCTGGGGGCCATCCGACTGGCCCAGGAGAGCGCCGCCCGGCTGGGCCACAGCTATGTGGGCAGCGAGCACCTGCTGCTGGGCCTGGCCGGCCAGGAGTACAGCCTGGCCTCCCGCGCCCTGTCCTCCGCCGGGGCGGACAGCCGGACCCTTCAGGCCGCCCTCTCCCAGCTGGTGGGGGCCGGCATTCCCAACCGCGCCCTCTGCCAGGGCCTGACCCCCCGGTGCTGTCAGGCCATCCAGCGGGGGGCGGAGGAGTGCCGGCGGCTCCGCCAGGGGGCGGTCAGCGCGGAGCACCTGCTGCTGGGCCTGCTGCGGGAGCCCGCCGGCGCCGCGGCGCAGCTCCTGTCCGGCTGTCAGGTGGACAGCCGGCAGCTCTACCAGACGGTGTGCGCCTCCCTGGAGGGCGAGAGCGGGGAGGCCCCCTTCCGCCCCTGCCGCCGGGAGCCGGAGCGGAGCGGAGAGACCCGGCAGCTGGACCAGTGCGCCAGGGATTTTACCCGCATGGCCGCCGAGGGCCGTCTGGACCCGGTGATCGGCCGGGAGGCGGAGCTCCAGCGGGTGATTCAGATTCTCTCCCGGCGGACCAAGCACAACCCCGCCCTCATCGGGGAGCCGGGGGTGGGCAAGACCGCGGTGGCTGAGGGCCTGGCCCTGGCCATTGCCGGCGGCGCGGCCCCCGCCCACCTGCTGGGCAAGCGGGTGTGCGCCCTGGACCTGTCCGCCATGGTGGCCGGGACCAAATACCGGGGAGAATTTGAGGAGAAGCTGAAGCATGTCCTCCAGGAGGTGCGCCGGGCGGGGAACGTCATCCTGTTCATTGACGAGCTCCACACCATTGTGGGGGCGGGCTCCGCCGAGGGGGCCATCGACGCGGCCAATATCTTAAAGCCCGCCCTCTCCAGAGGGGAGATTCAGGTCATCGGCGCCACCTCTTTGTACGTGTACCGGCAGCCTCTGGGGAAGGCCCCCGCCCCGGACCGGCGCTTCCACCCCTTCACCGTCCGGGAGCCCAGCCGGGCGGAGGCTCTGTCCATTCTCAGGGGGCTGCGGGGGCGGTATGAGGCCCACCACGGCCTGACCATCACCGACGAGGCCCTGGAGGCGGCGGTGGACCTGTCCATCCGCTATCTGCCCCAGCGGTTTCTCCCCGACAAGGCCATCGACCTGATGGACGAGGCGGCCGCCCAGGCCCGGCTGTCCGCCCGTGCCCTCCCCCCGGAGCTGAAGGCCCTGGAGGAGCGGGCTTCCCAGGCGGAGCGGCAGCTGGCCCAGGCCATCCGGAAGCAGGACTTCGAGGCGGCGGCGGTACTCCGGGACGCAGAGGGGGACTTCCGGCGGGAGCTGGAGGCGGGCCGCCGCCGCTGGCAGAGGTCCCAGCCGCCCCGCTCCGTGGGGGAGGCGCACATCCGGGCGGTGCTGTCCCAGTGGACAGGAATCCCCGTCTCCCGGCCGGACGAGGCCGGCCGGCGGGCCCTGCTGGAGCTGGAGGACAGCCTGCGCCGGGACCTGCTGGGCCAGGACCGGGCGGTGGAGGCGGCGGCGCGGGCCATCCGCCGGGGCAGCATGGGGCTGAAGGACCCCCGGCGGCCGGTGGGCTGCTTCCTGCTGCTGGGCCCCACCGGAGTGGGGAAGACCCAGCTGTGCCGCTCTCTGGCAAAGACTCTCTTCGGCTCTCAGGACGCCCTGCTGCGCTTTGATATGTCCGAGTATATGGAGGCCCACTCCGTCTCCCGGCTGATTGGCTCTCCCCCCGGCTATGTGGGCCACGAGGAGGGGGGACAGCTCACCGAGCGGGCGCGGCGGAACCCCTGGTCGGTGGTGCTGCTGGACGAGCTGGAGAAGGCCCACCGGGACGTGTGGTCCATCCTCCTCCAGGTGATGGAGGAGGGGGTGCTCACCGACGCCCAGGGGCGGAAGACCGACTTTCGGAACACTGTGCTGGTCATGACCTCCAATCTGGGGGCCCGGCACTTTCACCAGAGAACCCGGATGGGCTTCTCCCCTGGAGGGGAGGCGGACCGGGCCGCTCTGGAGGGGGCGGTGCTGGAGGAGGCCCAAAAAACCTTCGCCCCAGAGTTCTTCAACCGCCTGGACGCCGCCCTGGTGTTCCACCCCCTGGACGCCGCCGCCCTGACGGCCATCACCCGCCGGCTGCTGGATCAGACCGGCCAGCGCCTCGCTGCCCAGGGCATCGCCCTCCAGGCGGAGGACGGGGCGGTGGAGCTGCTGACCCAGTCCGGCCGGGACCGGGACTATGGGGCGCGGCCCCTCCGCCGGGCCATCGCCGCCCAGGTGGAGGACCCCGCCGCCGGCCTGATGCTGGAGGGCCGCCTCAAGCGGGGGGATATCCTCCGGGTCGCGGCGGAGAACGGACGGCTCCAGGTGCGTCCGGAACAGCATTCTGTCCTCTCAGAGGACTGTCAGCAGTCTGGCTTTGTACGAAATGACAAAAAGATATAAAAATTCCGTTAAAATTAACAATTGCTTTTTACACTGCTCTCCTGTATAATGCAGGTAAAGAAACCGTTAAGAAAGCAACGCTCCGTATTTTGAACCTGTTAATTTTTAAAGGAGGATCTCTGTATGAATATGGGACTGCTGTTTCTGGTGGCCATCGTCGCGGTGCTGATCGTGGGCATCGTCACCAACCGGAACAAGTAAAAAAGCAAAAAAGCTCCGCCTGCCCGGTTTCCCGGACAGGCGGAGTTTTTTGTCTCTCAGCCGGCCAGCTCCGCCACCGTCTCCGTGTCGGCGGACACCACCAGCAGCACCGTGTCTCCCGCCGCCTGGAGGAAAGCGTCCTCCAGCTTGGGGACCTCCGCCGGACGGTAGCCGGCGTTGCTGTCAATCTGGTCCTGGAGATAGGCCTCCAGGGGCTCCAGGGCGGCCTGGGCGGCTTCGCCGTCGGCGAAGTCCAGCAGGGCCAGCTCCTCGCAGGTGGCTCCTGCGGAGCGCCGGACCATCCCGCCGGTGAGCTGCTCCCGCGTCAGTCCGCCCTCCTCCAGCCCGTACAGAGCCCAGGCGGTGTCCAGGTCCAGCTCCTCCAAATCGTCGGTAAACACCCCGCTGTCCAGAATCTCCTGGGCCTGTTCCTGGGTATAGGGCTGGGCGGCGGAACCGCCGCAGGCGGCCAGCGCCAGCAGGCAGAGGCCGGCGGCCAGTGCAAAGCGTATTTTTCTCATACCTGGGCCTCCTGATTCGGATACAGCGTCTCATAGGACACCGTGTGGGTTTTTAAGTACTCCAGCCAAGCCTGGCAGTACGCCTTCTTCAGATGGACGCCGTCGTTGCTGGCGTCGGCGGGAAGCTGGCCGTCCGGCCCGGCGAACTCCGGATTCAGATCCAGAAAGACCACCTGCTTCTCCTGGGCGGCCTGCTTCATCAGGTCGTTGTAGACCAGCAGGTGCTCGTTGGTGAGGTAGGGAGAGCCGCCGGAGGCGGCGATTTGGTCCTCGTTGAGGGGAATCAGCCCCTGGATGTAGATCACCGCGTTGGGCTGGCAGGCGCGGATGGCGTCGATGGCCTGGCAGTAGGCGTCATAGAAGCCCTGGTCGTTGTTATAGCCCAGCTCGTTGACGCCCAGGGACAGGTATACCTTCCCGTACTCCTTCAGCGCCAGGGCCTCCAGGAGGGTATAGTCCTCCCCGTCGATGGTAATGGCCTTCTTCTCCGCCAGCTTGAAGATGGAGATGCCGATGGAGGTCAGGTCCTCTCCGCAGCCGACGCCGCTGTAGAGCATGAAGCCCTCGGTGCGGGAGTCGCCGATGAAGGCGGCGTCCTCAAAGTAGGAGTTGTCCACCGCCGGGCTCTCCGGACAGGGCTGGGAGAAGTCATAGGACAGGGCGGCGGGGCCGCTGGCCTCCTGGCTGTCTCCGTCGTCTGGAGCCTCCGGCGCGGAGTCCTCCGGGTCCGGATTTTCGGCAATCTCCGCCGGGGCGGAGCTGCCGGAAGAGGCGCTGTCCGCGGGATCAGAAGCGGGGGCGCAGCCGGACAGCAGGACCGCGCCCAAAAGAAGGCCGGCCAGCAGCCGGCGCCGGGTAACAAAAGTCATTGCAGAAAATTCCTCCAGATATTCGCTGTGTTTATTTCTTATGCCTCTGGGGAACGTGGGGCAGCAGAATACGCAGCACCGTCGAGGCCAGCATAGCCCCCACCGCCAGGGAGGCGGCCATGCCGAAGGTGCTCAGAAGGGTGGAGAGGAACTGGCCGGTATCCCCCGCCACGCAGTAGCGCATGGCGTAGTAGATGCCGGAGCCGGGCACCAGCGGGAGCAGGGCCACCTGCAGATAGCCGGTGACGGGACAGCGGCGCAGCCGGGCCATACACTCGGAGAAGACGGCGATGGCCACCGCCGCGGCAAAGGCGGCCGCGATGGACCCGCCGGGCAGACGCTGCACCGCCAGGTAGACGAACCAGCCCAGGGCGCCCCCCAGGCCGCAGATCAAAATACCGGCCCCATGGATGTTGTACACCAGGCCGAACCCCACGCAGGCCAGAAAGGCCCACAGGCAGGGGAGCAGAAATTCCTGTATCAGCTCCATAGGCGCCCCCTACTGTCCCACAGCCAGGGAGACCACCACCCCCAGGGCGATGGCCGCCGCGGCCAGCAGGGCCTCCGCCGTGCGGTTGACCCCGGAGATGACGTCCCCGGCCATAATCTCCCGCATGGCGGTGGTCAGAGCCATGCCGGGCACCAGGACCATCAAAGTGCCGATGGTGATGGCCTCCAGGTTTTGTCCGGCCCCCACCCCCGCCAGCAGCAGAGCGCTGAGGGAGGCGATGGCCGCGCCAATCAAGGTCTTAAAAAAACTGTTCAGGGCCAGTTGGTCGCCCAGATAATACATCCACAGCCCCACCGCCAGGCCGCACAGGCCGGCGCACAGGGTATCCTGCACGCCGCCGCCGAAAAACGCGGCGAAGAAGGCCGCCGCGGCCATATAGCCCAACAAAAGCACCCGGACGGGGTAGACCCGGCAGGCGCCGCTGAGTCCGTCCACCAGGGACTTGGCCCGCTCCAGGGGCAGGACCTCCTGGCACAGATGGCGGCACAGGTCGTTGCACCGCTCCAGCAGCTCGATGTCCGTGCCGTGGGGCGGGATGCGGCGCATCCGGGTGATGGGATGCCCCTGGGGGGTGTTTACGCTGACAATCAGGCAGTTGGGGATGGCGAACACCTGGGGCTGCACGCCGTAGGCCGACAGCAGGCGGCGGACGGACTCCTCCACCCGGTAGATCTCCGCGCCGCTGTACATGAGCTGATAGCCCAGCTCCGTCCCCATATTCAGAAGGGCGTCGTAGTCCAACTTCCCCGCCTCCTTCAAAAGCATACCATATTTTCAGGAGAAAACAAGCAACAATTCCATTACAAATTCCCCGGAAAAGGACTGCGGCGCCGGAAAAGAGAGAGCTCCGGCGCCGCGGGAAATTCAGGTCTCAGGGGGAGCGGACGGCTCCTTTTTCAGGATACCCAGCCCGATGGGGGTGGGGCCGGTGTGGACCCCGATGGTCACGCCGATCTGAAAGGCTCCGGCGGTCTCCGCCGGCCAGCCCCGCTCCTTCAGGCCCTCCAGCAGGCGGCGGGCAAAGTCCTGGTGCTCCTCCAGGTCCAGGCCATAGCCCGTCACCAGGTAGTACCCGTTTAAGTCAATCTGATTTCTGTCCAGATAGCGGTAGAACAGCTCCATCACCCGCGTCAGGGAATTCTTCCGGCCCTGGGCGATGCCGTCGGTGACAAGGCCGTCCCCCTGATAGCCGATGAGGGGCTTGACATGGAGAAGGGTCCCCGCCGCCTGGGCGGCCTTTCCGATGCGCCCTCCGTGGCGCAGGTAGTCCAAATCGCTGGTGGTGAAGAAGATGCGCCCCGTATTCCGGGTCTCCTCCAGAACCGCGGCCGCCTGCGCCAGGGAGAAGCCCCGGTCCCGCATATGGACGGCCTCCAGCACCAGCACTCCCTGGAGCACCGTGGCCAGGCGGGAGTCCAGCACCTGGATGTCCGCCTGGGGATACTCCTCCAGCAGAATCTGACGGGCGGTGCAGGCGGACTGGAAGGAGCCGCTGAAGGGCGCGTTGAGGCAGACGCACAGCGCCGGCGTCCCCGCCTCCGCCAGGGGGCGGAAGGCCTCCAGATAGTCCTCCACCGTGGGCATGGAGGTGTGGGGAAACACGCCGGGGCGGTCGGCCATCTGCTGGTAAAATTCGTGGGCGGTGACGTCCTTCTCCTCCCGGAGGTAGTGTTCGCCGTCCATGGAGACATAGTAGGAGACCAGCGTCACGCCCAGCTTCCGGGCCAGCTCCCGTCCCAGGTCACAGGAGCTGTCGCTGACAATCTGAAATTTCATGTTCTCCCCGCTTTCCTGCTGTTTCCGGCGCGCCGGACCGTCTATGTCTCATTATCATATCCCGTTTTCCGCAAAAAAGCAATCCGAAAATTCAAAGGCGGTTGAGCAGCACCCGCCCGTCCATCACCACCAGCTTCATCCGGCTGAGCCAGTTGAGGGGATGGGCGCTGGTGACGGTGAGGTCGGCGTCTTTGCCGGGGGCCAGGGAGCCCACCCGGTCCGCCGCCCCCGCCAGCTCCGCGGCGTGGATGGTGACGCAGGCCAGGGCGCTCTCCGGGTCCATCCCGCCCCGAATGGCCATGGCGGCGCACAGGGGCAGGTACTGGACGGGGGTCTCCGGGTGGTCGGTGCAGATGGCCGTCTTCACGCCGAAGCGCTGTAAAATGGCCGGGGTCTCCAGGGACTGGCGGGCCAGCTCCGGCTTGGAGCGGTCGGTGAGGCAGGGCCCGGTGATCACCCCCGCCCCCTCCTGGGCGAGCAGGTCGGGAATCAGGTGGCCCTCGGTGCCGTGGACAATGACGTACTTCAGATGAAATTCCTTACAAATGCGGATTCCGGTGGCGATGTCGTCGGCGCGGTGGGCGTGGATGTGGACGGGCAGCTCCCCCCGCACCACAGGCAGCAGGGCCTCCAGCTTGGCGTCATAGTCGGGCTTGTCCTCCTCCTCGTCCTCCGCCGCCCGCGCCAGCTTTTCGCCGTACTCCAGCGCTTTGGAGAGGTTCTCCCGGATGAGGGCGGCGGTAGCCATGCGGGTGGTGGGGGTCTCGTGGCGCTCGTGATAGACCAGCTTGGGGTTCTCCCCCAGGGCCAGCTTCATGGCCGCCGGGGCCTTCAGCACCATCTCGTCCACCCACCGGCCGCTGGTCTTCAGGGCGGCGAACTGGCCGCTGATGGGGTTGGCGCTGCCGGGGCCGGTGAGGACGGTGGTGACGCCCGCCTCTCTGGCCTCCTGAAAGCAGCGGTCCAGGGGGTTCACAGCGTCGATGGCCCGCAGGTGGGGGGTGCAGGGGTCGGTGGCCTCGTTGCCGTCGTCCCCCTCGATGCCGGTGGCGTCCCCAAACATCCCCAGATGGCAGTGGGCGTCCACAAAGCCGGGCTGGATATGTCCCCCGCGGGCGTCGAAGACCTCCCCCTCCCAGCTACCGGGGCGCTCCTCCATGGGGCCGAAGCCGGCAATCTTATTCCCCTGAATCTCCACATAGCCCCCCGGTATCACCAGGCCCTCCATGGTGTGAACCGTACCGTTGATAATAAGCATATCGCATTCCTCTTTTCTGCTGCGCCCCCAGATTCAGACGGCAAAAATCTGAACGCGGCCTGTCCTCAAAAAAACGGCCGCGGAGTTCCGCAGCCGTTTTTTCATGCCGGTTTACCGGCGGCCGCCGCCCCGGCGGTTGCCGCCCTTCTTCTCCAGATAGCGCAGCTCGGAGAGTTTGCTGTCCGAGGCCTGCATAAACTGGCGCAGCCGGTCCTCAAAGTCAGTGGGCTCTTTGGACGCGGGCCGGGGCGCAAAGCCGCTCTGACGGGGCGCGCCGCCCTGGCGAGGCGCGCCGCCCTGGCGGGGCGTTCCTCCCTGACGGGGCGCGCCGCTCTGGCGGGGCGTCCGGCTCCCCTGGCCGCCCGCCGGGCGGGGAGGGGGCTCGCTGACCTTCTTAATGGACAGATTGATTCGGTTGGCCTGGTCGATGCCGATGACCTTGACCTTAACCTCCTGCCCCTCCTTCAGGTAATCGGACACCTCGTTGACGTAGGTGTAAGCGATCTCTGAGATGTGTACCAGGCCGGAGCGCCCCTCCGGCAGGGCCACAAAGGCGCCGAATTTTGTAATTCCCGTTACCTTGCCGTCCAAAATGGACCCAACACCAAATTCCATCACTGACTGCAATATCCTCCTTGTAAATTTCCCCCTCAAGCCGCGCCCCGCGCAGGCGCGGAGCGGAGTCAGCCGGCCACGTCGATGTACAGCGTCTCGCCCTGTTTGACGTAGCCCTTTTCACGGGCCACCCGCTCCAGAGTCTCAGGGTCGCCGCTGTTTTCGATGGCCTCCTGCAGCGTCTGATTGGCCAGGCGCTGCTCCTCCACCTGCTGTTCCAGGGCGTCCTCCTGCTCCTGAGCGGCCTGAATCTGCCCCCGCAGATCCAGCAGGGAAGTGGCCAAATACACCAGGAGCACGGCGACGACCACCTTGGTCAGCAGACCTGCCCGTTTGAACCGCATTTGGCGCGCCTCCCCTCTCCCGGTCCGCCCGCCGGCGGGCCGCAGACTCCATTTCCTGAGTTATGCGCTTTATTCTATACCATTTCCCCGCAGAAAGGAAGATATTTTTTGCAAGTTTTTTCATTTTTTTCTGAAGCCGATTTAGTGCAATCAACGGGAGGGCCAAAATGCGCAGCAGAAACGCCGCCAAATCCGCCAGCCGGTATCCCGCCGGTAAAAGGAACCGGCTCAGCGCCAGGAAGTAGGCCGTCCCGCCCAAAAAGAGGAAGGCCGCGCCGTACAGGCGCACCACGCCGCCCCAGGCCCACTGGGACCAGAGGAACAGCGTCCCCGTGAGGGTCAGCCAGAACAGCAGGTCCAGGACCGGCCCCACCAGAGGCAGGCGCACCCGCACCCGCAGAATCCGAAACAGGTCATACAGCGCTCCGGCGGCCAGGCCCAGCAGCACCGCCTGCCCCAGCGCCGCCCCCTGGGCGGCCACATCCACCGTCATCCCCCCAGCAGGCGGGAGAACAGTCCGCCCCTCCCTCGCCGGTCCTCCTCATAGGAGAGGGAGTCCACGCTGCCCTCCACCTTCAGGTCCCCGCCGTCCAGGGACAGCTTCTCAATATGCAGCTCCTCCCCCCGCACCACCAGGGTCCCCTTGGCCGTGGACATCACAATGGTGTTCTCATCGAAGCTCTCCACCTCCTCCACCCCGGAGACGGTGAGCTGTCCCCGCTCCTCCAGCAGAACGCGGTGGTCTGCCGCCGGCCGGCGGCCTTCCTCATATGCCATATGTCCCACTCCCTTGCTTTTCTCCCAATTTCCTTTTGTGTGACCGGGTTTAAAAATTCCCCTGGTGTTCCCCTCCCCGCAGGGGGCGGGAACTCACAAAAGAATTGGGACTTGTTTTTTCCTATTGTATGGGGCGCCGGGGAGCGGTATGACCGGCGCGTCCCTCTGTATGTGATTTTTTTCGCACATCCCCCTTGACAGTCCTCCGGATATGTGATATATTTCTCTCACAGAAAGAGCGAAATATATCACACAACTGGAAAGGAGCATTTTTATGAAACATCCCTTCAACTACATGGGCCTGCTGTCCCTCCCCGCTCTGGCCGCGCTGCTGTACTTTCCCACCGGCCGGGTGGACTTCATTGGGTTTTTGGGCTTTCTGGCCTTCTTCCGGTACTTCTGGGTGAATCCGGACGAGCTGTTCCTCCTCACCCTGCGCCGGTCGGCCACCGCCGCCTACATCCTCCAGTGCGCCGCCATGGCCCCCTTCCTTCTGATCTTCTACGCCCTGAACCCCGCGCAGAACCCGGTGGGACCGGCTCTGGCCGCCAGCTTCGCCGTGGCGCTGGTCTTCTTCTGCTTCCACCACAGCTTCCTGGAGTGGAAGGAAATGAGGGAGAGCGCATGAGTCTGACCACAAAAATCCGGGAATACCGGCTCCGGGATAAGCTGAGTCAGGAGGAGCTGGCCCAAAAAGTGGGGGTCCGCCGGGAGACCATCGGCAACCTGGAAAACGGGAAATACAACCCCTCTCTGAAGCTGGCAATGGACATCGCCAAGGTCTTCGGCTGCACCGTGGAGGACTTGTTCTTCTTCCATTGACGCCGCCTCCCCGGCGGCCCCGGCAGTATGGGAAAGACGAAGGGACCGGCAAAACCGGTCCCTTCGCAAGACTAGTGCAAGACTAGTGGAGGTAGTACTCTATAGGAGTGTACACACTCACCGCGGCATTGTCTTCACAAAATTTGGAGTAGGAGTAGGTCTTTGTCCGGATACCATTTTTTCCATCCACGTTACACTCGTATACAGTAACGCCATTGGCGTCACTGGACAGATAGATCGCCGAGTGGGACCCATTGTGAGCGCGGCGCAACTGGATAAAGTCCCCAGGTCTTGCTTGGTCAAAGAGAGACCGGACCGAATCGTTCCCGGCTCCGGAGAGGCCGTCAATACTGCCTACCAAAGAGGTCTTGCTGCTGGAAATCCCAATTTGGAAATTATAGGGCTTACTCCTTGTTGAGCCAATATTGTATCCAAACAGCTTTTCGTATACGCTTTTGGCAAACCCTTTGCACCGCTCATTAGCGTACGGACCTGTGTAAACCGTGCCAACCTGATAGGTTCCGTTGGCAAACGTGCCGTTTTGCATGTCGGCCAACCTCGCTGTAATTTGGTCCTCATTGGACGGAGTAGGAGTATTCGAAGAGGACTGTGAAGACGGGAATTGGAGATACTCGGAAGAAACAAACCCTACTTGGCCATTTACAGCCACTTGTGTCCATCCACTGTCCAGAATGCTGACAATCTCCACAGCGGTGCCCTTGGGCAGTTTCCCAATAATGGAGGCGCTGGTCGAAGGGGCGCTCCGGAGGTTCAGATTCAGAGAAGTGGTGTTGACATAAGCTGTCAGGCTCCAGTCAGCGGGAACAAGATGGAACGCTTGGGATAACGTGTCATTTCCATCATAGATCCAGATGTTCGTCCCGTTAGCAGTTTCGCCCCCACAAACGTCCAAAAATTTCCCACATTTTGCCTGAAAGCTGATGTTCACCTGAGAGTTAGCTGCTAGGTAAGGTTTCCACAGCTGGGCGTCGGTTCCATTTTTTGTATAAAGCCAAACATTTGTCCCGGAACTTGTGCCACCGCCCGCCACATCGAGGACTTTGCCGCTAGCAGTGTGGACAATATACATGTACCCTTCTTCTTCGGCGCGTTCAAGATGGAAAATCTGCGCCGCCGACCCATTATACTGGTATAATTGGATATTTGTACCATCTGTATGATTGCCCCCGGCAACGTCCACCACCATATTCTCATTCAGTGCGGACTTCAGGTAGTAGTTCCGCTTCATATAAATCTGGACGGCCTCTACAGGAGTCGTAAAGGCCGGGAGAACCGTCAGGATCAGAACGAGCGTCACTACGAAGGCGCCTATGCGCTTCATGGCATTTACTTTCTTCATAAAATCCAAATCCTCCTATCTACTGCGGTACAGGCCCTCTTTTGGCTTTTTTCCTGAACACACCTCCTCTATTTCAGCGATTTCAGCAATTTCTCCTGAACGCACCTCCTTTCAAGAGGAATTTTACAGTAATTTTGGGGCTGTGCATTGTTCTGTGTTAATTTTACAGTGTTTTTTACAGAATTTTATGGTTGAGGTAAATTAGAAAGGGACCGGCCAAAACCGGTCCCTTCGCTTTCAGGTTCCTAATGTGTCATGCAATCCACTGTTCCCGGAGGGCCGTTCCCAGCGCATACCCCCAGCTCACCGCCTGAACGGCGGCCCAGGCGGCCAGCTCATAGAGTCCCAGGCCGAACAGGGTTCCGGTGATAAACCGGCGCGGGTTGGTGCTCTCATACCGGGTCAGCAGCTGGAGAAACCCATCTGCAATCAGCGGCAGAAGCAGCGCCGCGCACACATACAGCGGAAACCGCCCCACAACGAACAGCGGGATTCCCAGCAGCAGTCCCACAAGCTGGCCCGTACAGCGGGCACATATTGGAAACTGCCTGCCCCGCCAGAAGAAGGAGCGGTCCGGGCGGCAGTGGCAGTAGAACAGCCGGGGAAGCCACCGGTATAAAAATGCGGTCAAATCTCTCAGAATCCCAGCATGGCCAGTCCAGCGCCGGACACAATCAGCAGGAGATAGCTAGCGACGCCGATGACCACACTGATCAGAGCGCCGATTCCCGCCGCCTGGGCCGTCCGGGGCTTCTGGTCCTTCCACACCAGGAAGAGAATCAGACCCACAATGGGGAGGCAGCAGCCCAGAAGGCCCCAGCCAATGCCGCCGGAGTCCACATTTCCGCCGTAGTTGGGGTTGGTCTGATAGACCGTGGTCTGGTAGACCGGCGCAACCGGCTGCGTCTCGGTCTGCTGGGCCGTTCCGCAGCTGGGGCACACAACCGCTGTGTCCTCCATCTGTGCACCGCAGTTCTTGCAAAACTTCATCTCTCATTTTCCTCTCTTTTTATCGTTTCTCCGCCGTTTCCGCTCTGTTTGGGGCCAAAACGTGCGTGAGAATCGGGGTTTTACCGCGCCACAGCCCGGCGCTGGTCTATCAATTGTTTGGCCTCCACGCTCTGGTCAATGGAAATATTTCTCCACCTTCCCCGAATTTTCAGAGAGATACCTATCATCGACAACGCTTTGACGTCTTCGATTTCCCGGTACGAAAAGCGGAAAGCTTCCGGCTTGTTTATGATGGAATACTTGATCCAAACTCCGCTGACGCCCTCCTGCTCCAATTGGAGGTAGACTTGTTTTTTCAACGATACCGCGCGGGCAAACATGACGGCGTCGTACGCAACAAAGAGAAGGATCAGAAACAGAAACATCATTTTCTCACGTGCATAGAACAGATCGGGCAGCGTGTCCACCATGCTCCATATAACCCAGGCTATCACCAGCTGCGCTGCAAAGCCAATGATTGTTCCCGTCATGTTTTTGCTTTCGAATCGAACAACCTGCCCCTGTGCGGACGGCTGGTCCGGCGTTTCCTGCCGCGCGCCGCATTTGGTGCAGAAGGCGGCGCCATCCTCCATCTGCGCGCCGCAGTTCCTGCAAAGTTTCATTGTTTTTCCCCTTTCTGATGTATGATTTCCGCAAAATGCGGGGTTCCCCTATAATACATTATTTTTTCATAAAAAATTTTATCCTATGTTAATGCCGCGGTGTTTTTCCAGAAATTTTGTCGAATTTTTGGGATAAAAGTCAGGTTAGTGAACCGCTCAGGCTTTTTGGTTGACGGCCCGGCTGTTTTTTCTTATAATAGTGTCTGGAAATCAAACAAGCGGGGAGGAAGGACTATGAGCCGGGAACAGGTGCTCTCCCTTCTGCGGGAGAGCGGAGGGCAGTACATGTCCGGGGAGGCCATGAGCCGCGCCCTGGGCATCAGCCGGGCGGCGGTGTGGAAGGCCATTGAGGCCCTGCGGCAGGAGGGCTATGTGGTACAGTCCGCCCCCAACCGGGGCTACCGGCTGGAGGAGGCCCCGGACCGGCTGCGGGAGGGGGAGCTGGCCGGTCCTCTGGCGGGGCTCCGGGTAGGGAGCCGCCTGCTGTGCCTGGATACCATCGACTCCACCAATACCGAGGCCAAGCGCCAGGCCATGAACGGCGCGCCGGAGGGCCTTGTGGTTCTCAGCGAGGAGCAGACCGGCGGCCGGGGGCGGCGGGGCCGCTCCTTCCAGTCCCCCAAGGGCAAGGGCCTGTATCTCTCCGTCCTGCTGCGGCCCCGGCTGGAGCCGGGCCAGGTGGGCGACTTCACCGCCTGGGCGGCGGTGGCGGTGTGCGACGGCATAGAGGCCGCCTGCGGCCTGCGGCCCCGGATTAAGTGGACCAACGACCTGGTGCTCAACGGGAAGAAGCTGTGCGGCATTCTCACCGAGCTGGGCCTGGAGAGCGAGAGCAACGCCCTGGACTATCTCATCTGCGGCGTCGGCATCAACGTCAACCAGGCTCCGGAGGATTTTCAGGCGGATGTGCGGCCCATTGCCGGCTCTCTGGCCCAGGCGCTGGGCCGCCCTGTCCGCCGGGCCCATCTGGCTGCGGAGATTCTCCGGGCCTTTGACCGTATGTACGCCCGCTTTCCCCAGGATAAGCAGGCCTATCTGGAGCAGTACCGGCGGGACTGCCTGACTCCCGGCAATCCGGTACAGCTTATCACCCCCACCGCCCGCCAGGAGGCCATCGCGGTGGACATCGACGACGAGTTCCGCCTGGTGGTGGAGTACCCGGACGGCCGCCGGGCCGCCCTGTCCACCGGCGAGGTGTCCGTCCGGGGGCTGTACGGCTATGTGTAGCAATAAAAGTGGGGGAAAATTCCACAAAAGGTTGACAAAGGCGGGGATTCTGCGTTACAATCGTCCCCGTCGGATCAAGGGTCCCGGAGGCTTCTGCTCCGGGACCTTTTTCATTCCCATAAAAATTCCCGTCTCTGCGGGAAATGTCTGGAGGAATTATTTATGGTATTTGGTCTGCTGAAGGACATCAAGAACGGCGAGTACCGCACCATCGCCACCCCGGTGGAGATCTCCACCCTTGTCAACGACGGGCACACCGTCCTGGTGCAGCGGGGGGCCGGCGAGAAGGCCGGGTTCGAGGACGCGGCCTATGAGAAGGCCGGCGCTCAGATGGTGGACACCATGGAGGAGATCTACGCCCAGGCCGGTTTCGTCACCAAGGTGAAGGAGCTGGAGCCCTGTGAGTTCTCCCTGCTGCGGCCGGGACAGATTCTCTTCACCTGCATCCACCCCGCCGCCCACCCCCAGGAGGTACAGGCCATCCTGGACAGCGGCTGCATTGCCTTCACCGCCGAGGACTGCCACCGGTACGGCTCCCCCAACTGCGAGGCCGCCGGCAAGCAGGGGGCCCTCATGGGCCTGGAGTCCATGCTGTCCATCAACGGCGGCAAGGGCAAGTTTGTCAGCGGTCTGGGGGGCGCTCCCGCCATGAAGGTGCTGATTTTGGGGGGCGGCACCGTGGGACAGGCCGCTCTGTCCGTGCTGTACGCCCTGGGGGCCCGCGTCACCGTGATGGACATTAACATCGGCATTCTCCGCACTCTGAAGCGTCAGTATCAGGAGCGGGTGGACACCATGATGTGCACCAAGGAGAACATCGCCGCCCTCCTGCCGGAGACCGACATGGTCCTCAACTGCGTCAAGTGGCCCAAGGGCTGCAACGACTTCCTGATTGACCGGCCCATGCTCAAGCTCATGGGCAAGGGCTCCGTCATCGTGGACATCAGCAACGACGACAACGGCGCCATCGAGTCCTTCCACGAGACCACCCACGAAAATCCCCGCTACATTGAGGAGGGCGCCGTCCACTACTGCGTCAGCAACATCCCCGGCGCCATCGCCAACTCCACCTCCATCGCCTACGCCGCCTCTGTGCTGCCCCACTTCCGTTCTATCCTGAACAACGGCGTGGCCGAGGCCTGCGTCCGGGACGGCTTCCTCCGCCGGAGCCTGACCGCCTATCGGGGCTATCTCACCCACGAGGAGACCAGCGCCCTCCAGAACCGCCCCTGGGTCCGCCCGGAGGACATTCTGGGCATTGCGGACCGGAACCTGGACCCCGCTCCCCCCGCCACCGTCACCCGCTCCAGCAATCTTCTGCCCCTGGACCAGGTGAAGCTGTAACTGGTTTTCCCCGCGCCGCGGGCGCGTATGTGTTGTAAAAAAGTGGGGTTTGGACATTTCAAAAGCCTTCCCATTTCATGGTAATGTCATTCGCTTAAGGGCTCTGCACAAAAGCCTTCCCCCCACCGGGGGGAAGGTGGCGCGAAGCGCCGGATGAGGGGGCGGTCGTGTGCGTGGGGCGCGACGACCCGGCGCGCCCGCCGTTTCGGAATTCCCCCCGCCCCCTTTCACAGGGGGCAAACGGCCGTTGTATGTTCCAAAGCCTCCCCCTTTGGGGGAGGTGCCGAGCGAAGCGAAGCGGAAGGGGTTAACCCGGCGGGCGGCCAAAGGCCGCCCCTACGGCAACAGCGGAAGGGGCCAATGTGTCCCTCCAATAAAATGACATTGCCTTTCAGAGGAGAAGGCTTTGGGCATTATCCCGCCCCGAAAGGAGACGAAACATGGAAGAAGTCGTAAATATGGGGTTTATCTCCGTCATTCCCGCACTGCTGGCCATCGTGCTGTCCTTTGCCACGAAAAATACCATTGTGGCTCTGGCGGTGGCCTGTATTGCGGGCACTACCCTGTCGGGAATGGGAATTTTCGGGTTCCCTGACCTGCTGAAAAACAGCCTGGGCAACACGGATTTCTCCTGGGTTATGCTGCTGAACACCTTCATCGGCATTCTGGTGGCCTATTTTCAGAAGACAGGCGCCATCCAGGGCTTTTCCCAGTGGGTCCACGACAAGCACCTGAGCCGCCGGGGCGCGCAGCTTATGGCCTGGGTGCTGGGTATGTTCATCTATTTCAGCGACTCCTTCAGCCCCCTGTTTGTGGGCTGCACCATGCGCAGCATCACCGACAAGGCCAGAGTGTCCCGTGAAAAGCTGGCCTACATCGCCGACTCCACCTCCGCCCCGGTGAGCGTGCTCATGCCCATCACCGGCTGGGCCGCCTATCTCAGCGGCCTTGCGGTGGGCATCGGCTGCATCACCACCCAGGAGGAGGGCTCCGCCCTGTTCCTGCGGGCCATTCCCTTCAACTTCTACCCCATTCTTGCGGTCATCATGGTGGGACTCATCGGCTCCGGCATTGTAAAGGACTTCGGGCCCATGAAGAAGGCCGAACAGCGGGCCATAGAGACCGGCAAGGTGCTGGCCGACGGGGCCCAGCCTCTGGTGGGCAAGGAGCTCACCAGCATGGACGCCTACCCCGGCTTCCGGCCCCGCGTATTTCTGAACTTCCTGCTCCCCGTGCTGATGATTGTGGCCATCGCCATCAGCACCTATGCGGTGTACCACTCCGCCAAGACCATGGAGGCCTTCCTGTTCGTGGTTATCTTCATGACCATCAGCATGATGGTCCAGGGCATTCCCTTTAAAGAGGTCATGGACACCCTGATGAACGGCATCAAGGGGGCGCTGCCCGCCGTGGTGCTGCTGGCGCTGGCCTACTCTGTCAACGACCTGAGCCAGGCCATGGGCACCGCCAACTACATCATCTCCCTCAGCGAGGGCTTCCTGACCCCCCACCTGCTGCCCTGCGTGATCTACATCGTGGCCTCCATTATGGCCTTTGCCACCGGGTCCTCCTGGGGCACCTTCGCCATCTGTATGCCCATCGCCCTGCCCCTGGCCTTCAGCATGACCAACGGGGAACTCACCAACACTGTGGTGGCGGTGTTTGCGGCGGTAGCCGGCGGCGGCGTGTTCGGCGACCACTGCTCCCCCCTGTCGGACACCACCATTCTGTCCTCCATGGGCTCCGCCTCGGACCACCTGGACCACGTGCGCACCCAGCTTCCCTACGCCCTCACCTGCGGCGTGCTGGCCGCCGTCATCTATCTGATTGTAGGCTTCGCTGTGGCCTGACCAGACGAATTCTCTATACCGCATAACGGCCCGGAGGCGGCATAAAAACCGCCTCCGGGCCGCTTTTGGTCCAGCCGGGAGGAAATCGGCCGGGCCGGGAGAAAGTCAAGCCGGGACCACCAGCAGGGGCTGGAGCTGCCGCCCCTCCAGGGCGGCCTGGGCCGCGTCGGCCACCAGAGAGAAGTCCGCCACCAGAGAGGCGGGCTTTTTTTCCGGGTCGTCCTGGCCAAAGGGGACGAAGTAGATGTACTTCCGGTTGAGCAGGCTCCCCAAGTTGGCTGCGGAGGCCGCCAGGCCGTCGTTGGTGGAGGGCGCAATAAGCACCGGCCGGCCGTTGCGCAGGTGGGCCTTGGCGGCCATGGTGACGCTGGTGTCCGTAATGCCGTTGGCCAGCTTCCCCAGGGTGTTCCCCGTACAGGGGGCGATAATCAGCAGGTCCAGCAGCTTCTTGGGCCCGATGGGCTCCGCCTCCTGGATGGTGGTAATGACCCGGTGGTCGCAGATGCGCATCATCTCCCGCATCAGATCGTGGGCGTTTCCGAACCGGGTGTCCTCCGCCGCTGTGAACTCGGACACGATGGGAATCACGTGGGCAAACCGGGCGCGCACCTGCTCCAGGGCCTCCATGGCCCGGCTGTGGGTGCAGAAGGAGCCGCACATGGCAAATCCGATGGTCTTCTCTTCCAGCATTGCAACCGCTTCCTTTCTCATGCTTATGCGCCAAGCTCGTGGAGCATGTGATAAATCGTATTTTTGATGGCCGCTCCGGCCGTCGCCGGGGCAACCTTTCCCGGCAGAGACAGCGCCCAAATCACCGTCCGCCCCAGCCGCGCGGCGGTCCCCAGGTCCACGCCGCCCGGCTTGCTGGCCAGATCCAGCACCAGACAGTCCGGCTTTAACCCGGCCAGCTCCGCCTCTCCCAGCACCAGAGCGGGGACGGTGTTCACCACCAGGTCATAGCCGGACAGCCGGCCCGCGAGCTGTCCGGTCATCACCGCCCCATAGCCCATGACCTGTGCCCAGGCCAGGGACTCGTACCGCAGGGCGGCCACGGCGACGTCCGCCCCCAGGGCGGCAAACCGCTGGGCGGCCACGCGTCCCACCCGGCCGTATCCCACCACCAGCACCTTCGCCCCGTGGATGGTAATGGGGAGCTGCTCCATGGCAATCTGCACCGCCCCCTCGGCGGTGGGCGCCGCGTTGGCCACCGCCAGCTCCTCCCGTGCGAAGTAGTCCAGCACGGTCAGGCCCCGCTCCTCCGCCAGGGCGGCGGTGATGGGGTCCACCAGGCCGCCCACCACCGTCTGGCCGGGGACCAGGGCGTCCATCACGGCGGACAGGGCGGGCCGCCGGGCGGAGAGGGGGCAGTTCAGCCGCCCCTCCCCCTGGCAGACCGGAAGGGGCAGAATCACACAGTCCGCCTCCGCCGCCCCCGCCAGACTCTCCTCCGCCGCCGGCCCCCCGCCGGGCGTCCCCTCCTCCAGGGCATAGGTGTGGACCTGGTGTCCGTCCTCCGCCAGAAGCTGGGCCAGCTTTCCCTGCCGCAGGTCGCCCCCCAGCACCCAGAAATTCAGTTCCTTCCTCATGGCAAGCTCCTCCTGTCGCGTTCTGATTCAGCGTATGCGCCCCGCCGGGCGGAGGTGACGGGGTTCCTGCCGCCGGAGCGCAAAAAAACGCCTGAATTCCTGTGGAATTCAGGCGTTAGGCGTTGAAAGCAGCCAGTTAGGCCAGGGCCTTCTTGGCGGTCTCGGTGAGCTGGGCGAAGGCGGCCTTGTCGTTGACGGCCAGCTCGGCCAGCATCTTCCGGTTCATCTCAATCCCGGCCTTCTTCAGGCCGTTCATGAAGGTGGAGTAGTTCATCCCGTTGAGCTTGCAGGCGGCGCTGATCCGGGTGATCCAAAGCTGGCGGAAGTTGCGCTTCTTCTGCTTGCGGCCGGCATAGGCGTACACGCCGGACTTCATGACGGCCTGGTTGGCCATCTTGAAGTGCTTGGACTTGGAGCCCCAGTAGCCCTTGGCCATCTTCAGGACTTTATTTCTTCTCTTGCGCGTCATCATCGCGACTTTCACTCTTGCCATTGTAGTTCAGCCTCCTTCTCTTACTTGTACAGGATCATGCGCTTGATGGCGGCCTCGTTGGTCTTGTCCGCGTAGCCGCCCTTCCGGAGGCCTCTCTTCAGCTTGGTGGTCTTGCCGTGGCCGTTGAGCAGGTGCCGCTTGCCGGCGTGGGCACGCTTGACCTTGCCGTTTTTCGTGAGAGCGAAACGCTTCTTGGCGCCGCTGTGGGTCTTGATCTTCGGCATAACAGAAAACTCCTTTTCGACTTACTTTTTTGCGTCCTTAGCGGGCTTGGGGGACAGGAAGATGGACATATGCCGCCCCTCAAGCTTAGGACTTTTATCCATCACGGCGACTTCGCCGCAGGATTCGGCAAACTTCAGCAGCAGCTCCTGGCCGATGTTGGTGTGGGCCATCTCGCGGCCGCGGAACCGGACGGTGACTTTGCACCGGTTGCCCTCCGCCAAAAATTTCTGGGCGTTGCGCAGCTTGACGTTGAAGTCGTTCACGTCGATGCTGGGGGACATCCGGATCTCCTTGATCTCCACCACGCGCTGATTTTTGCGGGCTTCCTTCTCGCGCTTGGTCTGCTCGAACCGGTACTTGCCGTAGTCCATCAGCTTGCACACGGGAGGAACCGCATTGGGAGAGATTTTCACCAGATCCAGATTCTGCTCCTCTGCCCGGCGCAGCGCCTCCTGGGCCGACATGATGCCAAGCTGTTCGCCGCTCTCCGAGATCAGGCGAACCTCCTTGTCCCGGATTTCTTCGTTGGTTTGATGACCTGTCGTAGCGATGGGAAAGCACCTCCAAACAAAAAAATAAAACGCGTCTGCCGGAACCGGCACCCGCGCTGCACACCGCCTCTGTCCGCTGTGGGGGAGGCGTATCTGGTGGTCATGTGAACCCTTTGGCTCTCTGCCTGGGGTGAGGACGGGGCGCCGTTCCTGCTTTGTTGTACCGGGTTATTTTAGCAGAAGCCGCTGGTTCTGTCAAGACTTTTTTCCGGCCGTTTTGCGGGGGCGGCCTTTTTCCGGCGGAAAAATTTCAGGGGGCGCGGCGGGCATAAAAAGACCGCGGCTTGCGCCGCGGCCCATATCCAAGTGAGTTTTGTATACCCCGCTCTGGCCGTGTGGACCGATTTAAAACCTGCACGAAATGGCAGGTGGGTTGCCTCCACAACGCTTTACTGCTTCCAACTTCCAGCCGACCTCGATGGGGGCCGGGAGGCCTGCAAGCCACGCCGTGAGGGGGCATCCCGTTTTAAAAATGTGGGTTTAAAAAGGTCCATCACGCACCGAGCAGGAAAACCCGCCTGAAATCTGAATTAGTTCTCTTCCTCCTGGAAGAAGCGCTCCATAAAGAGGTTGTAAATCTCTTCGATCTCCTCGTCGCTGTCCAGGGTGGAGAGCAGCTCCTCGCCGTCCTCCTCCACCGCCTTCATCAGCACCAGGCCGTACTCCTCGTCGTCGGCGTCCACGTCCACCGGCTCGCCGTCCTCTTTCCGCCCCTCCTGGGAGGCGGGAAACAGGGCGTAGTAGGTGACGCCGCCGTGCTCCAGGGTGTCCACCAGCTCCAGCTCAAATTCGTTGCCGTCCTCGTCGGTGACGGTGATAAAGTCGGGGCCGTATGTCTCGCTCATGGGAAGCACCTCCTGCCGCTTGCTGCACCTATTGTAACCCGGATGGCGGAAAAATGCAAGTAGAAGCTTCAGTAATTTTTAGACGGCCGCAAATTTCCGCTCCAGGGCCTGGAAAACCGGGGCTTTTGCTTTACCGGCCCCGCCGGGCTGTGCTATAATAGGCCCTGTTGGAGCCGCCGGCACAGGCCGGCGCCGGGAAAAACGCCGCGGACAAACCGGCGGACAGAGAGGACGGTCAGAAATGATGGATTTGACAGAGCGGACGCTGGAGAGCAAAACCATTTTTCAGGGAAAGATTATCACTGTGCTGCTGGACCAGGCCCAGCTCCCGGACGGCAAGCCCGCGGAGCGGGAGGTGGTCCTCCACCCCGGCGGCGTGGGCATTCTGCCTCTGGATGAAAACGGAAACGTCACCCTGGTGCAGCAGTACCGCTACCCCTTCCACCAGGTGCTTCTGGAGCTGCCCGCGGGCAAGCTGGACCAGGGGGAGGACCACCGCCTGGCCGCCGCACGGGAGCTGAGCGAGGAGACCGGCCTGGAGGCGGGGGAGCTGACCTATCTGGGGAGCATTCTGGCCTCCCCCGGCTTCTGCGACGAGCGGCTGCACATGTACCTGGCCCGGAACCTCCGCCGCGCCCAGAGCCACCCGGACGAGGACGAATTTCTGAACGTGGTGACAATGCCCTTCGAGACGCTGTGCCGCCAGGTGATGGACGGGACCATCGAGGACGCCAAGACTGTGGCCACCACCCTGAAGGCCAAAATTCTTCTGAATCTCTGAGGGAGGGGGAACCCCCGTGGGAAAAACCATCCTGATTGTGGAAGACGAGCAAAATATTGTGGACATCCTGTCCTTTAACCTCCGGCGGGAGGGCTATGACACCCTGGAGGCCAACGACGGGAACGCCGGACTTCAGCTCGCCCTGGACCGGAACCCGGACCTCATTCTCCTGGATTTGATGCTGCCGGGGATGAGCGGCTTCGACGTGTGCCGGAGGCTACGGGAGTCCGGCTCCGCCGTGCCCATTCTCATGCTCACCGCGCGGGAGGAGGAGACGGACAAGGTCCTGGGCCTGGAGCTGGGGGCGGACGACTATATCACCAAGCCCTTCTCCATGCGGGAGCTGCTGGCGCGGGTGAAGGCCAACATCCGCCGGGTGGACATGACCCCCCAGGGCGCTCCGGAGCCGGACAGCCGCCTGGACCTGGGCCGGGTCACGGTGGACCGGGATGGCGCCACCGTCTATAAGGACGGCCGGCCCCTGAAGCTGACCCAGCTGGAGTACGACCTCATTTGTTTTCTGGCCTCTCAGCCGGGGAAGGTGTTCTCCAGAGAGGCGCTGATGGAGCACGTGTGGAACTTCGACGGCTATGTGGGCGACGTGCGGGCCGTGGACGTGGCCGTGCGCCGCCTGCGGGAAAAAATTGAGGACGACCCCGCCTCCCCCAAGTTCATCCTCACCAAGCGGGGCATGGGCTATTTCTTCGGCGGACAGCCGGGCTGAGCGCCCCATCTTTTCCAAGGAGGTGTTCCCAAAATGCTCCGCAGCCTGCACATGAAGCTGGTTATGATTCTGGTGCTGCTGATCCTGTCGCTGATGACGGTGGTGGGCACTTTTCTGGTGAACTCCGTCATGGCCTTCTATCTGGAGGAGTTCTACACCCGGATGGCCCAGGTCTTTGACCAGAATCCCGCGCTGATTCAGAACCTGCAGGCGGAGACCTCCCCGGAGGAGGACGGCGCGGAGGCCATTTTGAGCATTCTGGAGACCTACTCCGGCGAGCTGGGCCTGGACGGCCGCAGCCGCACCCTGTACATTCTGGACGGGGAGACCGGGGCCTATCTGGCCGGCACCGACCAGGAGGAGGGGCGGAATCTGGAGTACGACTCCCCCAACCTCACCCGCGCCCTGGCCAGGGGCGAGGTGGGCGGCGAGGCGGACATCGCCGCTGGCTATATGGACGTGGCCCTTCCCGTCTCCAGGGGGGACAGCCAGTATGTGGTCTATATCCTGGACAACAAGACCACGGTGAACAGCCTGATGAACCAGATTTTCGGGCTGATTCTGGAGTCGCTGGTCTTCGGCCTGGTGATCTCCGTGCTGCTGTCCTTCCTGCTGTCCAAGACCATGATTATCCCCATCCAGCGCCTCACCGAGGGGGCCATGCGGGTGGCGGAGGGGAATTTTTCCCGCAAAATTGAAGTGACCTCCAGGGACGAGATCGGCGTGCTCACCGACACCTTCAACGACATGGCCCGGCAGCTCCGGGACACCCTCCGGCAGGTGGAGAACGAGCGCAACAAGCTGGACACCCTGTTCCTCCACATGACCGACGGGGTGGTAGCCTTCGACCGGGACGGCCGGGAGATCCACTCCAACCCGGCGGCGGAGGAGATGCTGGGCCGGCCCATCGGCCCGGACACCACCTATGAGGAGCTCTTCGGGGACCAGGCCCCCCTGTCCGCCGCCATGGAGGCCCAGGACCACCTGGAGGGGGAGCGCCGGGTCAACGGCCGGGTGCTGGACCTGCTGCTGGCCCCCTTTGACCGGGCGCAGCTGGGCGGCGTGCTGGTGGTGCTCCACGACGTCACCGAGCAGCGGAAGACCCAGGAGATGCAGCGGGAGTTTGTGGCCAACGTCTCCCACGAGCTGCGCACCCCTCTCACCAACATCCGCAGCTATGCCGAGACCCTCTCCGACAGCGCCGGGGACCTCCCCCCCGACATGGAGAAAAAATTCCTGGGCGTCATCCTCAACGAGAGCGACCGCATGACCCACATCGTCCAGGACCTGCTCACCCTGTCCCGATTCGACTCCGGCCGGACGGACCTGAAGCTGAGCCGGTTCTCCTTCGACGGGGCGGTGCAGGAGCTGTACAACGCCGTCTATATGGAGGCCCAGCGCCACGGCCACAGGCTGGAGCTCCGTCTGGAGCCCGGCCTGCCCCAAATTCTGGCCGACCGGGAGCGGATTTTGCAGGTGATGATGAACGTCGTCTCCAACTCCATCAAGTACACCCCCGACGGGGGGACCATCTGTATCTCCGCCGGGCGCGGCGGAGCGCGGGTCTGGATGCAGGTGGACGACAACGGCATCGGCATTCCGGCAGAGGACCGGCCCCGGATTTTTGAGCGCTTCTACCGGGTGGACAAGGCCCGCTCCCGCCAGTCCGGGGGCACCGGCCTAGGCCTGTCCATCGCCAAGGAGATTGTGGACCGGCACCAGGGGGCGCTGACTCTGGTGGAGCGGGACGGCCCCGGCCTGTCCGTGCGCCTGGAGCTGAACATCGAGGGACCCAGCCATGACAAGTGACCGGAAAAAACGCCTGATTGAGCGGGTCAAGAGCCTGCTGATTGTGCTTCTCAGCTTCTCCGCCGTGCTGCTGGCCCTGCGGACCCAGGACGTCATGCTGGAGGCGGGGGAACAGCGGGAGACCTATCTCCCCAGCGGGGGGCAGGCCGCCGCAGAGGCGGGGACCGTCCGCCCTCTGCGGATGGCCGCCGCGGCCAGGCGGGGCAGCGAGGTGGTGCGCTACGGGGCGCAATACAGCCAGGAGGCGGTGGACGCCCTGTTCCAGCAGTCCTACAGCCTTCTGGTGGAGGCCCTCAGCAGCGCCGGGGCGCCCCGGGCGGCGTCAGAGGAGGAGTGGCTCCAGGCCCTGTCCGGCGCGCCGGTCCTGTTCTTCGACTGGCAGGGAGAGATCCCCATGGCCGTGCTCAGCGCCTGGCTGTCGGTGGACAACCCCTCCCTCTCCGGCACGGTGCGGCGCCTGGTCCTCACCGCGGCGGAGGGGCAGGTGCTGCTGTACTACTGGGACAAGTCCGCCGGAGAGGGCCGCGTGTGCGTCTCCGACGTCATCGGGGCCGGCCGCCTGGAGGAGGCCGTCTCCGCCTGGCAGGAGAACGGCGCCGTCTTCGCCTTCGAGTCGGAGGACTACGCCCAGCTGGCTCCGGAGACCATGGTCCTGCCCCAGCCGCCGGAGCCGGCGGTCTACAGCGCCTCCAACCCCCTGGACGGCCAGGCCGTTCAGGAGCTCCAGGAGCAGCTGGGCTTTCCGGAGAGCTCCGTCTCCTACACCGCGGCGGGAGAGAAGGTCGTCCGCAGCCGCAACGACACCCTGCACCTGGGGGAGGACGGCCGCGTCACCTATGAGGCGGCGGCGGAGGGCAGCGACCGCTACCACCTGGCCGGGGCGGACCTGTGCACGGCGGAGGAGAGCTGCCGGCAGCTGGCCTGGCAGACGGTGGGGACCCGGTGCGGCGAGGCGGAGCTCTATCTGTCCGCCGTCCAGGAGACGGAGGCGGGCTGGAAAATTGACTTCGCCTATCAGTTGGACGGCGTCCCCGTCCGCCTGAGCAGCGGAGCCCCCGCCGCCTCCTTTCTGGTGGAGCAGGGGCAGATCACCTGGTTTCAGCTCCAGTTCCGCAGCTATGCCGGCAGCGGCTCTGTCTCGGCTGTGCTCCCGGAGCGCCAGGCTGTGGCCGCCATGGAGGCGGTGGGACACGCCGGAGAGGAGCTGCTGCTGCTCTACTGGGACGGCGGCGAGCTGGCCTCTGCCTCCTGGGCGGCGGCCGGCAGCCTGGACAGGGGGAGGTGACGGCGGATGGAGTGGTCCCGGATTAAGACGATTATTCTGCTGATTCTGGCCGTCACCAACGCCCTGCTCCTGGGCTTTCTGACCCGGTGGGAGCTGCAGCACCAGAGCGCCCAGGCGGAGGCCCTTCAAAACGCCGTCGCGTTTCTCCGGGAGAACGGCGTGTCCGTGGAGGACGGCCTTGTGCCGGAGGAGATGGACCTGCGCGCCCAGACGGTGGCGTGGGACCGGGAGCGGGAGCGGGCGGCGGCCGGGGTGCTTCTGGGCGGAGAGGTGCGGGAGCAGGCCTGGAGCGACGAGATCTACCGCTACTACACCGAGGCGGGCTCCCTCCAGTTCCACCGGGACGGCACCTTCCAGGGGGAGTTTCTCACCGGCGCCTTCCCCGTGGCGCAGGAGGCCCTGGAGGCGCGCTGTCTGGAGGTCCTCCGGATTTTGGACTTTGAGGGGGAGCCCGTCTCCTCCTTCCAGACAGCGGACGGCGGGGAGACCGTACTGGCCTTCCGGCAGCTCTGGGACGGCGTCCCCGTCTTCAATCACCAGGCCGCCCTCACCATCCGGGCGGGCAGCCTGGTGCGGCTGGAGGGCCGGCGGCTCACCGGAGCGCCCCAGGAGGACGCCAGCCGGAGCCCCATCTCCGTGCCCACCGCCCTGTTCCGGTTCTACCACGGCGTGGTCTCTCTGGGCGACGCGTGCAGCCGCATCGACCGCATCACGCCGGGCTATGTCACCGCCGCCGGCACAGGTCCCGCCTCCATGACCCCGGTGTGGCAAATCGCCACCGACACCCGGACCTACCGGCTGGATCTGATCAGCGGGACCCTCAGCCGCGTGGAGACATGAACATTCTGTAAAAGCTGCCCGGCGCGTCCCCTTTTCCCCTTGAATCCCCAGAAGAATTTCGGTATAATAATGTGGAATTTCGTCCGGCCCTCTGGGCCGGACGTCTGCAAGTAACAACGAGAGGACGGAACAAACTGTGAGTGCATCCAGAGAGAAGAAAACCCGCGCGGACGCCAGCGGCGTCCAGCGCCGGAGTCAAGAGGAAAACAAGGACCGCCGCAAGCACATCCTGTACGGCGCGGCGGGAGCGGTCATCGCCGTGCTGGCCATCGCCCTGCTGGTGTGGGACAGCGGTTTCTTCCAGAAGCGGTCCACTGCCGTCACCATCGACGGGGAGGACTTCGGCCCCGCGGTGGTGCAGTTCTACTACCAGAACGCGCTGAACAACGCCTATTATGAGTCCTTTACCTCCGGCACGTCTTTTGACGCCAGCGCCGATCCCGCCGGCCAGATCTACGACGAGGAGACCGGCGAGACCTGGCGGGATCACCTGCTGGACCAGGCCATCGACAGCCTGACCCAGGTGACGGCCCTGTGCCACGCCGCCGAGGCGGAGGGCTATGGCCTCACCCCGGTGGACCAGGCCTATCTGGACGGCGTGCTGGAGACCCTGGACCAGACCTGGCGCTCCGGCGGCATGTACACCAGCCTGGACAGCTACCTCCAGGTCAACTACGGCAGCTATATGGACGGGGACACCCTCCGCGCCCTCTATGAGGACCAGGTGCTGGCCGACTCCTACCAGCAGCACTACCTGGACAGCCTCACCTACACCGACGAGGAGGTAGAGGCCTACTACAGCGAGCACACCAACGATCTGGACACCTTCGGCTACTCCCTCTTCGCCGTCCAGGCCGCTCCGGAGCAGGAGACCGACGAGGACGGCAACCCTGTGGAGCAGACCGACGAGGAGGCCCAGGCCGCTCTGGAGGCCGCCAAGACGGAGGCCCTGGCCCAGGCCCAGGAGATTCAGGGCCGTCTGGACGCCGGCGAGAACGCCCAGAACCTGACCCAGGAGTACACGGACCTGTACGCCTCCTCCGCCCACGCGGTGGTGATGGGCTCCAATTTTGCCTCCGCCCCCTATGCGGACTGGCTCTATGACGCCGCCCGGCAGGCGGGCGAGACCACCATTGCGGAGTATGACGGCGGCAGCACATACACCTACTATGTCCTCCAGTTCGACAGCCGCCAGCGGGACGAGACCCCCACCGCCGACGTGCGCCACATCCTCATCGGCGCCGGCTCCTCCCCCACGGAGGAGGAGTACGCCGAGGCGGAGGAGCAGGCCCAGGCCCTCCTGGACCAGTGGCAGTCCGGCGAGGCCACGGAGGAGTCCTTCGCCGTGCTGGCCGTGGAGAACACCGCCGACGGCGGCTCCCAGCGCAGCGGCGGGCTGTACACCGGCATCTCCTACCTGGACGGCTGGGACCCCAATTTCCTGAACTGGGCCATGAACGGCTCCCGGCAGCCGGGGGACACCGGCCTGGTGAAGAATGAGAGCAGCTCCACCAAGGGCTGGCACATTATGTACTTCGTGGGCTGGGACGACCCCGCCTGGATGTATACCGTCAAGTCCTCCTTCAAGAGCGACGGCGGCGCCCAGTGGCTCGACTCCCTCACCGAGGGCCTGGAGATTGTCCGCGGCTCCGGTCTGAATCACATCGCCTGACCTGTACCTGCACAGACGCCCTCTCTCCCCGGCGGGAAGAGAGGGCGCTTTTCTTATCAAAAAAAGCAGAGCCGCCCAGCGGGCGGCTCTGCGGCGGAAGGCGGAAGGCTTACTTCAGGTTGAAGAAGGCGTTCATGCCGGGGTACTCGGCCACGTCGTCCAGCTCCTCCTCGATGCGCAGCAGCTGGTTGTACTTGGCCACGCGGTCGGTGCGGCTGGGGGCGCCGGTCTTGATCTGGCCGGCGTTCAGGGCCACGGCGATGTCGGCGATGGTGGCATCCTCGGTCTCGCCGGAGCGGTGAGACACGATGGCGGTGTAGCCGGCCCGGTTGGCCATCTGGATGGCGTCCAGGGTCTCGGTCAGGGTGCCGATCTGGTTGACCTTGATGAGGATGGCGTTG
>CALXGC010000087.1 GCA_944387755.1 uncultured Oscillospiraceae bacterium | reverse complement strand
TGTTCAGGGCGGCGATGGACTCCAGGTCCAGGTGGTTGGTGGGCTGGTCCAGCATGAGCACGTTGGCCCCGGAGAGCATCATCCGGGAGAGCATACACCGGACCTTCTCGCCGCCGGAGAGGACTTTTACGGGCTTATACACCTCGTCCCCGGAGAAGAGCATACGGCCCAAAAAGCCCCGGAGGTACTGCTCCTGGGGGTCGGGAGAGAACTGGCGCAGCCACTGGACCAGGTTGTCGTCGTTGTCCTGGAAGTAGGGGGTGTTGTCCTTGGGGAAGTAGGAGAAGGTGGCCGTCTGCCCCCACTTCACCGTGCCCTCGTCGGGCTCCATCTCCCCGGAGAGGATTTTGAAGAGGGCGGTGTGGGCGTTCTCGTTGTCCCCCACGAAGGCGATCTTGTCCCCGTGGCCCACGATGAAGGACACCTTGTCCAGCACCTTTACCCCGTCGATGGTCTTGGACACGTCGGTGACGAAGAGGATGTCCTTGCCCACCTCCCGGTCGGGGGAGAAGGCCACCCAGGGGTAGCGGCGGGAGGAGGCGGGCATCTCCTCCACGGTGAGCTTGTCCAGCAGTTTTCTTCTGGCGGTGGCCTGCTTGGACTTGGACTTGTTGGCGGAGAAGCGGGAGATGAAGTCCTGGAGCTCTTTAATCTTCTCCTCGTTGCGCTTATTCTGGTTTTTAATGAGCTGCTGCACCAGCTGGGAGGACTCGTACCAGAAGTCATAGTTGCCCACATACATCTTGATTTTGTTGTAGTCGATGTCTACAATATGGGTGCATACGGTGTTCAGGAAGTGCCGGTCGTGGGAGACCACAATGACGGTGCCGGGGAAGTCCAGCAGAAAGTCCTCCAGCCAGTTCACCGCGTCGATGTCCAGGTTGTTGGTGGGCTCGTCCATCATGAGAAGGGCCGGATTGCCGAAGAGGGCCTGGGCCAGGAGGACCTTCACCTTCAGCCGGGCGTCCAGGGTGGCCATGTCGTTGTAGTGCAGGTCGGTGCCGATGCCCAGCCCCTGGAGGATGCGGCTGGCGTCGCTCTCCGCCTCCCAGCCGCCCAGCTCGGCGTACTCCTCCTCCAGCTCGCAGGCCCGCATACCGTCCTCGTCGGTCATCTCCTCCTTGGCGTAGAGGGCCTCCTTCTCCTTGCCGATGTCGTACAGGCGCTGGTTGCCCATAATGACCGTGTCCATGACGTTGTAGGCGTCGTAGGCGTTCTGGTTCTGCTTCAGCACGGACATGCGGATGTTGGGGAGGATGGACACCTCGCCGGTGGTGGGCTCCAGCTCGCCGGAGAGGATCTTCAGAAAGGTGGATTTACCCGCGCCGTTGGCGCCGATAATACCATAGCAGTTGCCCCGCAGGAATTGCAGGTCCACATGGGAGAACAGCGGGGTTCCGCTGTAGTTCAGGCTCAAATCGGTGACGGTAATCATCGCATAAACTCCTTTTTTGTTCAGTCATAGATAGGACACGGCACACATCTTATCACATTCCCCCGGTTTTGAACAGGGGCGGAGAAAATTTTTCTTCCCGCCCCGGCCCGGAGCGGGCCAAGCAGTATGCACGGATGGCAAAAGATTATACACACGGCAAAAGGAGGAAAATACCATGGAGATTGAACGGAAGTGGCTGGTCTCCGGCTGGCCGGAGGAGCGGCCGGCGCGGGTGATTCAGATGGACCAGGGCTACATCGCCCTGTGCCCCACGGTGCGCATCCGCCGGGAGGCGGAGGGGGAGGCTGTGCGGTGCGTCCTCTGCTTTAAGGGGGCCCCCGACGCCGCCGGCCTGGTCCGGGAGGAGATTGAGACGGAAATCAGCCTGGAACTCTTCCGCCGGCTGGAGAATTTCACCGGACAGCCCCTCATCCGGAAGGAACAGCGGCGCTATCCCCTGGAAAACGGGCTGACCTTGGAGGTCAACCAGGTGGACGCCGGCCGGCCGGAGAGCTTCTTCTACGCCGAAGTGGAGTTCCCCAGCCGGGAGGCCGCCCTGGCCTGGCAGCCGGGAAGGTGGGCGCAGTACCTCGCCCGGGAGGTAACGGGACAGCCGGGAGAGAGCATGGCGGCCTATTGGGCGCGGACCCGGCAGAATTTTGCACCCAGTCCGGAGTGCGTAAAAATTGGAAGAGACCGGATATAAGCGGAATTCTCCGGGTGATAAATAGGTATTTTGCATAAAAATTGTTCAGGCGCCGTAAAAAGAGACAAAAAAGCTGGTGCTCTGGGAAAAGTTATGATACAATATTCCAATCCAAGGGAGAAGCGGAGGAATGTGTACGGCAGACCGGTCCGGAAAATCCGGTCACGAAGGAGGCGCAGGATGAAAGAATCCTGGTTGACACAGAGTACCAGAGAGCCGGGCGAGCTCTCGTTCCTGTTCTGCGGAAGGCAGAGCTGTTCTCCGGGGGATGCGGTGGGGCCCTCCGTGCGGGACCACCACCTGCTGCACTTCTGCCTGTCCGGCAGAGGAACCTATCAGGCCCAAGGGACCCGCTACTCCATCGGCCCCGGAGACGGATTTTTGATTCTGCCTGGGGAGGTGACGTCCTACCAGGCGGACGCGAAGGCCCCCTGGACCCACGTCTGGGTGGGCTTTGACGGCTCCCGCGCCGGGGAGTACCTGCGGGACTGCGGCCTGGGCGAGGACCGGAAGACCTATCACTGCTTCAACCCGGAGCAGCTGGACAACTGCGTCCGGGAGATGATGCGCTATGAGACCGCCAGCCGCGGCCACGAGCTGATGCTCCAGGGGGAGCTGTACCGCTTCCTGGGCTGGATTGCCTGCTCCTGGGACAAGCCCCTCTGCCGCGGCGGGGAGCAGGGCCGGGAGTACGTGGAGATGGCCACCGAGTACATCCGCAGCCATTTCCAGGAGGACCTGAGCGTGGCCAAGCTGGCCAGCTTCGTGGGACTGAACCGGAGCTACCTCACCACCGTGTTCCAAAACGTGCTCCACCTGTCCCCCCAGCAGTTCCTGATGCGCTTCCGCATGGCGCGGGCCACCCAGCTCCTCCGGGAGAGCAGCTTATCTGTGGCGGAGATCTCCCGCTCCTGCGGCTACCCTGATCCGCTGACCTTCTCCAAGGCCTTTAAGCGCACGGTGGGCACAACCCCCTCCCAGTACCGGAAGACGGCCCGCAAAGAACAGCTCGCCGCCCCTGATCCGGATTTCCTGCCCGTCTAATCTTGCAGTGGGCGGCCCTTGCGGGCCGCCCATTTGATATTTAAGCCTCCCCAAGCCTTCCCCCCACCGGGGGGAAGGTGGCCCGAAGGGCCGGATGAGGGGGCGGACGTATCCGTGGAGCGCGACGGCCCGGCGCGCTCCAAAGCCTCCCCCTTGGGAGAGCGTAGGGGCGCACATTGTGCGCCCGCCGGACAGAGTAAGACCGGCGAACATATCTGTGAAACGCAATCCCCCGCCGCCTTCGGCGGCGCCCCCTTTCAAAAGGGGGCAGACGGCGGACGTATCCGTGGAGCGCCAGGCGAAGTGAGGCGGAAGGGGCTAAACCGGCGGCGGTTTCAGCCGTTTTTTTGTGGGATGCGTGGAAAAATGTTTGAAGAAAGAAAAGAACGTGTAAAATTGATTGACGGCGGGCGGGAGGGCCACTATAATAAAGACTGTGTTAAGAGAGAATGCGTGTGCAGAGAGGTAACAATGCCATGGGAGCATCGGTACCCAGGCCGGCGGGGATTCGGTCTGTTTTCAATTTTATAGGACGATACTGGCATAACCTGCCCAGCCGGCGCGGCCGGCGGGGCGGGCTGTGCCTTTTTATATTTTCGCAGAAATCCGGCACACTACCAAACAATCCCGATTTGGAACACAAGAGAGAAAGAGGAGGATTCCACCTATGCAGATGACAGACTTTTTAAGCCTGTTGGGGGGCCTGGCCCTGTTTTTATACGGAATGCAGATGATGAGCTCCGGCCTGGAGGCCGCCGCCGGCAGCCGTATGAAGCAGATTCTGGAGCGCCTCACCGCCAACCGCTTTATGGGCGTGCTGGTGGGGGCGGTGATCACCGCCGTCATTCAGTCGTCCTCCGCCACCACGGTGATGGTGGTGGGCTTTGTCAACGCGGGCATGATGACCCTGAACCAGGCCGTGTGGATTATCATGGGGGCCAACATCGGCACAACCGTCACCGGCCTGCTCATTGCCCTGGACGTGGGGGAGCTGGCCCCGCTGATTGCCTTTGCCGGCGTGGTGCTGGCGGTCTTTGTGAAGCGGCCCCAGCTTCAGCACGTGGGGCAGATTTTCGCCGGCCTGGGCGTGCTGTTTATCGGCATGGACATGATGAGCGCTGCCATGTCCCCCCTCCGGGAGTCGGAGGCCTTTGTGAGCATTATGTCCAACTTCTCCAACCCGATTTTGGGCATTCTGGCGGGCATGATCTTTACGGCGATTATCCAGTCCTCCTCCGCCTCGGTGGGCATTCTTCAGGCCCTGGCCAACAGCGGCGTCATTGCCTATGCCAACTCGGTGTTCGTCCTCTTCGGACAGAACATCGGCACCTGTATCACCGCCGTGCTGGCCGCCATCGGCACCACCCGCAACGCCAAGCGCACCACCATCATTCATCTGATGTTCAACATCATCGGCACGCTGCTGTTCACCGCTCTGTTTCTGCTCTTCCCCATCGCCCATGTGATTGACGGGACGATTGCGCTCCCCGGCGCTCTGGGGAGCTTCCTCAGCGGCGTTCTGCCCTCCACCCCCGCCGGACAGATCGCCCTCACCCACACCAGCTTCAACATTGTCACCACCCTGCTGCTGCTGCCCCTGGGCAACTATCTGGCCAGAGCCGCGGTGCGGATTCTCCCCGACCGGCCGGAGGACCGGGAGGAGCAAATGCACCTGGAGTACCTCACCCCCATCCGCACGGGCAGCAAGGAGAGCCACCTGGGCGTGTCCGCCATCCAGACGGAGCAGCTCCAGCACGAGCTGCACCGTATGCTCCTCATGGCCCAGGACAACGTGGAGGCCAGCTTCCGCTCCGTCCTCACCCAAAACGAGGAGGAGCTGGCCCAGGTGGAGAAGACGGAGGAGTATATTGACTTCCTGAACCGGGAGATCTCCCTGCATATCTCCCACGTCATCGCCTATGAGACCAACCAGCAGGCCTCCGCCGCGGTGAGCGGATTCTTCACCATCTCCAGCAACATCGAGCGCATCGGCGACCACGCGGACAATCTGGCCGGGTATACCCGTATGCTCAGCCGCCGGAATATCGCCTTCTCCCCCGCCGCCCAGCAGGAGATCGCCGCCATGCAGGAGGCCTGCCGCAGCGGCATCGGGCAGCTCCTCTCCCAGGAGATGGACGGCGTGGAGCGCCTCACCCAGGTCTCCGCCCTGGAGCAGCGCATGGACGACATGACCCGGGACTTCCGCCAGAACAGCCTGCTGCGGGTGCAGAGCGGCACATGCTCCAACGAGGCGTGCATTCTCTACTCCGAGCTGCTCACCGACTTCGAGCGCATCGGCGACCACATGCTCAACATCGCCCAGGAGCTGGCCAAAATTCATCAGCACATCTAAAAACCGCCTCCGCTGTGGAACAAGCGTTTGACTTTCCGGCAGATTTGTGGTATACTGTTTCTACCTATATATCGGGAGGAGCGTGCCCTCCGGACATGGATACGGGAAGGAGCTTGGCCATGGAAACTCTGACGGCGAAACAGAAGAAAATTTATGCGTTTATCAAACAGTTCACCGACCAGCACGGCTATCCCCCCTCTGTGCGGGAAATCGGCGCGGCGGTGGGGCTGAAGTCCCCCTCCACCGTTCACTTCCACCTGAAGGGACTGGAGGAGGCCGGCGTGATTCGGAAGGCAGAGGGCAAAACCCGCGCCATCACCCTGGTCCAGGAGTCCGTCCCCGCGGAGGCTCCGGCCAAAGCGCAGATTCCTGTGGTGGGCAATGTGGCCGCCGGCACCCCCATCCTGGCGGAGCAGTGCGTGGAGGATTACCTCACCTTCGACGTGGGGGACAGCGCGGAGGAGTACTTCGCCCTGAAGGTCCGGGGCGACTCCATGCTGGGGGCCGGCATTCTCCCCGGCGACCTGGTGGTGGTCCACTGCCAGCAGGAGGCCAACAGCGGCGACATTGTCGTGGCCCTCTTCGACAACGAGGCCACGGTGAAGACCCTCCGCCGCCGGAAGGGAAAGGTCTGGCTGATGCCCGCCAACGACGCCTATCAGCCCATCGACGGCGACGGCGCGCAGATCCTGGGCAGAGTGACGGCGGTCATCCGGCGCTACTGAGACAACAGAAAACAGCGAAACCCGGACGCCGCTCCAAAGCGTCCGGGTTTTGCCATTGAAAAAGAGGATTAAAATGAAACGAACTGTCTCTTGCAGGTGTTATCCTACCAAAGACTTGTTACAAAAACTCCCCCAAAGTATTACATAAGTTTTAAATCTTTGTGGCCCGTTTGAAAACATGCCGGAACGGCGGCGCGCCGGGGCCGCCGCGTCCCGCGGACACGTCCGCCGTCTGCCCCCTTTTGAAAGGGGGTGCCGCCGAAGGCGGCGGGGGATTGCGTTTCACGGATACGTTCGCTGGTCTTACCCTGTCCGGCGGGCGCACAATGTGCGCCCCTACAAAAATGGGTGCGCCGGGGTCGTCGCGCCCCACGCAAATGCCCCCCGGTGTGGGGAAGGCTTTTGCTTACCGGTGGTAGAGGTTGTTGGTCTGGTACTGGGGCTCGCAGGTGAGCTGGAGGCCCAGTTTTTTATAGGTGCTCTCGTCGGGGGGAGAGAGGATAACGGAGCAGTGGGCCTGACAGCCGTTGAGGGCGGCCAGGGATTTCAGGGCGGTCTGGGCCCGCGGGTCCTGGTTGGCGGAGGCGGCCAGGGCGATTAGAATCTCGTCGCTGTGAAGGCGGGGGTTGTTGGAGCCCAGATATTTCACCTTGACGGTCTGAATGGGCTCGATGGCGCTCTGGGCGATGAGGTGAACGCCGTGTCCGCCCAGTCCGGACAGGGCCTTCAGGGCGTTGAGGAGGGCGGCGGCGGAGCAGCCCATCAGCTCGGAGGTCTTGCCGGTGATGATGGAGCCGTCGGGCAGCTCGATGGCCATGGCGGGCTCGCCGGTTTTTTCGGCCACGCTGTTGGCCGCGGCGGCGACCGTCCGGATGGCGGGGGTGACGCCCGCCTGCTGCATGAGCAGCTCCAGCTTATAGATGACCGATTCCATGTCCTTGCCCTGGCGGGCCTCGCACAGGGCGTCGTAGTACCGGCGGACAATCTCCTGTTTGGCGGCCTCCTGGACGGCCTGGTCGTCGTAAATGCACTTGCCCGCCATATTGACCCCCATGTCCGTGGGGGACTTATAGGGGCAGGCGCCGGTGATTTTCTCAAACATGGCGGCCAGCACGGGGAAGACCTCCACGTCCCGGTTGTAGTTCACCGTGGTCTCCCCATAGGCCTGGAGATGGAAGGGGTCGATCATGTTCACGTCGTCCAGGTCGGCGGTGGCGGCCTCATAGGCCAGGTTCACCGGGTGCTTCAGGGGCAGGTTCCAGATGGGGAAGGTCTCAAACTTGGCGTAGCCGGCGGTGACGCCGTGCTTGTACTCGTGGTAGAGCTGGGAGAGGCAGGTGGCCATCTTGCCGCTGCCCGGTCCGGGGGCCGTGACCACCACCAGGGGGCGGCTGGTCTTGATATAGTCGTTTTTCCCAAACCCCTCGTCGGAGACGATTTTCGCCACGTTGTGGGGGTAGCCGGGGATGGAGTAGTGGCGGTATACCGGCACGCCCAGGGACTCCAGCCGCTTCTGGAAGACCTCCGCCGCCCCCTGTCCGGCGTACTGCGTCACCACCACGCTGCCCACGTACAGGTCCATGGACCGGAAGGCGTCGATGAGGCGCAGCACGTCGCTCTCATAGGTGATGCCCAGGTCGCCCCGCACCTTGTTCTTCTCAATGTCGGCGGCGTTGATTACCAGGATAATCTCCGCCTTGTCCTTCATCTGGGCCAGCATGCGGATCTTGCTGTCCGGCTCAAAGCCAGGGAGCACCCGGCTGGCGTGGTAGTCGTCGAAGAGCTTGCCGCCGAATTCCAGGTACAGCTTGCCGCCGAACTGGGCGATGCGCTCCTGAATATGCTGAGATTGCAGCTTGAGATATTGACCGTTGTCAAAGCCCTGCTTGGCCATGCGCTCACTCCTTTTTATCTGCCTGTCAAAAAATAATAACGTCCTTTATTTTACGCGGCGGCCGAAAACCAGTCAAGGTCTTTGGGACAAAGAGTTCTATAGGAGTTTTTCCCCGGATTTTGTGAAAAAAGCGGGTAGTATTTTGAAAATCTCTGTGATAAAATTAAAAAACTTACCCTTTTCGGCTCTGAAACCACATTGAAAGGAGAGGACGGCATGGAACTGGCGCAGCTTCTGCCCATGTGGGCGGTGGTCTGTCCCCTGGTGTTTCTGGGGGCGGCGATGGACGCGGTGGCGGGGGGCGGCGGCCTGATTACCGTCAGCGCCTATCTTCTGGCGGGGCTGGACCCCCACATGGCCACGGGGACAAACAAGTGCGGAAACCTGCTGGGGATGGCGGCCTCCTCGGTCCGCTTCCTCCGGCGGGGGGACGTGCACCTGCCCAGCGCCCTGTGGGGGGCGGCGGGCGCCGTGCTGGGGGCCTGGGTGGGGAGCCGGCTGAACCTGCTGGTGCCGGACCGGGCCCTCTACTATGTCCTGCTGGCCCTGATTCCCGTGATGGCGGTGTTTCTGCTGGTGAAGCGGGACTTCGGCGGGGAGGACCGCTCCGGAGAGCTGTCCCCCGCCCGGCTGAAGGGCCTGGCCCTGCTGGCCGGGCTGCTCATCGGGGGCTACGACGGCTTCTTCGGACCGGGAGCGGGGACCTTCCTGATTCTGGTCAACACGGGCCTGTGCCGCCTGGGGCTGCTCACCGCCTCCGGCAACGCGAAGATTGCCAACCTGGCCTCCTGCATTGCCTCCCTGTTCTCCTACGCCATCTCCGGACAGGTGATGTGGGCGGTGGGCCTCCCCGCCGCCCTGTGCGGCCTGGCGGGGGGCTATGTGGGGGCGGGAGTGGCCCTGAAGAAGGGGGCGAAAATCATCCGGCCCATGTTCTTTGTAGTGCTGGCCCTGCTGACCGCCCGGCTGATTTACGACCTGACGGCAGGCGGGTGAACATCAGGCTCCCCGGCGCGGTATTCACGGGCGGCCGCAAGGGCCGCCTCTACGGCAACGGACGTTGCCTCCTCCAAAGCCTTCCCCCACCGGGGGGAAGGTGGCGCGAAGCGCCGGATGAGGGGGCGGACGTGAGTGTAGGGCGCGACGACCCGGCGCGCCCGCCGGTTGGGAATCCCCCCGGCCCTTCGGGCCACCCCCCTTTCAAAAGGGGGGGCGCAATCCCCCGCCGCCTTCGGCGGCACCCCCTTTCAAAAGGGGGCAAATGGCGGACGTGTCTGTAGGGGCGCACATTGTGCGCCCGCCGGACGGGCCAAACCGGCGGAAGGTTCACGGGCGGCCGCAGGCCGCCCCTACAACAATGGACGCGTGTGAGGCGCGGCGGAGAAAAAACTCCGCCGCGCCGTTTTTTCTTCTAAGGGCGGCCCCTCCGGCATAGGGTAGGAACAACCTACACAGGATAAGGGGGCGCGCATATGGGGGACAAGCGGCGGAGAGAGCGCTGGCTGCGGCCGCTGCGGCGGGGCGTGGGGCTGGGGCTGGCCCTGGCGGCGGGGTGGTGCGTGAGCCTTACCGCCGACCTGTCCGGGGCCCGGACGGCCCTCCAGCGGTGGATGTCGGAGGGTCAGGCGGCGGCGGCTCTGGTGGCGGGGGAGCTGGGCCAGGTCCCGGAGAACGCCGTCCTGGGGGAGCTGGACGGCTGGGGCAAGCTGCTGGTGGAGCAGTCCGCCCTGCTGTCGGCCGGAGTGGACGCGGTGGAGCGGGGGCGGCAGGCCCAGCCGGAGGTTTCGGACGCCCCGGACACTCCGGCGGAACCGGAGGAGCCGGACAACGACGACCAGACCGAGCCGGAGCTCCAGCCCCCGGCGGAGCCCGACGACGTGATTGAGACCACCAGCCTGGGCCGGGAGGGGGAGCACTACCTCAGCCGGGACGGAGTCTATCTCTACGACCGCACGGGGAAAAACCTGGACCCCTCCGTCTTTGACGCCGGTTCCGTCTCTCTCGCCCTGGGGGAGGGGCCCCAGATTCTCATCCTCCACAGCCACGGCAGCGAGGCCTACTCCCAGAACGACGGGGACCTCTATACCGAGAGCGACCCCTTCCGCACCACCGACTGCGCCCACAACGTGGTCCGGGTGGGGGAGGAGATGGCGGAGGTCTTCCGGAGCCACGGCTTCCAGGTGATTCACGACACCAATCTGTACGACTACCCCGCCTACAACGGGGCCTACAGCCGCTCCGGGGCGGCGGTGGAGGACTGGCTGGCCAAGTACCCCACCATTCAAATCATCCTGGACGTCCACCGGGACGCCCTGGTGGGGACCGATGGGGCCATCTATAAGCTGATCTCCCAGGAGAGCGGGACCAGGGCCGCCCAGGTCATGCTGGTGGTGGGGGCCGGCGGGGCGGGGGCGGAGAATCCCCGCTGGACGGACAATCTGGCCCTGGCCGTCCGGATCCAGCGGGAGCTGGTGGGGGACTATGTGTCCCTGGCCCGGCCCATCACCCTGCGCTCCAGCGGCTATAACCAGGAGCTCTCCCCCGGCTCCCTCCTGGTGGAGGTGGGGGGCCACGGCAACACCCTCGCCGAGGCCCTGGCGGGGGCCCGCCTCTTCGCGGAGAGCGCCAGTCAGGTCCTTGCGGAACTGCGGGCCGCATAAATCTCCCCCCGCCGGCAGATACTACCCCGGCGAGAGGAGGGACGCCCATGGGACTGTTTCAGCCGGCGGCGCAGACGCCGCCCCACCCGCGGAGGGAGCCGCTGTTTGACCGGCCCCTCTCCCTGGAGAACCTGCGGCAGGTCTTTTCCGGGTGCGCGGACTTTATGGAGCGGAGGGTGTACCTCCACGGGGACCCGGCGCGCACCGTCACCGTGTGCTTTCTGCTGGGGATGACCCGGAACGAGCGGATGAACGACTATGTGTTCCGCCCCCTGGCCCAGGACCCCCGGCTTGCCGGGGCCCCGGCGGGGGAGCTGCTGGACCTGCTGCAGTACGGGGCCCTCTATAACCTGGCGGCCAGCCGGAGGACCGCTCTGGACGACGTGGTGAACGATTTGATTGCGGGGAGCTGCGCCCTCTTTGTGCCGGAGCAGGAGGAGGCCCTCGCCCTCCCCGTGCCCACGGAGGAGAAGCGCTCCGTGGGGGAGCCGGAGAACGAGCCCGCCCTGAAGGGCGTCCGGGAGTCCTTTGTGGAGTCCATCCGCACCAACACCGCCATGGTCCGCCGGCATTTAAAGGCCCCGGAGCTGAAAATTCAGGAACACATTGTGGGCCGGCGGTCCCGGACCATGGTGGACGTGCTCTGGCTGGAGGGCATTGCCGGCCCGGAGACGGTGGAACAGCTCAGCCGCCGCCTGGACGCCATCGACATCGACGGGGTGGAGGCGGCGGGCAACCTGGAGGAGTATCTCACGGACCATCTGAACACCCCCTTTCCCACCCTGCCCCACACCCAGCGGCCCGACCGGTTCTGTCAGGCCCTGCTGGAGGGGCGGGTGGGGCTGATGGCCGACGGGCTGCCCCTGGCCTGGATGGCGCCAGGGACCATCGACCAGTTCTTCAAAACAGGCCAGGACCGGGCCTTCCACTGGATGGCGGCGTCGGCGGTCAACGTCATCCGCTGGTTCTGCGCCCTGCTGACCCTGCTGCTGCCGGGGCTGTATATCGCCGCCGTCACCTTCCACCCGGAGGCCATTCCGGTGAAGCTGGCTTTGTCCATTGTGGCCGCCAAGCAGGAGGTGCCCTTCTCCACCGTCTTTGAGGTGCTGATTCTGCTTCTGGCCTTCGAGGTCCTACAGGAGGCGGGCCTGCGCCTCCCCGGCCCCATCGGCTCCACGGTGTCCATTCTGGGGGGACTGGTGGTGGGCAGCGCGGCGGTGGAGGCCCGCATTGTCTCTCCGGCGGTGCTCATTGCCGTGGCCATTGCGGGAATCGCCGGGTACGCCATGCCCTCCCAGGACTTCTCCGCCGCCCTGCGGCTGTGGCGGTTTCTGCTGGCCATCCTGGCCAGCGCCGCCGGGCTGTTCGGCCTGGCGGCGGGGTGCGCCGCCCTCATCTACCACCTGGCCAGTTTGGAGACCTTCGGCGTCCCCTATCTGGCCCCCTTTACCAGCGGAGCGGGGGCCCCCAGAGGCCACCCCAACCTGCTCCGCCCCCCTCTGCCCAGGATGAAGTGGCGGGACGGGGCGCGGCGCACAAAAAACCGGAGGAACCAGCGATGAGACGGATTGCGGGACTGCTGGCCGGGGGGGTTCTGGCGCTGGCGCTGAGCGGCTGCGGCCAGGGGCTGCCCTATGCCAGAGAGATGGGAGACATGGCCCTTATGCGGACCATGGGGGTGGACGCTGCGGAGGGCCGGGTGCGGGTGACGGTCTCCACCGGGCGGCGGGCCGCCGGACTCCAGGGGGAGGGCCAGCCGGCCCTGCTGCTCTCCGCCCTGGGGGACTCCCTCAGCGCCGCCTGCCTGTCCATGCAGGGGCTCAGCGACAGCTATGTGTTTTACGGCTATGTGGACCAGCTCCTGGTGGGAGAGGCGGCGGCCCGCGCCGGGGTAGAGCCGGTGCTGGACTACTTCTCCCGGGATGGGGAGCTGGGCCTGGGGGCGCAGCTCTGGCTGGTCCGGGGGGACAGCGCCCAGGCGGCCCTGGAGGCCGGGGGCGAGGCCGGGGTGGAGGGCCGCCTGTCCACCCTCCAGACGGACAGCGAGAGCGGGGCGGCGGGCCTGACCCGGACGGCGGGGGAGGTGTTCTCCGACCTGCTGGAGCGGGGGTGCGCCTATCTCCCCGCCCTGACCATTGCGGACCCGGAGGAGACAGGGGGAACCGCGCTGCTGGAGGCGGGGTACGCCGTGCTGCGGGACGGCGCCCTGGCCGGCTATCTGGAGGGGGAGCGGGCCAGTGGGCTGGAGCTGCTGGCCGGCCGGACGCCGGAGGACGTGGTGCAGGCGGAGCTGCCCTCCGGGCCCGCCGCGGCCAGAATCACCGGGTCCTCCCTGCGGTGCGAGCCGGTGTTCCAGGGGGAGGCGCTGGTGCAGCTCCGGCTGTACTGCCGGGTCACAGCGGAGCTGGCGGAGTTCCGGCGGCCTTTGGCGGAGGAGGGGCTGGAGCTGCTGCGGCAGGACCTGGAGGAGCGGATGAGCCGCCGCCTGGAGCTGGCGCTGGAGGTGCTGAGGAGCCTGGGGGCGGACTGCACGGGCCTGGGCAGCCAGGTGGCCCAGGCGGACCCCGGACGCTGGCAGAGCCTCCGGGAGGACTGGGGCCGGGTGTTTTCCGCCGTGCCCGTTGCCGTCTCCGTCCAGGCGTCGGTCAGCCGCGCCTACGGGGACCTGGAGTGAGCGTTCAGGAGGGGGGAGCCCATGAAAGAGGACAAGATCTCGCAGACCCAGCTGTGCGCCCTGCTGTGGGCGGGGCTGATGGCCCCGGCGGCGGAGCTGCTGCCCGCGGCGGCGCTGCCCATTGCCGGGCGGGGGGCGTGGCTGTCCGCCCTGGCGGCGCTGCCGGCGTTTCTGCTGCTGGGCTGGATGGCCGCCCGGATGGGGATGGCGCCCGGCGGGTACGCCGGAGCGGTGCGGCGGAGCCTCGGTCCGGTCCTGGGCGGGCTGGCGCTGATCCTCTATTTTATATGGGGGGAGCTGCTGCTGGCGGCGCGGCTGCGGCTGTGCGCCCAGCGGCTGATTGCGGCGGGGGAGCGGGACGGGTCCCTGTGGTTTTTTCTCCCCGCGGCGGCGGCCCTGGCGCTGTGGATGGCCCGGGGAAAGCTGACCGCCTTTGTCCGGACGGGACAGGTGTTTCTGGCGGTGCTGCTTCTGACGGCGGGGGGCGTGCTGCTCCTGTCGGTCCCCCAGGTGCGGCTGGAGCGCCTGCTGCCCCTGTGGTGGGACGACGGGGTCCCGGCGCTGCGGGCCGCTCTTCCGGTGCTGGGGGTGCTGGGGTACGGGGTGTACGCCGCCTTCCTCCTGGGAGATACGGAGCCCGCCCGCCGGAGCGGGCGGGACTGGCTGGTATGGGGCGGCGGGGGCTGCCTGCTGCTGGCGGCGGAGCAGGCGGTGGTCATCGGCAACCTGGGGGCGGAGCTGGCCCAGCGGCTGAACCGGCCCTTCTTCGCTCTGGCCAAGAGCGTGGGGGTGGAGGGGGCGTTTCAGCGGGTGGAGAGCATGGTGGCCGCCCTGTGGACCTTTGCGGACCTGGCCCTTCTGGGGACCCTGGCCTTCGCCCTCTGGAAGGTGGTCCAGACCCTCTCACCCAAGGCGCGGCAGAAGCCCGCCGCCGCGGCCATTGTCATCCCCGGCGCGGCGCTGAGCCTGGCCGCCTTTCCGGAGGGGGTCATGGCCGACGCCTTTGGGCGGGAGGCCGCCCTGTGGGGCAATCTGGCCATGGGCTTCGCCCTTCCGGCCCTGGTGTTTCTGGCGGGCCGGGTCCGGCTTGGGCGGAACCCACATTTTGTGCCTGGACAGGCGGAGAGAGCCGAAGATATTGTTGTCCCTGAGAAAGTGGAAAAAAAGACGAAAAAGATTGAAAAAAGTGATTGACAACGGAGGGAAAGTTTGCTATGATAGCAAAGCGCTTGTGAGACGCAGGCGCCCGCCGCAAAACGGCTGTCCCGCACCGAAGCGAATCGGAAAAAGATTTGAAAAAAGTGCTTGACAAGGTCTGAGCGGTGTGGTAATATAAACGGGTCGTCCGCAAGGGCGGCCGGGGAGTTTGAAAGCGGAGCTTTCCGGGCCGGGCA
>CALXGC010000086.1 GCA_944387755.1 uncultured Oscillospiraceae bacterium | reverse complement strand
CAAGGGCAACGCCCTGAAGCTCACCGCCTGCAACGCCGCCTACTGGCGGGGGGACTCCAACCGGGAGACCCTCCAGCGCATCTACGGCATCGCCTTCCCCAAGAAGGACGAGCTGGACGCCTATCTGCAGCGCATTGAGGAGGCCAAGAAGCGGGACCACCGGAAGCTGGGCCGCGAGCTGGGCCTGTTTATGCTCCGGGACGAGGGACCCGGCTTCCCCTTCTTCCTGCCCAAGGGCATGACCCTGAAGAACACCCTGCTGGACTACTGGCGGCAGATCCACAAAAAATACGGCTATGTGGAGATCTCCACCCCCATCATTCTCAACCGGAAGCTGTGGGAGCGCTCCGGCCACTGGGACCACTATAAGCAGAACATGTACACCACCGTCATCGACGAAGAGGACTACGCCATCAAGCCCATGAACTGCCCCGGCGGCATGCTGGTCTATGCCAGCGAGCCCCACTCCTACCGGGAGCTGCCCCTCCGGGTGGGGGAGATCGGCCTGGTCCACCGCCACGAGCTCTCCGGCGCCCTCCACGGCCTGTTCCGGGTGCGCTGCTTCAACCAGGACGACGCCCACATCTTCATGACCCCCGGCCAGCTTAAGGACGTCATCCAGGAGACCGTGCGGCTCTTCGACGAGGTCTACTCCACCTTCGGCCTGAGCTATACCATCGAGCTCAGCACCATGCCGGAGGACCACATCGGCACCGTGGAGCAGTGGGAGCACAACCAGGACATCCTGAAGGACGCCATCACCGACATGGGCAAGGAGTACACCATCAACGAGGGGGACGGCGCCTTCTACGGTCCCAAGCTGGACTTCCACCTGGCCGACTCCCTGGGCCGTACCTGGCAGTGCGGCACCATCCAGCTGGACTCCCAGCTGCCTGAGCGCTTTGAGCTGGAGTACACCGGCGAGGACGGCCAGAAGCACCGCCCCGTCATGATTCACCGGGTGGTGCTGGGCTCCATCGAGCGCTTCATCGGCGTCATCACCGAGCACTTCGCCGGGGCCTTCCCCGCCTGGCTGGCCCCTGTTCAGGTGAAGGTGCTGCCCGTCACCGACCGGGCCGCGGAGTACGCCGCGCAGATTGCCGCCGGACTGGACGCCAAGGGCTTCCGGGTGGAGGTGGACGGCCGCAACGAGAAGATCGGCAAGAAGATCCGCGAGGCCACCCTGGAGAAGATCCCCTATATGCTGGTGGTGGGCGACCGGGATATGGAGAACAACACCGTCTCCCTGCGCCTGCGCACCGGCGAGGACAAGGGGGCCATGTCCCTGGCGGACTTTGAGGCCGTCATCTCCCAGGACGTGCGCACCAAAGCCATCTGGTAAATCAAATCAATCAAAAAGGCTCCCGGACCGGGAGCCTTTTTTCATAAAATTTCCGGCATGAGCGCCGCGCCGCCGCACATACTAACCGGCGGATGGAGCGTCCGTTTTGTGCGCCCCCGTCCCGCCGGGGGCGGGAGAAAGGGCGGCGCGCACAAAAGAGACCGGGGAGAAACAGAGTGAGAGAGCGGAAGGAGACGCGATGGGAGGAAGATGGACGGCGCTGTGCGCCGCGCTGGCGCTGGTTCTGACTTTGACGGCCTGCGGAGCCGGGGAGCGGGACGGGACCGCCGGGCGGCTGAGCAGCCAGGGGGCCTCTGAGGCGAGGCGGAACCTGCTGGAGGACGGCCGCTATCACGCCGGCGCGGACGGCCGGGTGTCCCCCGAAAAGCCCGGCGGCGAGAGCGAGTGGGAAAAGCTGGGCCGGGAGCTTCGGGAGAGCTGGGACCGCATGATGGACGGCGGCGAAGCGGCGGCCAGGGACGTAAAGCAGGGCGTCCGGAACCAGATGGAAGCGGAATAGCCTGCCGGCGGGCGGCCCTCCGGGGCCGTCCGCTTTTTACCGCTCCCAGGAGGGGCCGGAGGGCTTCCGCCGCCGCTCCAGAAGCTGCCGGGCGGCGGCCCTGGCCGTCTCGTCATAGCTGGAGTCCAGCAGGCCGGAGCCGGAGGCGATGCGCCGCAGCCGCCGGTCGCTGTAGCCGGCAAAATCCCTCAGAAACGCCTGAAAGCGGTCCGCCTCCTGACGGCGCTTCTCCTCCTGGGCCTGGAGGTATTTTTCCTGCTCCTCCAGCTGCCCCTGCCACCAGTCCTGGTCCGCGAGAAAGCGGATGGTCCGGCACTGGGGGCAGATGTACAGCTCCACAGGGAGGTGCTTCTCCGTCAAATCCTTGTTGAGAAAGGGGCGGATTTGGCCCATACGCAGATATTCCTTTCCCCAAAACTGAAAGGTTCCGCCGCAGATACATTTCAGGCTGTCCATCGTCTAACCTCTCTTTTTTCCGGTCCCCTTTTTGGGGGCCGCCGGCTTGGCCCAGCCGGCCTTCCGCTTGAGGGGGCCGCGGGGCGTGTCCCGCCGCTCCTGGCGCTGTCCGCCCCTGCCGGCGGGGCGCGGGGCGTCTCCGGCGGTCTGGCCCTTGTCCGGACGCACCAGACAGCGCTTGCCGTAGCCGATTAAGTCCTCCCGCCCTGTCCGGCGGAGGGCCTCCAGCACCAGCTTCCGGTTCTGGGGCTTGCGCCACTGCATCAGGGCCCGCTGGAGGGCCTTCTCATGGGGGGGCTTGGGGACGAAGACCGGCTCCATGGTCCGGGGGTCGAGGCCGGTGTACCACATACAGGTGGCCAGGGTGCCGGGGGTGGGGTAGAAGTCCTGGACCTGCTCCGGCATATAGCCCTGCCGGTTCAGCCACTCGGCCAGCTGCACCGCGTCCTCCAGGGTGCAGCCGGGGTGGGAGGAGATGAGATAGGGCACCAGGTACTGGTCCTTGCCGTACCGGCGGTTGAGCTTGAAGTACTTCTCCCGGAATTTTTCATAGACCTCGATGTGAGGTTTGCCCATATAGTCCAGGGTGTGGGCCACGCAGTGCTCCGGGGCCACTTTGAGCTGGCCGGAGATGTGGTGCTGGACCAGGTCGGTGAAGAACTCCCCGCTGGGGTCCTTCATCAAATAGTCAAAGCGGATACCTGAGCGGATAAACACCTTCTTCACCCCGGGCAGCGCCCGGAGCTTCCGCAGAAGCATCATATAGTCGGTGTGGTCCGCGTCCAGGTTGGGGCAGGCCTCCGGAGCCAGGCAGGCCCGGTTTTTGCACAGGCCGTGCTTGAGCTGCTTCTGGCAGGAGGGGCGGCGGAAGGTGGCGGAGGGCCCGCCCACGTCGTGGATGTACCCCTTGAAGCCGGGGTGCTGGGTGAGCAGCCTGGCCTCCCGGAGGACGCTCCCGTGGCTGCGGGCGGAGATGACCCGCCCCTGGTGGAAGGCCAGGGAGCAGAAGCTGCACGCCCCGAAGCACCCCCGGTTGTGGGTGATGGAGAAGCGCACCTCCTCGATGGCGGGGACGCCCCCCATCCCGTCGTACATGGGGTGGGGCTCCCGCACATAGGGCAGCTCCGCCACCCGGTCCATCTCCTCCATGGTGAGGGGCATGGCGGGGGGGTTCACCAGGAGGATGTCCCGGCCGTGGCGCTGGAGAATGGCCTTCCCCACAAAGGGGTCGTGCTCCCGGTACTCCGTCATGTTGGCCTGGGCGTAGGCGGTCTTGGAGGCGGACACCGCCTCGAAGGAGGGGACTTCAATTTTGGGATAGGCGCACACGCCGGGGTCCCGCACGGCCACGCAGGTGCCCCGCACGTCGGTGATCTCCTCCACCGGGGTGCCGGAGGCCAGGCGGGAGACGATCTCCACCGAGGCCTTCTCTCCCATGCCGTAGGTGAGGATGTCCGCCTGGGCGTCGAAGAGGATGGACCGGCGCACCTTGTCCTCCCAGTAGTCGTAGTGGGCGAACCGGCGGAGAGAGGCCTCCAGGCCGCCGATGATCACGGGAATATCCCCGAACGCCTCCCGCGCCCGGTTGGCGTATACCACCGTGGCGTGGTCGGGGCGGAGCCCCGCCTTTCGTCCGGGGGAGTAGGCGTCGTCGTGGCGGCGCTTTTTGGCGGCGGTGTAGTGGGCCACCATGGAATCCAGATTGCCGGCGGAGATCATCACCGCCAGCCGGGGCCGGCCCAGGGCGGCGAAGGCCGCCGGGGAGCGCCAGTCGGGCTGGGCCAGCACGGCCACCCGCCAGCCCTCCGCCTCCAGCACCCGGCCGATGATGGCGGGACCGAAGGAGGGGTGGTCCACATAGGCGTCTCCGGTGATAATCAGGATGTCAAAAAAGTCCCAGCCCCGGCGGGCCATGTCGTCCTTACTGACGGGGAGAAACAAGTCGCGGTCAAAGCTCATGTGGGGCCTCCAAGCGTAAAAAATGGTCGCAGAAATTGCGGTAAGTCTGTTTCATGGTCAGGGCGTCCTCCGCCTGGGTTCCGGCGCTCTCGCAGATGAAGACGGGGGACCAGCCCCGCCGGGCAATCTCCCGGGCCAGCGGGGTCCAGTCCGGGCCGAAGCCGCCGCTGTCCGCAAAGGTCCGGTGGCGCTTCTCGCCCCCGTTGGGGGTGAATTCGATGTGGGAGAAGTGGCTGTGGAAGCGGCTGGCCCGGTCTGGGCCCAGGACGGCCTCCACCCGGTCCAGCATACGGGCGAAGCGCTCCTGCCCGTCGTCCGCCCCCAGGGAGCGGGCGTACAGGTGGCCGAAGTCCAGACAGGGGATCAGCTGCCCGTCCAGGGCGCACAGCGCCAGCACCTCCTCCAGCTCGCCGAGCTGGTTGATTTTTCCCATGGTCTCCGGGCACAGGGAAATGCCGGAGAAGCCGGCGGAGCGGCAGGCCTGAAGCACCTGGAGCAGCGTCTGCTTGGCAATCTCCAGGGCCTCCCGCCGGGAGCGCTTCATCAGCGCGCCGGAGTGGATGACCACCCGCTCCGCCCCCATCCAGGCGGCGGCCCGGCAGGCGGCGATGACATAGCCGGTGGTCCGCTCCGCGGACTCCGGGGCCGGATTGGCCAGATTGATGAAATAGGGGGCGTGGAGGGAGAGGGAGATTCCGGCGCGCCGGGCCTCCTCTCCCAGCTTCCGGCAGGTGTCCTCCCCCACATGGACGCCCTTGCCGCACTGGTACTCATAACAGTCCAGCCCCAGTCCGGCAATCCAGCGGGGGGCGGCCAGAGAGGAGCGGTGGAGGCGGGAGAAGGACGCGGAATTGCCCGCCGGGCCGAAGCGGGCGCTCACAGGAATGGCCGCCTTTTACCCAGCAGGCGGAAGGGGGTCTCGGCGGCATAGCGGAGGTACCGGCCGGGGTTGCCCGCCAGGCGGATGGGCCGGATCAGCAGCGGGACAATGCCCGCGCGGTTGGCCCCCAGCACGTCGGTGAAGATCTGGTCGCCGATCATGACGGCTTCCTCCGGGCGGCGGCCCATGCGCGCCAGGGCCCGCAGGTAGCCCGCCTTTTTGGGCTTGCCGGAGTGCCCCTGGAAGGGCACGCCCAGAGCCTGGGCGAAGGCCTGGGCGCGGCCGGGCTTCCGGCTGTTGGAGAGGATGAACAGGTCGATCCCCTCCGCCGCCAGGGCGTCCTTCCAGGCGGTGATTTCAGGGGCGGGCTCCAAGACCCGGTAGGGGGCCAGGGTGTTGTCCAGGTCGGCCAGCACCAGGCGGACGCCCTTGGCCCGGAGGGCCTTGGGGTCCAGGGCGGCGGCAGAGGGGTAGAAGCCCTGGGGAATGAGAGAGATGGGCACGCTGTGTCCTCCTTTGCTGTTCTGAGACAGGTCCCCTCCGCATACTGTGGAAGAGACCGGCCGGGAGAGACGTCTCCCCGCAGTTGCAGTATAGCACGTCAGAAAATTTTGGACAAGGGGGACCTGTCATGTCAAGAGCTTCCATCTTCATCGCCGTGCCGCCCAGCCGCCTCCGGGAGGTTCAGGAGCTTCCGGCCACGCCCGTCCACATGGCCTACCGCATGGGGAAGGGGCCCCACCTCTTCCGCATCCGGGGGAGCGCCGCCCCCCAGGGCGGGCTGATGCTGCTGGACTGCCGCGGCTTCGACGGTTTCGGCCCCATCCCGCCCTTCTGCCAGGAGGTGGTCCGGGAGTGTATGGCGCGGGGCTTCTCCGGCGTGGCCTGCGCCGCGCCGCCGGGCAGCATTCCGCCTCTGGAGGACATGGTCCGGGAGCTGGGCAGCCAGTGCGCCCGGCGGGGCTGGACCTTTTTTGTGCCGGAGCAGTACGGCCGCTGCACCTCCGGCGGGCAGGTGCTCATCTCCTCCGCCCTGTCCGGAGGGAGCCTGGTCCAGCGCCTGAAGGAGGCCCAGGAGCGCTTCGGCCGGGACCGGGTGGCGCTGGAGCTCCGGCGGTCGGCGGAGGATTTTCTCCTCCCCTCCCCCACAGGGAGCGGCACGCCCCTCACCCAGGAGGAGCTGCGGGCCTGTATCCAGCAAAAATCCCCCGCCGTCTTCTTCTCCCAGGAGCTGTGCGCCCGCTACTTCACCTATATGAGCCGGGAGTCGGGGGCCCACTTTGTCCTCTTCGACGACGGGGCGACCCTGGCCCGGAAGCTCCAGACGGCCCGCAGCCTGGACGTCTCCACGGCCCTGGCCCGGTGGGAGGAGATCTCCGGCGCGGCGGAGGAATTGGGCCTGCGCCGGTCCGCGCCGGGGCAGGTTCTCCGTTGACGGGCCCGGAAAAAGCGGATACAATAAACACATCTTTTACAAGGGAGGAGAATTCCTATGGTCCGTCACATTGTCTCCTGGAAGTTTAAGCCGGAGCTCACAGAGGCGGAGCGCCAGACCGCCCGGGAGACGGTGCCGCCCCGCATCAACGCCCTCCAGGCGCTGATTCCCTGCGCCCTGACTGTGAAGGCCGCCTGTCCGCCCCTGGACAGCAGCAACTGCGACTTGGCGCTCTACTCCGAGGTCGCCCAGGCCTCTGACCTGCCGCTGTACCAGAACCACCCGGAGCACCAGGCGGTGGTGCCGCTGATTCAGAAGTACTTCTGCGACCGCCGCTGCTGCGACATAGAGGCGTAAAAAATTCCCTCGTCAGCCCCTTCCGCCGTTTGTCCCGTCCGGTGGGCGCACAATGTGCGCCCCTACAAGGGCGGGCGCGCCGGGCTGCCGTTTTTACCCCCTCCGCCTCGCCTCACTCGGCACCTCCCCCGAAGCGGGAGGCTTTGGAGGTGCAACGTTCGTGGTTTGCGTAGGGGCGGGTCCAAGTCCCGCCCGCCCCCTCATCCGGTGCTTCGCGCCACCTTCCCCCCTGTGGGGGGAAGGCTTTGTGCGTACAACGTCCGTTGTTGCGTAGGGGCGGCCCTTGCGGCCGCCCGCCCCCTTTTGAAAGGGGGTGCCGCCGGAAGCGGCGGGGGATTGCGCCCCGGCGGGCGCGCCGGGTCGTCGCGCCCCACGGATACGTGCGCTGTTTGCCCCCTTGTACAGGGAATTTTTTTTGCCCGTTAGACCCGGTCCACCAGCCCGGTCTGCGTCAGGCGCCGGCGGATTGCCGGTCCCAGAAGGAGGGCCGCCGCCATTTTGGCCAGGTCGCCGGGGATGAAGGGGAAGACGCACAGGCTCAGCGCCGCCAGAGGGGCGGAGCCGCTCACAAAGCAGAACCAGAGGGTGCCGAAGGCATAGCACACCGCAGTTCCCGCGGCCATGCCCGCCAGGTGAAGCCAGCGGCTCTGAAAGCGGCCGATGGCCCAGCCGGCAAGGAGCGCCATGGGGAGAAAGCCGATGATATAGCCCCCGGTGGGCCCCGCCAGCTTGCCCAGACCGCCGGTGAAGCCGCTGAACACCGGGAGGCCCGCCGCGCCCAGCAGCACATAGACCAGGCAGCTGACAGTTCCCCACCGGCCGCCCAGCAGATACAGGGAGAAGTAGACGGCCAGGGTGGTCAGGGAGATGGGCACGGGCCCGATGGGGATGGCCAGCGGGGCCAGTACGCAGGTGACGGCCGCCATCAGGGCCGCCTGGGCCATCCGAGAGAGCTTTCCAGCGGGAATGGGACGCATGACGGGGTTCCTCCTTAATTGTAAACGATTTCTGAAAATAAGTATACAATCCGCACCCTGAGTTGTCAACCATAAAAATATAAAGTTTACATTCGGAGGAAGCGGGCAGTATTTCTTGCATTTTATGGGGGGCGACAGTATAATAAAAAGAGAAACGCCGGCCGTCTGTCCCGGAGACAGAGGCGGAAAAAGGAGCTGATGACGATGACGCCGGTGTGGAGGCGCGGCCTTGCGGCCCTGTCTGTTTTTTTGCTGACGCTGACGGCGCTGCCGGTATCCGCCGCTCCCGGCGGCGCGGAGGTCCGGATCTCCGCGGAGGAGATGGACACCCCCCAGGAGACCCTCCGGCTGGCCTGCTTCCAGCGGGACCAGGAGGGCGTCTTCCAGCAGGTGGAGGAGCTGGAGTTCACCACCCCCGTGAACCGGGTGACGGAGGACGTGATGTTCTACCTCACCCCCCAGGTCCAGCAGACCGCCCTGACGGTGGACTATCTCACCGATCTGGACGGAGACGGCGTGTATGAACTGCTCCAGGGCGGGGAGAACCCGGTCAACGACGTGCTGACCCCCTCCGGGACGCTGGCCGCCGCCAGCGGCGGACTGTCCACCGCGCTGACAGAGCGGACGTATGTGCTCACGGCGAAGATCCTCCTCAGCCGGGCCGCCGCCGCCCTGGAGGACCGGGCCGCCAGCGGGAGCGCCAGCTTTCTGCCCGGCGTGGCCGGCGCCGGACAGGCGCCGGAGTCGGTGCTCTATATGATAACCGTCTCCTACCCTGCGGGAGAGGGGGAGCGGACGGAGCTGTGCTATTACCTGCGCCTGTTCCCGGAGCTGCCCGCCCCCTCCGCCGGGGACTACCTGGACGTGCCGGAGGACGCCTGGTACTACGGCGCGGTGGACTATGCGGTGTCCCATGGGCTGCTCTCCGGCCCCAGCCGGAGCCGATTCTCCCCGGACGCGCCGCTGACGCGGGCCATGCTGGCCCAGACCTTGTACCAGCTGGCCGGAGAGCCGGGCAGCGGGCTGAGCCGCTATGAGGACGTGCCGGACGGCGTCTGGTGCTATGCCGCCGTCTCCTGGGTGTCGGAGAAGGGGCTGATGAGCGGAAGCGCGGGCCGGTTTGAGCCGGACCGGGCCCCCACCCGGCAGGAGCTGGCCCTGACGCTCTACCGCTTCGCCCAGGAGCAGGGGGTGAACGTGCGGGGGCGGGAGCCGCTGGACGGCTATGCGGACGGCGGCCAGGTGGCCCCGTGGGCCAGAAACGGCGTGATGTGGGCGGTCTCCGCGGGGCTGCTGGCCGGACGGGAGTCCGGCGGCGCTCTCTGGCTGGCCCCGGCTGAACCCGTCACCCGCGGAGAGTTTGCCGCCGTCCTCCAGACGCTGTGCGAGACGGTCCTCCCGTAAAAAACAACATAAAAACAAGAGGCCGCCCTCAAGGGGCGGTCTCTTTGCGCCTTCCGGCGCGTTTGAAGCGGACAGCAGAGGAGAGAAATAGAATCTCCGCCTTTCGCCATCGGACCGTGTGCCGTTCAGGCTTCGCCGTACAGGCCGGCTAAGCCTCCCTCCGGACATGCTGCTCTGCTCCTTAAAAGGGACGGACGCCGGCCCCGGAGCGTTCCCCGGAGCAGGCCCGGCCCGGCTGTGCCGGGCGGGGGACTGCGCGTCCAAAATCCAGCGGAGGAGAGACGGTCCAGCACCGGCTTAGAGAAGCTGCTCTCTCGTGCTGTCCGAGTCTAGTATGTCCGAAGAAACAGGCGCTATACCGGTTAAAGCATGGAATATTTGTCCAAAATAAACATATCCTTACCAGGAAAACGAACCAGTGGGAAAGGAGCGCCGCCCATATGTTTTTGTCCTCGGAACGCCGCCGGGAGAAGGCCGCCCGCGAGGCGGAGCGCCGGGAGCTGCTGGCCTGTCTGGCCAGTACCCGCACCCAGATTCAGCAGGCCTACGGGGGATTCAACACGGTAAGCGACAGCGACCTGATTGAGTCCTATGTTTTTGAGATCAAAGCTCTGCAATCCCGGTACGACTACCTGCTCCGCCGGGTGAAGGAGCTGGAGTGCGCCCCATGACGGGGGCGTTTTCCCCCTGGGGGGCGCTGGCTCTGCTGCTGCTGGCGGCGCTGGCCCTGTTCCACCGGCCCCTGGGTCAGCTTCTCCGGCTGGCGGTGCGCTCCTCTCTGGGATTGGCGGCGCTGGCCCTGTTCAGCCAGGTGAGCCACCTCATCGGCGTCAGCCTGGGGGTCAATCTGGTGAACGCCCTGGTGCTGGGGGTGCTGGGGGCGCCGGGATTCGGCCTGCTGCTCATGCTCCAGTGGGCGCTGAGATAAGAAATAAGGCGCTGCCTCTCCGCAGCGCCCTATTTTTATCTGCCGTAAAGCCGGGACTGTCCCATGGCAAAGCCCAGCACCGCGCCGCACAGGCCGCCCACGATGTGGGTGAGCTGGGAGACGCTGTCCCGAATGGACACGGCGTCCACCGCCTCGCCCCCCAGGTAGAGGATGACCACCAGAATCAGGGTCAGGGGGACGGCCCCCTCCCGCATTCCGGCCAGGGAGGAGAGGACAATCATCATAAAGACAATGCCGCTGGCTCCCAGCAGCGCCGTACCGGGAAAGAAGAGAAACTGCACCAGTCCGGAGACCAGCGCGGTGACGGCGACGCAGAACAGCAGGCGGCGGCTGCCGTATTTCTCCTCCAGGGGAGGGCCGATCACCAGCAGGAGCATGATGTTGCCCATAAAGTGGCTGTACCCCGCGTGGCCCAGCACATGGCCGAACAGGCGCGCATAGGTGAGGGGGTCCGTCAGGGGGGCGCGGTAGACGCAGAACAGAAGCTGGGTGGACAGACCTCCAGTGGCCATGCCCAGCAGCAGAGCGCCCAGGGACAGCAGGCTGAAGGTCAGCACCACCGGGGCGTTGTACTGAAGATGGAGCCGCCCCATAGCCCTCAGTGGTTCAGCACCCGGACCCGGATCATGCCGGGGATGGCCCGCAGCTCGTCCGCCACCGCGTCCTTGATGCGGCTGTCCAGGTCCACCATGGTGTAGGCGTAGTCCTTCCGGGACTTGTTGGTCATGTTCTCCACGTTGACCCCCTCCTCGGACAGGATGGAGGTGATGCGGGTCAGCATGGCGGGGATGTTCCGGTGAATCAGGCACACCCGGCAGGCGCCGCTCCAGTCCTGGGAGACGTTGGGCAGGTTGACGGAGTTCTTGATGTTGCCGTTGATGAGATAGTCCCTGAGCTGGTCGGCGGCCATGCGGGCGCAGTTCTCCTCGCTCTCCGGGGTGGAGGCCCCCAGGTGGGGCAGGGCGATGACGTTCTTCACCGGGGCGATTTTGTCGTCGGGGAAGTCGGTGACGTACCGGGCCACCCGGCCGGACTCCAGGGCGTCGATCATGTCGTCGTCGTTGACCAGGCCGCCCCGGGCCAGGTTCAGCACCCGCACCTGGCCCTTCATCTTGGAAATGGCGTCGGCGTTGATGAAGTCCTTGGTCTCGCTGTTATAGGGGATGTGGATGGTCACATAGTCGGACACCCGGTAGAGCTCGTCCACATTTTTGACCACGTGGACGTGGCGGTCCAGCCGCAGGGCGGCGTCCACCGACAGGAAGGGGTCATAGCCGTACACGTCCATGCCCAGGTCCAGGGCGATGTTGCACACCAGGGCGCCGATGGCCCCCAGGCCGATGACGCCCAGGGTCTTCCGGTAGATCTCCGGCCCGGCGAAGGCGGACTTGCCCTTCTCCACCGCCTGGGCGATGTCCACGCCGGGGGTGTGGACCTGCTCCTGGACCCACTCCACGCCGCCGATGATGTCCCGGGAGGCGATGAGCATGGCGGCCAGCACCAGCTCCTTCACCGCGTTGGAGTTGGCGCCGGGGGTGTTGAAGACCACAATGCCGTTTTCGCTGCACCGGTCGATGGGGATGTTGTTGGTGCCGGCCCCGGCGCGGGCGATAGCCCGGAGGGACTCCGGGAAGGCGTAGTCGTGCATGGGGGCGGAGCGGACCAGGACGCCGTCCTCATTTTCCACGTCGCCGCCCACCTGAAAGCGGCTCTGGTCCAGAAGGCCCAGCCCGGCCTGGGAAATCTTGTTCAGCGTTTTAATGCGATACATGGGAAAGACCTCGATTCTTTATATAAGTTCCCGTCCGCAGGGCGGGGAAGGGCGTCAGCCGTTGTTTTTGTCGAAGGCGCGGATAAAATCGCACAGCTTCTCCACGCCCTCCACGGGCATGGCGTTGTAGATGGAGGCGCGCATACCGCCCACCTTCCGGTGTCCCTTCAGGTTGGTGAAGCCGGCGGCGGTGGCCTCGGCCACGAACTTGGCGTCCAGCGCCTCGTCTCCGGTGCGGAAGGTGACGTTCATGCCGGAGCGGGAGCCATTCTCCGCGTGGCAGCGGAAGAGCCTGGAGCTGTCCAGCACGTCATAGAGCATTCCGGAGCGCAGGTCCCGCAGCTTCTGCATTCCGGCAATGCCGCCCTGCTCCTCGATCCAGTCCAGGTTCAGGCCCAGCATATAGATGCACCAGCAGGGCGGGGTGTTGTACATGGAGTCCTTCTCAATCATGGTCTGATAGTTCATCATCAGCGGAGTGAAGGGCAGCTCGTGGCCGGCCAGGTCCTTCCGGATGATGACCACCGTCAGGCCGGCGGGGGCCATGTTCTTCTGGGCCCCGGCGTAGACGATGCCGAACTTGGACACGTCCACCGGGCGGGAGAGGATGTCGGAGGACATGTCGCACACCAGGGGCACGTCCCCGGTCTCAGGCACATACTGCCACTCGGTGCCGTAGATGGTGTTGTTGGCGCAGTAGTAGAAGTAGCTGGCGCCCTTGTCCAGCTTCAGCGCCTCCTGGGCGGGGATGTAGGAGTGGTCCCGGTCGCTGGAGTCGGCGGCGAGGTTCACCGTGCCGTATTTTTTGGCCTCTTTGGCGGCGATGGAGGCGAAATTGCCGGTGACGGCATAGTCCGCCCTGCCGGTGCGGCCCATCAGGTTCAGGGGAATCATGGAAAACTGACCGGATGCGCCGGTCTGGAGGAACAAAATGGCGTACTCCTCAGGGACGTTCATCATGCGGCGCAGCTTCGCCTGGGTCTCCTCAAAAATCTGCATGAAAATCTTTGACCGGTGACTCATCTCCATCACGGACATTCCGGAGCCTTTGTAGTTGGTGATTTCGGCTCCGGCGCGCTCCAGGGCGGAGAGAGGGAGCATGGACGGGCCGGCGGAGAAGTTGTAAACACGCTGGTCACTCATGATTGGAGAACCCCTTTCATTCTTTAAAATTCAGAAATACCGCCCCATCCCTCTGATTCAGAGGGGCTTGGGACAGTATTTCATTATAGTTTAGCGGGAAAGAAGTGTCAATCCTCCCGGCGGCCGGCCGGAAAAATAGTTTTGTTTTTTCTCCGTTTTCTCTTGACAAGGGACCTCGTACCATATATACTGTACATATAGTATATATACACTATACAAGGAAAGGCAGGCCGGAGGGAGGCGCTGGACCCGTGCGCAGGGCCGGCAGTTTTCCCGGCGGTTTACATGGTGCGCCATATGGACATTATTTTGAGCAATTCCAGCGGAAAACCCATCTATGAACAGATTACAGACCAGGTGAAGGCACAGATCCTGGACGGGACCCTGGCGGCGGGGGACGCCCTGCCCTCCATGCGGGTGCTGGCCAAGGAGCTGCGCATCTCCGTGATTACCACCAAGCGGGCCTATGAGGAGCTGGAGCGGGAGGGCTTTTTGGAGACCGTCCCCGGCAAAGGCTGCTTTGTGGCCCCCCAGAACCGGGAGCTGCTCCGGGAGGCCCAGCTGCGCCGGGTGGAGGACCTCCTCGCCCAGGCGGTGGAGGAGGCCCAAAAGGGCGGCTTCTCTCTGGAGGAGCTGCAGGAACTTCTGGATTTACTCTACAAGGGTGACGATTGATGAAAAACTGTTTGGAAATCAGGGACCTGTGCAAGTCCTACCCGGACTTTGCCCTGGACCATGTGAATTTGAACATTCCCGGCGGGACCATTCTGGGCCTCATCGGGGAGAACGGGGCGGGCAAGACCACCCTCATCAAGTGCATTTTGAACCTGACCCGCCGGGAGAGCGGGGAGATCGCCGTCTTGGGACACGACAACCTGCGGGAGGAGCGCCAGGCCAAGCTGGAGGTGGGCGTGGTGCTGGACGAGTGCTTTTTCCACGACTCCCTGCGGCCCAAGGATTTAAAGCGCATTCTGGGCCCCGTCTATCCCGACTGGGACGACGGCCTCTATGGGGATTACCTGAAAAAATTCAAGCTCCCGGAGGAGAAGCTCATCAGGGAGTTCTCCAGGGGCATGAAGATGAAGCTGTCTCTGGCCGCCGCCCTGGCCCACCGGCCCAGGCTGCTGATTTTGGACGAGGCCACCGCCGGACTGGACCCGGTGGTGCGGGACGAGATTCTGGACGAATTTCTGAGCTTCATCTGCGACGAGGACCACGCCATCCTCATCTCCAGCCACATCACCAGCGACCTGGAGAAGGCGGCGGACTACATCGCCTATCTGCACCAGGGGAAAATTGCCCTGGCCGGCGCCAAGGACGAGATTCTGGACAGCTACGGCCGGGTGGGGTGCACCGCCGCCCAGCTGGCGGCCGTGGACCCGGCGGACCTGCTGCGGGTGCGGCGGGGCTCCTTCGGCTGCGAGGCCCTGGTGTCCGACCGGGGCGCGTTCCATAAAAAATACCCCAAGCTGATGGTGGAGCCCATCAAGCTGGAGGACGTCATGCTGTTTTTGGGAAGGGGGGAGGAAGCATGACCGGCCTGATTTGGAAAGACATCCTGGTGATGCGGAAGACCGTGCGCTTCTATGTGATTTTTTTGCTGTGCTACTTCGGCCTGACCGTGCTGGGGGCCTTCCAGGTGGACTTTGTCATCACGTTTTCCACCATCGTGATCATGGTGCTGCCCATCTCCTGCTTCTCCTTTGACGAGGCGGCCAGGTGGGAACGGTTTGCACGGACCCTCCCCCTGACGCCCCGGACCATCGTGGGGGCCCGGTATCTCTTCGCCCTGCTGGTTCTGCTGGCGGTGGCCGCCGTCAGCAGTGTGTGCGTCGTGCTCGCCGGCCTGCTGGGCGCGGAGGATACCCCGCTGGTGGAAAACATCGCCGCCATGCTGGGCTCTCTGGGGGCGGGGGTGCTGATTATAGACGTCATGTTCCCCCTGTGCTACAGGCTGGGGCCGGAGCGGGCCAGGCCCTATCTCTTCGCGCTGTGCCTGATTCCCTTTGCAGGCGTTTTCCTGCTGCTGAAGTTTGGGAAGGACCTGGGCCTGAGCCTGGCGTTTTTGAACCGGATGCCGGAGCTGAACGCCCTGGGGCTGATCGGCCTGTTTCCGCTGGCCGCGCTGGCGGGACTGGGGGCGTCCTTCCTCCTCTCCAGCCGCATTCTGGAGAGAAAAGAATTTTAAAGGCAAAAAGCCCAGGGCGGCCGCCCTGGGCTTACGCTTTGTCTCCGGCCTTGAAGCTATAGATGGGCCGGATAATTTGAATAACTCCCGTCCTTATCCGCCTGCTTCAAAGCTTCTAACGCCTCGCTTATGATTTCCGATTGGGGTTTTTGGGGAACCATCCCCGCTCTACCCGCTGGGCCTGCTCCTTCAGCTCCCGAATGCTCCACAGACAGGACGCCCCCAGAAGGCCCAGCAAAACGGCGGGGAGCCCCTCGGTAAGCAGCGCAGCCCCCAGAAAGAGCACCCCCGCGGCCAAAAATACAGGCCAGACCCGCTGCGTAAAAAAATACTCGCACCAGATGACCAGCGGATGAAAAGCGCCGATGACAAGCAGAGCGGCGGCGCCTACGAAAATTCCCTCAAAATTGAAATTCAAAATTATCACCCTGCGTTATTTTACGGCGCAGGGGAGACGGTGAAAAGCGCCAATCGGATATTTTTCTTGGAGTCCAATTCGGGCCTACAGGGTTCCGCCGGAGCCGTAGACGGCGCACACGGCCTCCGCCATGGCGCGGCTGACGGTCTCCGGGGACCAGCCCGGGCGGCGGTACGCCGCGGCGAAGGCGGCGATGGCGGCCTGGGCCTCCCGGTAGGGGCCGGGGAGGTTGATCACCAGCATGTCCTCCCGGAAGCCGCAGACCAGGCGGCTCCAGAGGTGGCCGTTTTTGCCGTAGAGGGAGACGGCGCTGGTCCCGCTGAGGGCCCGCTCCATGGCGCGGTGGGTCACGTCCACCGCCAGCGCCGGGTCGTACCGGCGGCCGCCCCCGCTGCCGCCGATGAGGACCATCAGCTGAAAGCGGCCGCCGGCCTGCGCGATGGCCGCCTCCAGCCGGCCGGCGGCGTCCGGGAGGGGGGGCGCAATGGCGGCGGAGAAGCCCAGCTCCTCCAGCACGTCCCGGACCATGGGACTGTCGGTGTCCTGGACCACGCCGGAGCAGATCTCCGCCCCGGTGGGCTGAATCAACGCCTGCTTCATGGGAGGGAGAGCCACCTCTCCGCCCGGCACTCCCCCTCCTCATAGGGCGGGATCTGGTCAAAGGGGACGGCCTTGATTTTGCTGACGTGTTCCATGGCGGTGACGTCGCTGACCTGAATGCCCCGGGCCAGCGCCACAGTTTTGATGATGCCGTCCTGGTCCCGGAGAATGTCGGACTCCTCCACGCCGTAGACGTCCAGCTCAATGCAGCTCCCTGTGACGCCGATGACCCGCACCATGCTCTTCAGGCGCTGCTGAAGAAGCTGCTCCAGCTCCTGGATTTGCAGGCCCTTCACAGACAGGCCGGTGATTTTCACCACCGTCTTGTCCACCTGGACCAGGATATGGGTGTCGGTCATACGCCCACCTCGACAACGCAGGCGCGCACCAGCTCCCGGGCGGGGTAGAGGGCGCTGTGCTCCGTTCCGGGCAGAAGCCTGTCCGCCTGGGCCAGGAACGCCGCCTCCGGCATGGGGTCCATGGGGGCGCGGATCCAATCCTCCGGAATACCCACGTCGCCCAGCTCCAGATAGGCCCCCGGCGTGATGTTGCCGCAGTCGATGGGGTAGCCCAGATACTTCGCCACAGTCAAAACCGCGGGGGAGGGGCCGATGTGCCGCCCTGGCACCATGCCGGCCTTCAGGGCGCGGATGATGTGCCGGGCCAGCACCGGCTTGGGGGCGGCCAGGCAGGGGAGCTGGTTTTTCAGATATTTGGCGTACACGCCGCTCTTGTGTCCGGTGTCGCCACAGATGTACTGCCGGTGGGGCACGATGCGGCCGTACTCCTCGCCCACCAGCATACCGATGCCCACGGAGATCACCTCGCCGGTTTTGCCCCACAGAATGTCGCCGTTCCGCATAATTTCCATCTGTCCGGTGACAAAGAGGAGCATTTCGTCCATGGTGACGCAGTTCATGACCTCCGTGGCGGTGTTGTTGGTGCAGCTCCGGCCGGAGATGACGGCGTTGTGGACGGGGAGAGGCTTGCGGTCCGGGTCGGGGCCCAGAATCAGGCGGCGGCCGGGGAAGTTGGCGTCCCACTGGCGCAGGTGGGGCTCCTCCTGAATCAGCTTGGGGTCATGGGGGACCTCCATCAGCTCTGTGAAGCCGAACTCCGGGTCGATGTGGCCGTAGTCGCAGGCCGCCATGCAGGTCATGCTGCCCGGAATCATCACGCCGTCGCTGTTGGTGGTGACAGCGTCCATGTCGAACATGTGGATGGCGCCGGGGCCGGGAATCCGGGCCGCGATGGCGTCGCAGGCCTCCTTCATGGAGACGCCGCAGCGCAGCACGTCGTGGTAGTCCACAAAGGCGATGGAGACCGGCACCACAGAGCCCTTTATATTTCCCGCCGGGAGCAGTTTATAGGTCAGTTCCATTTGCGTTCCTCCTCAGTGCTGGCCGATGCGGGGCCGGCGGTCCTCCACCTCCGGGCAGTCCTCCAGATAGCAGTCCACGCCGGGGTGAATGATGCCCACCGTGTCCAAAACGGCCTTGATGGGCTTTCCGTCCGCGTCCAGCACCTTGATGACCACGGTGTGCAGCGTCTCCGGGATGCGGGGCAGAATCCGCACCTCCAGCCGGGCCGCGCCGGGGACCTGGGAGAGCTCCTCCACCTCCCGCTCCAGCCGCCCGGTCCGGGCGGACTGGACCTTGGCCGTCTCCAGATTTTCCAGCCCCAGCACCTGGCAGGGGACCTCCCCGTGGTGCTGGGCGGCCTCCTTCAGCTGCTGAATAAAACTGGGCAGCTTTGTGTGCAGCAGAAACATATCTCTACCTCCCTTTCATATCTTTCACCTGATTTTTGCAGTAGACCTGACAGCTTCCGTCCAGCAGGGGCGAGCCGGGGAAATAGTCCAGCGCCCACAGCCCGCCCTCCGTCTGTGCCCGGAGCCGGCGGAGGGCGCTTCCGGCGGGAAATTCCGCGGCAGTCTGCCGGAGCAGCTCCGGGTCCTCCGGCCAGAAGGCGGCGGCCCCCACCCCCGGCTGGAGCAGGAGGGACAGCTTTTCTCCCCCCAGAAAGACCGCGGGGTCCGGGGCGCTCTGGGCGCTCTGAGGCGGCGCAAAGAGGTCCCCCAGCACCGCGCCGCAGGGGGCGTCTGGATCCGGAAGGCGGACGCTCCCGGCGGTGAGCAGGATGGCGTCCGCCTCCTCCCGGCCCGCCTGGGCCAGCAGGCGGGCAAACCGGCGGTCCGCCAGAAAGCCCTCCCGCAGCGGGCCGAAGGCCTGCCGGAAGAGACGGGAGAAGGCGGCCTCCACCGCGCGCTCCCGGCCGGGGCGGCAGAAGCCGCATACGCCGGCGGAAATTTTGTCCTGAAACTGGAATTCCACCCGAAAACAGGCGGCGTGCATCATACGGCGTCTCCTTTTTTGGGATTTGTATACAAAGTCGAAGGCTGATTGTGACGCAAGTATAACATTCGCACAAAAATAAGTCAATCGGCCGCACAACGGTCCGGAGCGGCCTGAGCAGGCGAATGATGTTCTGCAATCGCCCGCACGGCCCCCTGGGCGGAGATCTCCGGCGCGGTGAGGATAGGGCCGCTCCAGCGGGCGGACAGGGCCTGGGCCGTCGCCGGTCCAATGCACGCGCAGGGGAGGGCGGGGGGGAGCTCCACCCCGGTGTCCAGCAGAAAATTTACCCCGCTGGCGCTGGAGAAGACCAGGTAATCCGCCTCCCCCAGCCTGGCGCGGAGCGTTTCCGCCTCTGTGGGGGAGGGGCGCAGGG
>CALXGC010000085.1 GCA_944387755.1 uncultured Oscillospiraceae bacterium | reverse complement strand
TAAAATACAAAAATGCTTCCCGCAAGGCATGATAGACTATTTAGCTCAGCCCTTAAAAGTTAGGGGTTGCTATTTAGTGAAACCGACGGAGTTTGGGCCATCACTACTTATCCTGAAAAGGGACCGGAGGTCCGCCTCCTTGTTTTTCCGGGGGCGCTGTGGTATGATAGCGGGAAAGAAGGCGATGAAAATGCGCCATACCGGCGTGGCTCCCTTTCTGGCCGCGGAGGGGATATTATATGTGTGGTTTCTCCGGCAGGACCTGGCGGCGGGGGGCGCGGGCTCCGTGCCGCTGAAGTACGCCTCCATTGTGCTGTGTGCCCTGTTCTCCCTGTTCTGGGCGGCGGGGGGCGGGGACCGGCTGACGGCGGCGGCGATGGCGCTGACGGCGGCGGCGGATGGGTTTCTGCTGGTGCTGAACGCCTGCTATGGCGCGGGGGTGCTGCTGTTCTGCGGGGCGCAGGGGTGCTACTGCGCCCGGATTTACCGCCGCTGCGGCCGGAGCCTGTGGGGGCTGCGGCTGCTGCTGTTCCCCGCGTCTCTGGCGGCGCTGGGGCGGCTGGGGCTGCTGACGGCGCTGAACGCCCTGGCGCTGTTCTACTTTACCAATTTTTTGTGCAACGTCCTGTGCAGCGCGGGGCGCTTCCGGCTGTTTTTTGCCGGACTGGTTCTGTTTTTGTGCTGCGACCTGTGCGTGGCCGCCTTCCAGTTTCCGGAGTATCTCCCACCGGCGGTCTTTTCCTTTGTCCGGGTGGGCATGTGGCTGTTCTATCTGCCCGGTCAGGCGCTGATTGCCCTGTCCGGGATGCGAGAGGTGAAAGAGCGTGAAATCCAGTAAGCTGCTGGCGGTTTTGACGGCGCTGTCCGCCGCCGTGCTGGTGCTGTCCGGCTCCATCGCGGCGCCCATTCTGTGCCGCCCGTTTTATTACGCCCATATTGAGGCCCTCCAGCTGCCGGAGCGCACCGGGCTGTCGGTGGAGCAGATCCGGCAGGCGTTTGACGAGGTGATGGACTTCTGCCTGGGCCTGAGGGAGGAGTTCTCCGCGGGGGGACTGCTCTGGTCGGCGTCGGGCCGGGACCACTTTGCGGACGTGCGGGGGCTGTTTCAGCTGGACCTGGCGCTGCTGGCGCTGTCGGCGGCGGCGCTGCTGGTTCTGATATGCGTTGGCCGGCGGAAGCGCCTGACGCCCGCCCGCCTGCTGGGCCGGGGGCCCGGCTTCTGGGGGGCGGCGCTGCTGGGGGCGGCGTTCCTCCTGGCGGGAGGGCTGGCGGCGCTGGACTTCCAGCGGGCGTTTGTGGTCTTCCACACCCTGTTTTTCCCCGGCAAGACCAACTGGATCTTCGACTGGCGCACGGACCCCGTGATTCTGCTGCTGCCGGAGGCCTTCTTCCGCAACTGCGCCCTTCTGATTCTGGCGCTGGTGGTGTTCTGGTGCGCGGCGCTCATTGGGGCGGACTTCCTGGCGGCGGGGCGGGAGAAGGGGCGGCAGGCGCCCTGCGCCGGCTGTCCCGGCTGCGGCGCCAAATAGCGCTTGCAAGCATTTTTCAGAAATCCTGCAAAAAGGTTTGGAATTTCTCATAAAAACCGTTGACAAATTCGGGGCGAAGTGCTATATTATAGCCAGAAAGAGAAAGGGTGATACCAATGTGGTAGAAAAACCTGACTCCCAGATGTTCCCGCATCCGGCGGCAGCAATTGAAATAAAGATGTTCGATTGAGAGAGGCGCGGATAGGAAAACGGTAAGAGCAAAGGCTTAGGGATCTGGTCCAGAAAATCTTCTGGGAGCGGAAAGCTCCACTCCAAAGGAAGAGCGGCTGGCCGGTCGGTTCCAAAACCCCGCTTGCCGGACGGAGCGACAGTCTGGTGCAACTCCAATTTCACACCACGCGGACAGACAGACAAAATCCCGCAGCAGAACAGGACCTCATGTATGAGGAAGCGCACAGGGCGCAGAAGAAGATGTTGAAAGCGGATGGCGCAAATCTGAAGGCGTTTGGGATGTGAAAAGGGAGAATTGATAGAAATGGAGGTAAACAAATGATGTTAGATAACAAGAACCACCAGAAATGACCCCTGACTGAGAGAGCCGTAAGCGGCGCGGTCGGGGGTCATTTCTTTTCTGTTTTCTCCCGGCCTTCCCGGCGGGGAGAGCGGAAGAAAGCGGAAAAGCAAAAACGGACCGCACAGGGCGGTCCGTTTTTTGTCACAGCAGCAGGGAGATCAGCGGGATGGACCCCAGGCAGAGCAGGCTGGAGAGGAAGACGGTCTCAGAGGCGAACTCCGAATCGCCGCCGTAGGTCTCCGCCAGGATGGTGCTGATGGCCGGGGAGGGCATGGACATGAGGATGACAATGACCCCGATGAGGAACGGGTCCAGGCCGGGCAGGGCCTCCAGCAGGCCGAAGGTCAGCACAGGGAGGAGGAGCAGCCGCATAAACGTACAGGAGAACACGTCCTTGCTGCGGAAGACGTTGGAGATCTGTCCCTCGGCCAGGGTCATGCCGATGATGAGCATGGACAGAGGGGTGGTGACGTCGGCTAAGTAGCCCAGGGGAGAGGCCAAAAATTCCGGAATGGGGATTTGAAAGCCGTAGAACACAAGGCCCAGGAAGGTCGCGGCGTTGATGGCGGTGCACAGGATGGAGCGCCAGGGGACCGGCGGCGCGCCGCTGACCACGCTGTGGTCCATGCCGATGAGCTTTGCGCCGTAGACGTAGGCCATCAGGTTGAAGGGAATACCCATAAAGGCCGCCAGCGCCACGCCGTCCGCCCCGAAGAGGGCCTGGGTGACGGGGAAGCCCATGAAGCCGTTGTTGTTGAAGGTGCAGGAGAAGATCCATATGCCCCGGCGGCGCTTCTCCACCCGGAAGACCCGCTGCAGCGCCGCCCCCGCCAGGGAGTAGAGCAGGTAGAGCACGCCGCCCAAAACGGCCGCGGTGACGCCGGAGCGGAGAAAGGCGGGGTCAAAGGGCCGGACCATGGAGGTAAAAATAATCGCGGGGGTGGTGATTTTCATCAGCAGCGCGCTGAACAGCTTTGTGGACGAGGCCGGGAGCACCCCGAACCGGACGGAGGCGTACCCCACGCCGATGAGGAGAAACAGCCCCAGCAGATTGGAAAATACAGCGCCGATGTCGAGCATGGCGTCCTCAGCTCCCTTCCTGCCGCAGTCAAGCGGATAGAGGGATTATAACAGAAAATGAACGGCTTGTCACGGCGGCGTGAAAAAAAGTCCGGACTTTCGTCCGGACTTGGGAGGCAGGGCCTCAGCGGTTTTTGAAGGGGGCCTTCTCCGCCTTGTTCACAAAGGCGGTCATGGCGGCCTTCTGGTCCTCGGTGGAGAAGCACAGGCCGAAGGCCTCCGCCTCGAAGGCGGCGCCGGTGTACATGTCGGTCTGCTGGCCCCGGCGGATGGCGGCCTTGGACTGGCGCACGGCCACCTGGGCGTTGGCGGCGATGGCCTGGGCCAGCTTCACGGCCTCGTCCATCAGGGCCTCCGGGGGATAGACGTGGCTCACCAGGCCGATCTCAAGGGCCCGCTGGGCGTTGATGTTCTCTGCGGTGAGGATAAGCTCCATGGCGTTGGAGGTCCCCACGATGCGGGCCAGGCGCTGGGTGCCGCCGAAGCCGGGGGTAATGCCCAGCCCCACCTCTGGCTGGCCGAACCTGGCCTTCTCGCTGGCCAGGCGGATGTCGCAGGCCATAGCCAGCTCGCACCCGCCGCCCAGGGCGAAGCCGTTCACCGCGGCGATGACGGGCTTGGGGAAGTTCTCCAGCTTCAGGAACACGCTGTTGCCGTACAGGCCGAACTTCTTGGCCTCCACCGGGGTGAAGTCCTTCATCTGGCCGATGTCGGCCCCGGCCACAAAGGAGCGGCCCGCGCCGGTGAGAATCAGCACCAGCACCTCCTCGCTGGCCTCCGCCGCGTCCAGGGCGGCGTCCAGGTCCTTCAGCACCTGATCGTTCAGGGCGTTGAGGGCCTCCGGGCGGTTCATGGTGAGGATGCCGATGGGGCCGCGCTGCTCAAAATCTACAAAAGCCATGGGAAATTCCTCCTTAAAATAAAAATTCGGAACATAAGAATTCGGACCTCTGCCGGCTTTATTATACAATGGACCTGCGCCGGGGGCAAGGGGGCGGTTTCTACCACTCCACCCCCAGGCGGGCGGAGACGCCGCCGTCAAAGGGGTGGCGGCGCTTGACCATCTCGGTGACATAGTCCGCCCGGCGCTGGAGCTCCGGCGCGGGGGCCCGGCCGGTGAGGACCACCTCGCAGGAGAGGCGGTCCAGGCAGGCCAGCACCTCCTCCAGGGGGAGCAGGCCGGTGTTCACCGCCGCGCACACCTCGTCCAGAACAAGCAGGCCGCAGCTGGGGTCCTGGGCGGCCCGCCCGGCCTGGAGCAGCAGCGCCAGCGAGCGCCGCCGCTCCTGCTCCCGCTCCTCCGGGGAGAGCTGGAAGGAGAATTTGACCCGCTCCGGCACGGGGAGCAGGGTGACGCCGGGGAGCCGCGCCAGGGCCAGCCGTTCGCCGCTGTCCGCCCCCTTGAGAAACTGGGCGATCACCGCGCCCCGGCCCCGGCCGGCCATGCGGAGGGCCAGGCCCATGGCGGCGGTGGTCTTCCCCTTGCCGTCGCCGCAGTAGAGATGAATCATAGATGCGCCTCCAGGTCAGTCGCGGTGGTCCTCCAGCACCGCGCCGGCCTTGAAGGCCTCCACCAGGTTCCGCAGGTCCTCCGACTGGACCTGAAGCCGGCGGCCGACGTCGGTCTGGGCGATTTTCAGGCGGCTGTCCATCCGCTCGAATACCTGGGAGCTGCTGGCGATGTCCTGGTTTTCCTCGATGGCGGCCTTCCGGCCGCAGAAGGGCTGGTGGGAGACGATGCGCATGACCCAGGAGTTGTAGATCAGGGTGTAGCCTGCAATGCCGGTGGTGGACTGATAGGCCCGGCAGAAGCCGCCGTCGATAACCAGCAGCTTGCCGCCCCCCTTGATGGGGCTCTCGCCCTTCTTGGACTTGACGGGGATGTGACCGTTGACGATGTGGCAGTGGGGGCCCTCCAGGCCGAACTCCCGCAGGAGGGCGTCGCACACGGCGGGGTCCTGGTAGAGGGTGTAATAGGCGTTTTTCGGCTCGGTCCAGGCGGCCTCGTCCTTGATGAGCCGCCGCTCGAAGGTGGTCATGCGGTCCCGGCCGAAGATGGGGCTGTTCCGACCCGCCCACAGAAACCACAGCAGGTCCATGCCCAGCTTCCGCTCTGTGGAGCCGGGCTTGAGGTAGTAGGCCTGCCGGGCGGCGGTGTCCACATAGTCGAAGAATTCCCGGCCCTTCCGCTCCCTGCCCCCCAGGGTGAAGGAGAGCAGCTCCCCCTCCGGGGTCATGGGAATGCAGCCGTGGAAGAGCAGGTTGCCGTTGAAAATTTTATAGAGGCTCCCCTTGGAGTACAGGAAGCGCACGTGTTTCTGAAGCTTCTCGCTGCGCTGGAAGGAGGCGGTGAGCTGGTCGATGACGCTGTTCTCCTCCGGGGTGAGGGCGTAGGGGTCCCTGGGGTCCACCGTGGGGAAATCCACGTCCTCCAGAGGGTAGGTGACGCCGTCGATGGCGACGCACCTGTGCTCATAGTCGATTTTGTCCAGCAGCAGCCGGTCCGCCATGCCGTATTCCGGGTGGCGCAGCAGCTTCTGGCCCTCCAGCTTGAAGAGGATGATGGTGATGGCCTTGTGCATCCGGGCGGAGAGGAGCTTGTCCTTCTCGCTGTACTGGGCGGCGTCGGGGCCGGTGAGCTTGACGTCGAAGCAGTGGACGTCGCAGTCCCGGTACACCTCGTTGGCGAAGACGGACAGGGGGCGCAGGGAGATGCCGTAGCCCGTCTCGATGACCTCCAGATTGTTGTAGTGGATGGAGTTGGCCAGCACCGTGGCCACCAGGGTCCGGGAGCCGGAGGCCGCCCCCATCCACAAAATGTCGTGGTTGCCCCACTGGATGTCCACGCTGTGGTAGTCCAGCAGGGAGTCCATGATGATGTCCGCCCGGGGGCCCCGGTCGAAGATGTCTCCCACGATGTGCATGTGGTCCACCGCCATGCGCTTGATGACGGCGGACACCGCCTCGATGAACCGGTCCGCCTGGCCCAGGTCGATGATGGTGGAGATGATGTTCTCGTAGTAGTCCCGCTTGTCCGCCTCGTCGTAGTGGGTGTGGAGCAGCTCGTCGATGATGTAGGCGTAGTCCTTGGGGAGGGCCTTGCGCACCTTGGAGCGGGTGTACTTGGAGGACACCCAGCGGCAGATCTCCA
>CALXGC010000084.1 GCA_944387755.1 uncultured Oscillospiraceae bacterium | reverse complement strand
GCTCGTCCTTCTATTTTATTTCTTCTTCTTCTTTTTGTCAAAGAAAGATTTTACGCTGTCCACCGGACTGGGTGGAATCTCGCCCATGGCTTCGCCATAGGCACGCAGCGCCTCCTTCTGCTCGTGGTTCAGGTTGGTGGGAACCTGAACCTTCACGGTGACATACTGATCACCGCGTCCGCGGCCGTTGACGCTGGGGATGCCCTTCCCCCGCAGGCGGAAGGTGGTGTCGGGCTGGGTGCCGGCGGGCAGAGTCCACTTGACCTTGCCGTCGATGGTGGGGATCTCCAGCTCCGCCCCCAGGGTGGCCTGGAGGAAGGTGACCGGATGCTCCAGATACACCGACGTGCCGTCCCGCTTGAAGAAGGGGTGAGGCCGCACGGTGACGCTGATGAGCAGATCCCCCGCCGGGCCGCCGTTTTTGCCCGCGCCGCCCTGGCCCCGCAGGGAAACGGCCTGGCCGTTGTCGATGCCGGCGGGGATGGTGACGGTGATGCGGCGCTGCTTGCGCACATTGCCGGTGCCGCCGCAGCTCTTGCAGGGCTGGTGGATGATTTTGCCCCTGCCGCCGCACTTGGGGCAGGTGGTGGTGGTGGCGAAGGTAAAGGCCCCGCCGCCCCGCTGGATGCGAACGGCGCCGGTGCCCCGGCAGTTGGGGCAGATCTCTGCGGTGGTGCCCGGTTCACAGCCGGTGCCGTGGCAGGCGTCACAGGTCTCCTCGCGGTTGAGGATGATCTCCTTCTCGCAGCCGAAGGCAGCTTCCTCAAAGGAGATGGTCACGCCGGCCCGCAGGGTGTCGCCCTTCATGGGGCCAGTGCGCTGACGGCTGCCGCCGCCGCCGAACCCGCCGCCGAAGAAGGAGCCGAAGATGTCGCCCAGGTCGATGTCCCCGAAGTCGGCGCCGGAGAAGCCGCCGAAGGGGCCGCCGGCTCCCGCACCGAAGTTGGGGTCCACGCCGGCATGGCCGAACTGGTCATACCTGGAACGCTTCTCCTTGTCAGACAGCACCTCGTAGGCCTCGTTGACCTCTTTGAATTTGGCCTCGGCGGTCTTGTCGCCGGGGTTCAGGTCCGGGTGGTACTGCTTGGCCATCTTGCGGTAGGCCTTTTTGATCTCGTCGTCCGACGCGCCCTTGGACACGCCCAGGACCTCATAATAATCCCGTTTCTGATCTGGCATGGGAGTTCACCTCTTTACGCGGGAAACGGCGGGGGACAAGCCCCCGCCTCATTTCCCATGGTTATTGATTACTGCTGATCATCGTCGACAACCTTGTAGTCAGCGTCCACCACGTTGGGGTCGCTGTTGTCGCTCTGACCGGCCTGAGCGCCGCCGAAGCCTGCGCCGCCCATGTCGGGACCGGCCTGCTGGCCGCCGGCCTGGCTGTACAGCTTCTCGCTGATGGGATAGAAGGCCTTGCCCAGCTCCTCGGTGGCGGTCTTGATGGCCTGGGTGTCGGTGCCCTTCAGAGCGTCCTTCAGCTTGTTCAGGGCGGCGTCCAGGGTGTTCTTGTCCTCGGCGGACAGCTTATCCTTCAGGTCCTCCATGACCTTCTCGGTCTGGTACACCATCTGGTCGCCCTGGTTGCGCACGTCAACCTCTTCCTTGCGCTTGGCGTCCTCGGCGGCGAACTGCTCAGCCTCGCGGACGGCCTTGTCGATGTCCTCCTTGGACATGTTGGTGGAGGAGGTGATGGTGATGTGCTGCTCCTTGCCGGTGCCCAGGTCCTTGGCGGACACGTTCACGATGCCGTTGGCGTCGATGTCGAAGGTGACCTCGATCTGCGGGACGCCGCGGCGGGCGGGGGCGATGCCGTCCAGGTTAAAGCGGCCCAGGGTCTTGTTGTACTGGGCCATCTCCCGCTCGCCCTGGAGGACATGGACCTCCACGCTGGTCTGGTTGTCGGCGGCGGTGGTGAAGATCTGGCTCTTCTTCACGGGGATGGTGGTGTTGCGGTCAATGAGCTTGGTCATCACGCCGCCCATGGTCTCAATGCCCAGGGACAGGGGGGTGACGTCCAGCAGCAGCAGGTCCTTCACGTCGCCGGTGAACACGCCGCCCTGAAGCGCGGCGCCCAGGGCCACGCACTCGTCGGGGTTGATGCCCTTGAAGCCCTCCTTGCCGGTGAGCTTCTTCACCTCGTCCTGCACGGCGGGGATCCGGCTGGAGCCGCCCACCATCAGCACCTTGGCGATGTCGCTGCCGGTGAGGCCGGCGTCGCTGAGGGCCTGACGGACCGGGCCGGCGGTGGCCTCCACCAGGTGGTGGGTCAGCTCGTTGAACTTGGCGCGGCTCAGGGTCAGATCCAGGTGCTTGGGACCGGTGGCGTCGGCGGTGATATAGGGCAGGTTGATGTTGGTGGAGGTGACGCCGGACAGCTCGATCTTGGCCTTCTCGGCGGCCTCCTTCAGGCGCTGCATGGCCACCTTGTCGCCGGTGAGGTCGATGCCCTCCGCCTTCTTAAACTCGGCGGCCATCCAGTCCATGACGCACTTGTCGAAGTCGTCGCCGCCCAGGCGGTTGTTGCCGGCGGTGGCCAGCACCTCGATGGTGTCGGTCTCCGCGTCGATGTCCAGGATGGACACATCGAAGGTGCCGCCGCCCAGGTCATAGACCATGATCTTCTGGTCGGTCTCCTTGTCCACGCCATAGGCCAGGGCCGCGGCGGTGGGCTCGTTGATGATGCGCTTCACGTCCAGGCCGGCAATCTTGCCGGCGTCCTTGGTGGCCTGGCGCTGGGAGTCAGTGAAGTAGGCGGGCACGGTGATGACGGCCTCCGTCACCTTCTCGCCCAGATAGGCCTCGGCGTCCGCCTTCAGCTTCTGAAGGATCATGGCGCTGATCTCCTGGGGGGTGTACCGCTTGCCGTCGATGGTCACTTTATAGTCGGAGCCCATCTCGCGCTTGATGGAGCTCACCGTCCGGTCGGGGTTGGTGATGGCCTGGCGCTTGGCCACCTGGCCCACCATGCGCTCGCCGTCCTTGGAGAAGGCCACCACGGACGGGGTGGTGCGGTTGCCCTCCGCGTTGGGGATAACCACGGGCTCGCCGCCCTCCATGACGGCCACACAGCTATTTGTCGTACCTAAGTCGATACCGATAATCTTGGACATAATTGTTTTTCCTCCAATATAAATGAATTTTTATGTTTGAACCAATTAAATGGAAAGCAGCGACAGGAAATAAAACACGACGGAGAAGGTAAACAGCAAACAGGCGGTGAGAAACAGTCCCAAGCTCAGGGGACCTGCGCACCTGAGGCAGCTGTGTCTTCCGGGACAGGGAATTCTACGCTTCATGTCAGCCTCCTCTGCGGAAGTCTCAAATCAGTTGCAGTTGGCCACCTTGACCATAGCGAACCGGATTACCTTCTCGCCCAGCTTGAAGCCGGCCTGGAAGACCTCCGCCACGGTGTTCTCTCCGAAGTTCTCGTCCTCCACCTTCATCACCGCATTGTGAAGGGCGGGGTCGAAGGGTTTCCCCAGCGCGTCGATCTCCGTGATGCCCAGCTTCTCCAGAACGGACTTGAGCTGGTTCATGGTCATCTCCACGCCCTTTTTATAGGCCGCGTCGGCGGTCTCCTGCTTCAGGGCCCGCTCCAGGTTGTCGTACACCGGCAGGAAGGCCACCGCCGCGTCGGCCTTGGCCTCGCTCCAGATGGACTCCTTCTCCTTGGCGGTGCGCCGGCGGTAGTTGTCGTACTCGGCGGCCAGGCGCAGGTATTTGTCCTCCTGCTGGGCCGTCTGGTTCTTCAGAGCCTCCAGCTCGGCCATCAGGGGGTCCTGGACCTCGTCCTCCTTCTGGGGCTGCTCCGTCTCCGGGACCTGGACGCTCTCCTCCGGCGCCTCCTCCGGCGTCTTCTCCGGCTGGACCTGCTCCGGGTTCTGCTTGTTCTTGCTCATGGACTAACGTTCCTCCTATTTATTCTCCGGCGCGCCGCCCTGCCCCTCTCCGGGGGGGAGCTCCCCCTTGCCGAACATCCGGGTGAGGCTGTCGGCAAAATAGGACAGGCGGGCGGTCACTTTGGCGTAATCCATCCGGGTGGGTCCCACCACGCCGATGACGCCCCGCATATTGTCTCCGATGTCATAGCTGGCCATGACCACGCTGGTGTCCTTCAGGGCCTCGTTGACGTTCTCCGGCCCGATGAGGATGTTCATGTTCTGTCCGTCCTCCAGCGTCACCGGAAGCTTGGAGGCGTCGTTCTCCTCCGCCAGGTAGTTCATCAGGGGCTTGGCCTTGTCCAGGCTCCGGTACTCCGGGTGCTCCAGCAGATGGGTGATGCCCAGGGTGTGCACGCTCTGGCTGGCCTGTTCGTCCAGCACCTCCATGGCGAACTGGACCGTCAGGGAGATGAGCTGAAACGCGCCGGGGGTGGAGCGGGTCTCCATCTTGTCCAGCGCCTCCCGCATCTCCTCCAGAGTCAGCCCCACAAAGGAGCTGTTCAGCACGGTGGACAGCAGCTGGAGCTGGGGGTCGGACACCTCCTCCGGCATTCGGAGGAGCTTGTTTTTCACCACGCTGTTGTCCGTCATAACCACGGCGATGAAGGCGTTCTCCTCCACCATCAGCAGGTCGTACCGCTTCACCGTCACCCGCTTCTTGGGGGCGGCGGCGGTGAACACCGGGTAGTCGCTGATCTGGGAGAGGACCTTGCCCGCCCGGTCGATAACCCGGTCCAGGGCCTCCATCTTCAGATTCAGCGCCTCGTTGATGCGCTGGGTCTCCTGCATGGTCAGACGGTGCTCGCCCATGAGCTCGTTCACATACAGCCGGTAGCCCATGGGGGAGGGAACCCGCCCCGCCGAGGTGTGGGGCTGCTCCAGGTAGCCCATTTCGGTCAGGTCCGCCATCTCGTTCCGGATGGTGGCGGCGGAGATGTCCAGCCCGGCCTGTTCCGCCACGGCCTTGGAGCCCACCGGCTCCGCGGTGGCGATGTAGATCTCCACGATGGCCCGCAGAATCCGTTTCTTCCGGTTGGTCAGCTCCATGCCCTCACCTCCTGATTTTGTCAAATGCTTTAGCACTCATTCTTCCTGAGTGCTAAATATAATGTACCACCCGCCCCCTGGATTGTCAATAGGGACTTTATGAATTTTCAATTAACAACAAAACAAATATACGCCCGTCCTCTCCTTGCAGAGAGGCGGGCGCATTGCTAAAATCAGTCCCTGTCCGGGGGATAGAGGCCGTCCTTGATCCACTGGTCCTTCATGGCCCGGAGAGCCTTGGCGTTGGTCTGGGCGGACCAGGTGGCAAAGCCCAGCAGCAGCATGGAGGGCGGGCAGCGCTCCGGGTAGACATAGTTGGCGATGGGGGAGTAGACGCCGATGCCGGCTCTGGCGGCGGAGGCAATGAGCTGCTCCGCGCCGGCCTCCAGCCGGAAGTCCACCAGCACATGCAGGCCGGCCCCCGCGCCGCATACGGCGATGCGGGGGCCGAAGATCTCCGTCAGGGCCTGGAGAAAATCCGCCTGCTGCCGGCGGTAGTAGGTCCTCAGCCGGGAGATGTGCCGCTGGAACGCCCCGCTGTCTATAAAGTCGGCCAGCGCATACTGCAAAATGGGGGACACCTGGGTGTTATAGCGCCAGAAAATCTGCCGGTACCGGGGCAGGAGCTGGGGCGGAAGCACCAGATAGGCGGTGCGGATAAAGGGCGCGATACATTTGGAGAAGGTGCCGGTGTAGATGACCTGCCTGGGGGCCAGGGACTGCATGGAGGGGACGGGGGGGAAGCTGTAGCGCAGCTCGCTGTCGTAGTCGTCCTCAATGAGATAGGCGCCGCGGGCGCCGGCCCAGGCCAGCAGGCTCAGCCGCTTGGGGATGGACAGGAAACAGCCTGTGGGGAACTGGTGCGCCGGGGTGAGATACAGCAGATCCGCCCCGCTCCCCTCCACCGCCTCCACCTGGACGCCGTCCCCCTCCACTGGAATAGGGAGAATCCGGTAGCCGTGGTTCTCAAAGACAACCCGGATGCCGTCGTAGCCCGGCTCCTCCAGGGCCAGCCTCCGCCCGCCCGCCTCAAAGAGTCCGGCCAGAATCTCCATGGAGTGCTGGTGGCCGCCGGTGATGACCACCTGCTCCGGCGCGCACTCCACCCCGCGGGAGGCGCGCAGGTAATTGGCAACGCTCTGGCGCAGGGCCTCCTCCCCCTGCCGCTCCGGGTACTCGATGAACTCCGAACACTCCAGCCGGGCCATGGCGGCGTTCAGGCTGTTCCGCCAGGCGGCGCTGGGGAAGACCTTGCTGCTGATGCAGCCGTAAAAGAAGTGACAGCGGTAGCGGACCGCCTGGGCCGCCTCCGGAGCGGGGGCGCTGACCGGCTGGGGCAGCAGCTCCGGGTCCAGCTGGTTGACATAGAAGCCGCTCCCCACGCGGGAGGTGAGATAGCCCTCCGCAAGGAGCTGCTGGTACACCCGGTTTACCGTGTTCCGGCTCACCTTCAGGTCCGCCGCCAGCCCTCTGGAGGCGGGAAGCCGCGTCCCCGCCGGAAACTCTCCGGTGAGGATGGCGTGGGAGATGCGGCGGTAGAGCTGCTGGTAGAGCGGCTCGCTCTGTTCTGCGTCCAGATAGATCATGGTTCTTCCTCCTAAAATTGGTCCTGTCAAAAAATCGAATATTGGTACTTTTCCAAAGACCAATCTGATTATATAATGCCTTCAGTGACAAAACAACAAAAACTTTAGATTTTTAAGGAGGTTTTTTGTATGTTTGCGGAAATGCGCCGGCAGGACCGGCTGCTCTCCCAGGAGGAGACCGTCCAGATTCTGGAGCGCGGCGAGTACGGCGTGCTGTCCATGTACGACACCAGCGGCTATCCCTACGGCGTGCCAGTGAACTATGTCTATGAGGACGGGAAGCTCTACATCCACTGCGCCCGCTCCGCCGGGCAGAAGGCGAAAAATCTGGCCGCCGACGGCCGCGTCTGCTTCACCGTGGTGGGCCGGACGGAGGTCATGCCGGAGAAGTTCGGCGCCAAATATGAGAGCGCCATCCTCTTCGGCGACGCCAAAGAGCTGGAGGGAGAGGCCAAGCAGGCCGCCCTGGAGCGCATCATCCGGAAATTCAGTCCGGACTACTGGGAGGCCGGGCTGAAGTACATCGCCAACGCCTTCGAGAAGGCCGGCGTCTATGAGATCGACGTGGCCCGCATGACCGGAAAGGCCAAGCGCCAGTAACCTGTATCCATCCTCTGTGTCCTCTATACGGGCGCGGCGGGCTCTCCTGAGAGGGCCCGCCTGTTCCCGTTTGTCCAGCGGGCAGAGCGCCGCCCAAATTCCGCGACAGGAAGTGAGCCCGGTTGAACTTTGATTTTTCCGTCCTGCTCCAGCAGATGCTGGCCTTTTACACCATGATTGCCGTGGGCTTTCTTGGCTACCGGACAAAATTGTTTGGGGACGCGGAGGTCTCCGCCCTCTCCGCCCTGGCGGTGCGGCTGTTCGTCCCGCTGATGCTGTCCACCAGCATTGTGAACACGGTGGATCCCAGTATGCTGGGGGACCTGCCCGTGTTTCTGCTGTATCTGATTCTGGCCCTGGGCATTATGATGGGGGCGGGCCTGATCTCCGGGGTTCTGATGGGGCTGAAGAGCCCCACCCTGGGGATTCATATCGCCTCCGTGGGCTTCCCCAACGACGGTTTCATCGGCTATCCCCTCTGGCTGGCGGTTTTTCCCGCCCAGGCCGGGCTGCCCATTGTCGCCGGCTCCATCTGGTACGGCGCCGCCCAGTGGCTCATCGCCTACCCCCTGACCATCCCCCAGAACTCCGGCATTCACTTTCAGTGGCGGCGTATTCTGACCCTCCCGCTTCTGGGCTCCGCCGTGGGCACCGCCCTGATGCTGGCGGGCTTTCACCCGGCGGACAACCCCGTGTGGAACACCCTCACAGAGATCGGCGGGTGTACCAAATATGTGGCCATGCTCTACATCGGCGCGGTGCTGGCCCAGAAGGGCTTCCGGCGCATCTTCAAGCGCCCCGCCCTGTTCGTCATGGCCGCGGTGAAGATGGTGCTGGGCCCCCTGGCGGTCTATCTCCTGCTGCGCATCCCCGGCCTGCTGGACCACACCTATCTGCTGATGGTGGTCATGCTCTCCGCCACGCCGGGGGCCATGATGATCTGCATTCAGGCCGCCATGAACCGCTCCGACGAGGAGTACGCCCTGGGGTGCATGATTCTGAGCACCCTGGTGTGCGTTGTCACCCTTCCTCTGGTTATGTATCTGGTGACGCTGTTCTGACGCCGGAACAGAAACGCGGCCCGCACAGCTGTGCGGGCCGCGTTGGTTTTACGCCTCCGGACGGGCAATGACAAAGAGCATGTCGTTGCCGCCCTCCTCTTCGGGGAACTGGTTGTACATGGTGAAGTTGTAGTAGAACCGCTCGGCGGGGTAGATGCCGTAGCCGTCCTGGTTGTGGTCGGTGGTGTCATAGGGGTCCGCCACAATGATGACGTCGTCCTGGGTGGTCTCCGTGCCCATGGTGTCATAGCCGATGATGACCTGCCAGTGGCCGCCCCAGTCGTTCCAGGCGATCATAATGGGAACGCCCTCCGCCAGGGTGGACTGGATGGTGTCCAGGGTAAACTCGCTGTACACATCCTCGCAGTCCAGGGTAGAGGTATACGTAAAGCCGCCGGCTCCGTCCAGAATGTCCAGAGCCTGTACCAGAGTTGTGCCGGGGTAGTCCGCCAGCTCCGTCCCCTCCAGGGAGTGGCGCAGCGCGGCAAGGGACTCCTCGTTCCAGTCCTCCAGCCTGTCGTACCAGTTGAGCACCATCAGCGCGGACGCGACACCGCAGCTCCACTCGCTGGTCTGCTGGATGGTCTGGAAATGCGTCAGCATGGTGAGGGTGTCTGTGGACTCCAGGTTGTAGAAGTCCGGGTGGGCGAAGTAGGGGGAACCGGCGTGGTCTCCCTGCCGCTCCACCGAGTCGGCTCCGTCCTCCGGGGACAGATCGACGGCATAGGGAATCTTCATCTCATCAGAAAAGTTTCCGCTGTCTGCCTGTTCAACAGGCTGGTTGGTGGCATCCGCAAGGGATGTGTCCGCCGCCCCGGACGCCTGGTCCGCCGCCTGTGTTCCGCAGCCGGCCAGAAGGCCCAGCAGCAGAGTGGAGGCCAGGGTCAGAGTGACTGTTTTTTTCATTTCTCGATCTCCTTTCGCTGTCCGCAGTGCGCACAGCTTCTTTTTTATTTCGCGCCGGCGGCACGATGGGCGTATTATAAGGAAAGTCGAGAAAAAAAGCAAGGGGAAACCCAAAATTTTTTGGAATTTTTATCCCGGCAGGTCCACGGCCAGCCCGCAGGTCAGGGGCTCCAGGCGGTCTCCCAGCCGCTCCCTCAGCACGCGGAGGGCCGCCTCGCCGGTGCAGTGGCCGGTATAGATCTTCTCCACCCCCTGGGCCGTCAGGGCGTCCGCCACAGCCTGGACATACTCCGGCGGGCAGTTCATGCCGCTGGGGGCGGTGCGGCTGAACATGTGCAGGCCGCCCACCACCGCGTATACCGGCCGGCGGAGCTGCTCCCGCACCCCCTGGACAATGTTGACAATTCCGCCGTGGGAGCAGGAGTTGAAGACCGCAAGGCCCCGCTCCGTCTCCAGGACCAGGGACTGCTCGTGGGAGAAGTCGTCGGGGACAAACTGGTCTGTGTCCGTCTTCCGCAGCAGGTTGGTCTCCCGGCTGGCGAAGGGGCCGCCGCGGACGGTCTCCGGCACAAGCCACGCTCCCTCCAGAATCTGAAGCAGGCCGTCTGAGCGGACAAACCGGTCTCCCGCCCCCTCCCAGATCTCCCGGTGGACGCCGATGAACCGGGGCGCGCCGGCGGAGGTGGAGAAATAGGCGCCGCCGGCGCTGGGGCGGGCGTACACCCTGGCGGTCTGATTCTCCGCGAAAAACCGCCGCAGGCCGTCGGCGTGGTCATAGTGTCCGTGGGAGAGCACCGCCAGCTCCACCTGTCCCAGGTCAATCCCCAGGGCGGCGGCGTTGTCCGCAAAGCGCCCGGAGGAGCCGGCGTCCAGCAGCAGCCTGCGGCCGCGGTACGCAATATAGAGGGACAGCCCGTGCTCCGGCGTCAGGCCGGAGCCCTCCGGCGCGGTGTTTTCCATCAGTACAGTAAATTTCACAGGGAGACCTCCTCTCACAGCACTTGCTTCTTATCAGGACAGACTGGGAAACAGCTGCTCCCGGGCGGCCCTCAGGCCCTCTGTCAGGGCCTCTACATCCTCCATTTCAGTATCATAGGAGAAGCTGATGCGCAGCGCCCCGTCCAGCTCCTTTTTGGGCAGCTTCAGGGCGGCGTACACATGGCTGGGCTTCCCCTTGTGGCAGGCGGAGCCGGAGGACAGGCAGACGCCCCGGTCGCTGAGGAAGCGGACAATGACCTCGCTCTTATAGCCGGGGAGCGTCACCGCCAGAATATGGGGCGCGGTCCCGTTTCCGATGGGCTTCAGGCCGGGGACCTGGGCGGTAAGCCGCTTCAGGGTCTCCTCCTTCAGCCAGGCCATGTGCTTCAAATCCCGCTCCAGCGTGGCATATCCGGCCTCCGCCGCCGCGGCAAAGGCGGCAATTTGGGCGGTGGCCTCCGTGCCGGAGCGCAGCCCGCTCTCCTGCCCGCCGCCCCGAATCAGAGGCGGAAGCTTGACGCCCCTGCGGACGTACAGCGCGCCCACCCCCTTGGGGGCGTGAATCTTGTGCCCGCTGACGGTCAGCAGGTCCACATCCAGCGCTCCGGCCGTAAAGGGGACCTTCAAAAAGCCCTGGACCGCGTCGCAGTGGAACAGGGCGCGGGTCCTCTGATGGACCAGCCGGGCCGCCTCTCCCACCGGGAGGACGGTCCCCAGCTCATTGTTCACCAGCATCATGGACACCAGCACCGTATCCGGCCGGAGGGCGGCCTCCAGCTGCTCCAGGCTGACGGCTCCGGTCCGGTCCGGCTGGAGATACGTCACCGTATAGCCCCGCCGCTCCAGCTCCTTACAGGGCTCCAGCACCGCCGCGTGCTCATAGGCCGTGGTGACGATGTGCTTTCCGGCGCGCCGGCCCAGCTCCGCCGCTCCATAGACGGCCCAGTTGTCCCCCTCGCTCCCGCAGGAGGTGAAAAATACCTCCTCCGGCCGGCAGCCCAGGCAGGCGGCAAGCCGCGCCCGGTTGGCTTTGACCCGCTCCGCCGCCTGTCCCCCCAGGGCATAGCGGGAGGAGGGATTGCCCCACTCCTGGGTCATGGCCTCCACCGCCGCCTGGACCGCCTCCGGGCGGACAGGGGTAGTGGCGGCGTTGTCAAAATAGTGAATCACGCTGTTGTCACCTCTGTTTTGCATATCTGACAGGAATCATTGTATGCGACCCATGCCGGAAAGTCAAGGCTGGAGGGAGTCCCCGCCCCGGCGGTCCCTACGACAACAACGGACGTGTGTGTAGGGCGCGACCACCCCGGCGCGCCCGTCCTTGCAGGGGCGCACATTGTGCGCCCGCCGGATGGTGCAAACGTATGCGTGGGGCGCGGCGGCCCCGGCGCGCCGCCAAATCCTCCCCCTTTAAAAAATCGAGGGCCAAGGCACATAAGTACCTTGACCCTCGATTTCTGTCTTGACATCACAGCCACACCCTTACGGCAAAGCCGCCTTTGAAAAAGCAGGTGTTCGTGTAATGTCCATCTGGCGGAGGTGAAGAGATTTGAACTCTTGCGCCGGCGGAGCCGGCCTACCGGATTTCGAATCCGGACCCTTCAGCCGCTTGGGTACACCTCCGGGTATTCTGTTTTGTCCTCCCGTTCTGCGGAACGGGAGGGGTGGACTTTAATAGAATACCAGATTCCGGCGGGAAAATCAAGAAGAAAAAAGCTGTCCCTGCCGCCGGAATGGGGGAAGGGACAGCTTTTTGTTTGGATTGGCGCCGGGCGGGGCGCTTATTTCATCTTGTGGCTGGTCAGGAGGGACTGCTTAATGTCCCACAGCTTCTGAGACAGGTCCACATAGTAGTTGTGGGGGTTCTCGAAGCGCTTGACCTCGTCCCAGAGGGCGTCCACCTGCCGCTGGCAGTAGGCCCGGCTGGCCTGGAGCTCCGGCGTCTGATAGACCAGCTTGCCATTCCGGAAGATGGGCTGCATAAGCTCTTTGGCCTCGATGTCGGTGTACACCTTCCGCTTCCAGGTGGCGTCCGGGTCGAACAGCTCCAGGGGCTGGGAGAAGTCGATCTCCTCGTCGTGGACGCAGATGAGATCCGCCTCCGCCTTGCCGGTGGAGCGGGAAAAAATGCGGTAGACCTTTTTAAAGTGCGGCGTGGTAATTTTGGAGGCGTTTTCGCTGATTTTAATCTTGGGGAGGATGTTTCCCTGGTCGTCCTCGATGGCGGCCAGCTTGTACACCCCGCCGAACACCGGCTCGCTGCGGGAGGTAATCAGCCGCTCGCCTACGCCGAAGGAGTCGATGCGCGCCCCCTGGCGCACCAGGTCCCGGATGATATACTCGTCCAGGGCGTTGGAGGCCACGATTTTGCAGCTGGTCAGTCCGGCCTCGTCCAGCATTTCTCTGGCCTTCCGGGAGAGATAGGTCAGGTCGCCGGAGTCCAGGCGGATGCCGCACTTTGTAATGCCTCTGGGCAGCAGCACTTCTTTAAATGCCCGGATGGCGTTGGGCACGCCGGACTTCAGGACGTTGTAGGTGTCCACCAGAAGGGTGGCGTTGTTGGGGTAGAGCTCGCAGTAGGTCTTGAAGGCGGTGTACTCGTCGGGGAACATCTGCACCCAGGAGTGGGCCATGGTGCCGGTGGCCGGGGAGCCATAGCGCTGGTCGGCCATGGTGCAGGCGGTGGCGGCGCAGCCGGCGATATAGCTGGCGCGGGCGCCCAGCACGGCCCCGTCCGGGCCGTGGGCGCGGCGGGAGCCGAATTCCGCCACCGGGCGGCCCTCCGCGGCGCGGACAATGCGGTTGGACTTGGTGGCGATGAGACACTGGTGGTTCAGGCACAGAAGGACGAAGGTCTCGATAAACTGGGCCTGGATGGCGGGGGCGCGGACGGTGAGCATGGGCTCGCCGGGAAAGATCGGCGTCCCCTCCGGCATGGCCCAGATGTCCCCTGTGAAGGAGAACGTGCGCAGGTACTCCAGAAACTCCTCGGAGAAGCAGCCTTTGGACCGCAGGTAGCGGATGTCCTCCTCGTCAAAGTGCAGGCTTTCGATATACTCGATGACCTGGGCCAGGCCCGCCGCGATGGCAAATCCGCCCTGGTCGGGGACGGAGCGGTAAAACACGTCAAAGTAGCAGATGCGGTCGGCCAGACCAGTCTGGAAATAGCCGTTGCCCATGGTCAGCTCATAGAAGTCGCAGAGCATGGTCATATTTGTTTTTGCTTTCATGCCGGGGCTGCCTCCTCATAGTCAAGGGTGACATGACACCCTGATTTTGATTTATTATACTCGTTTCTGTTGGAAAAGGCAAGGAAAAGCGCCCCCTTCTGTAAAATTTCTGTGAATGGGGATAGGCCGGGGGCCGCCGGACATACTGTAGCTGAGCCACAGCCAATATGAGGAGGGATTGTTATGGCAGACAAAACCGCCGCCTTTGCCCGCAGCCAGACCAGGGAAAACCTGATGCGGGCCTTTGCCGGGGAGAGCCAGGCCCGAAACCGCTATACCATCGCCGCCGGAATCGCCCACAAAAGCGGCCTGGAGGTCATCCAGGGCCTGTTTCTGTTCACCGCCGACCAGGAGAAGGCCCACGCAAAACAGTTTTACCGGCAGCTCCACGACCTGGGCGGACAGACCGTCCGGGTAGACGGGACCTATCCGGTGGATCTGTACGCCGATCTGCTGGACTATCTGAGGGCGGCCCAGCGCAACGAATACGGGGAGTGGGAGCGGGACTACGCCGCCTTTGCCCGCACCGCCATGGAGGAGGGCTTTCCCCTGGTGGGCAAGCTCTTTGAAAACATCGCCCAGATCGAAAAAATCCACGGGGACCGGTTCGGCCGGTATGCGGACATGCTGGAGCAGGGGCGCCTGTTTGCAGACGACGTGAAGGTGGAGTGGATGTGCCTCAACTGCGGCTATGTGGTGAACGCCTCGGCCGCGCCGGCCAACTGCCCCGTGTGCCGCCATCCCCAGGGCTACTTCGTCCGGGTGGAGCTGGCGCCCTATCACAGCGGGCCGGCAAAATAAGTTCAGACAGGGGCCGGGGCGAAAAGCTCCGGCCCCTTTTCTGTCCCTCCAGGGCGCGGGGGAGCAGGAAAAGTTTTTCCAAACCTCCTTGCCCAAAGCGCCGGCCGGCGTTATAATAGGCAAAGAAATTTTTGAACTCTGGAGGAATTGTTCCCATGCACGGCTCCGGCAACCTGGACCTGACGGTCGGAAATCCCCTCTCCCGCATTGTGCTCTTCTCCCTGCCCCTGGTGTTCGGCACCCTCTTTCAGCAGCTCTACAGCTTCGCCGACACGGTGATTGTGGGCCGCTGCATCAGCGTGGACGCCCTGGCGGCGGTGGGGACCACCTATTCTCTGAGCTTTCTGACCCTGGGCTTTGTCCAGGGGAGCTGCATCGGCTTCACCATTCCCATCGCCCAGAGCTTCGGCGCACGCCGCCCGGACGAGCTGCACCGCTCCCTCTGGAACGGCTTCTGGCTGTGCATTCTGATGAGCGCGCTGCTGGCGGCGAGCATGACCCTGCTGGCCGGGCCGCTTCTGCGCCTGATTCACACGCCGGACGACATCCTGGGTATGGCGGTGACGTACATTCAAATTGTGTTCCTGGGCATTCCGGCCAGCGTGCTGTATAACTACACGGCGGGGGCGCTGCGGGCGGTGGGGGACTCCCGGCACCCCTTTTATTTTCTGCTGTTCTCCAGCCTGCTGAACATCGCCCTGGACCTGGTGTTTATCCTCAGCTTTCATATGGGCGTGGCCGGGGCGGCTCTGGCAACGGTGCTCAGCCAGCTGGTCAGCGGGCTTTTGAACCTCTGGCAGCTCTTCCGGCGCACGCCGGACATCCGGGTCCGCCGGGCGGAGATGGCCCTCTCCGCCCCCCACTGGAGGCGGCAGTGCGCCGTGGGACTGCCCATGGGCTTTGAGTACTCCGTCTCCGCCATCGGCGCCTTCGTCATGCAGGACGCCATCAACACCCTGGGCAGCACCGCCGTGGCGGCCCAGACTGCGGGCGAAAAAATCCGGCAGATGTTCACCCTCCCCATGGAGAGCGTGGGCACCGCGATGGCCACCTACGCCGGGCAGAACTACGGTGCGGGAAAACTGGACCGCATTCAGGAGGGCATCCGCAAGGGCCTGCTGATTCAGGCGGTCTACTGCGCGGCCGCCTGGACCGTGATTTTCGCGGGAAAATCCTTCTTTGCCCGGCTGGTGCTGGGGGAGGCGGACCCAGGCGTTCTGGAGGGCGCGGTGATGTACCTGACGCTGATCAGCACGCTGTTTATCATACACGGCTCTCTGATGGTCTTCCGAAACGTGCTCCAGGGGCTGGGCTTCAGCCTTCAGGCGGTGCTCTCCGGCCTGGGGGAGCTGGCCGGGCGGAGCCTGGGGGGCTGGCTGGCCGTCCACGGCTTCGGCTTTGCCGCCATCTGTTTTGCCAACCCCATCGCCTGGGGGTTTGCCCTGTGTTACTGTGTGATTATGGTGACGCTGGTGCTGAGGCGAAAGCTCCGGCAGATCTGACCGGTCCTTTCTCCCGCGCCGGCCGCTCGCCCAAAGGGGGATTTTTTATGCAAACGCCTATCTGTTATGTGGTGGGGGCCATGCCTCTGTCCTGGTCCCTTTGTCCCCACCCCGGCGCGGAGGATCTCCTCATCGCCGCCGACAAGGGATATGAGGCGCTGGAGGCCTATGGCGTTCCCCCTGACCTGGTGGTGGGGGACTTCGACTCCCTGGGCCGCCGGCCCAGCCATCCCAACGTCGTTCAGCTCCCCTCTGTGAAGGACGACACCGACATGGTGTACGCCCTGCGGGAGGGCCTGGAGCGGGGCTTCCGCCGCTTTGTCCTGCTGGGGGGCGTGGGGGGCCGTCTGGAGCACACCCTGGCCAACCTGCAGGCCCTGGCCTGGCTGGCCGGGCAGAACGCCAGAGGCGTGCTGGCCGGGGAGGGCACTGTGGCCACCGTCCTCCGGAACGAGCGGATGACCTTTCCCGCCGGCCTCACCGGCTTCTGGTCCGCCTTCTGCCTCAGCGGCCAGGCGGAGGGGGTCACGCTGCGGAATCTGAAGTACGAGCTCACCGACTACACCATCTCCGCCAGCTTCCCCCTGGGGGTGAGCAACGAATTTTTGGAGAAGCCCGCCCAGGTGTCCGTCCGGAACGGGGCCCTGCTGGCCCTGTGGCGGGAGCAGGGGGATTTTTACCGCCTGCTGCCCCAGCTGTGGGACCGGGAACCGCTGGGGCCGGAATCCAACCCTGAACACGAAGGAGAGTCATAATATGGAACATAAACTCAAAGCCCTGGTGCTGGCCGCCGGGAAGGGCACCCGCCTTCAGACCGAGGGGGTGGACCTGCCCAAGGTCATGCGCCTGGCCAATGGGCGCCCCCTGCTCCGCTACGTCCTGTCCGCCCTGGACTTTCTGCCCCCGGAGGACGTGATTTTGGTGGTGGGGTGGAAGAAGGAGGCGGTGCTGTCCGCCTATCCCCAGTATCCCCACGCCGTCCAGGGGGAGCAGCGGGGCACCGGCCACGCCGTCCAGTGCGCCGCTCCCCTGCTGGAGGGATTTGACGGCCATGTGATTGTCTGCTGCGGCGACGCCCCCCTGATGAAGCGGGAGACCTTCCAGGCCCTGGCGGAGACCCACGTCCGGGAGGGCAGCGTGTGCACCCTGCTCTCCGCCGTGCTGCCGGAGGGGGGCGGCTATGGGCGCATTCTCCGGGAGGCGGACGGCTCCTTTCGGGCCATTGTGGAGGCCAGGGACTGCACCCCGGAGCAGCGGCAGATCCGGGAGGTCAACACCGGCGCCTATGTGTTCCGCGCCCCGGAGCTGCTGGCCTGTCTGGGCAAGCTGAAAAACGACAACGCCCAGGGGGAGTACTACCTCACCGACGTGCCCGCCCTCCTCAAGGCCGCCGGAGGCCGGGTGGGCCTTTGCGATACCTGCTCCCCGGAGGAGATGCTGGGCGTAAACACCCTGGAGCAGCTCCAGGAGGTGGAAAATATGCTGCGGAGAGGCGGGCAGGGCTGTGGCTGAGAATGAGAACGATCTCCGGCTGGCCGTCTTAATCGACGCGGACAACGCCTCCCGCACCGCCATGAAGGACGTGATGGCCGAGGTGGCCGTCTACGGCACCCCCACCATCAAGCGCATCTATGGGGACTGGACCAGCCCCAACATGTCCACCTGGAAGTCTATCCTGCTGGAATGCGCCCTCACGCCCATTCAGCAGTACGGCTACACCACCGGAAAAAATTCCACCGACTCCGCCATGATCATCGACGCCATGGACATCCTGTACTCCGGCAACTGCGACGGCTTTGTGCTGGTGTCCAGCGACTCCGACTTCACCCGCCTGGCCATCCGCCTGCGGGAGGCGGGGATGAAGGTGTACGGCATGGGGGAGAAGAAAACCCCCAAACCCTTCATCGTGGCCTGCGACAAGTTTGTCTACATCGAGGTCATCCGGGCCGCCGCCAAACAGGCCGCCCAGCAGCAGGCGGAGGACGAGGCCTCCAGGGCGGACGTCAGGCCCCCCAGACAGCCCTGCAAGAAGGAGAATAAGAAGAGCGCCCCCTCCGGAATCCCTGACGACGTGGCCGAGCTCATCGCCGAGTCGGTGGAGGATGTGTGCGGGGACGACGGCTATGCCCACATGGGCAAGCTGGGCAACCTGCTGCTGAAGAAGCAGCCGGATTTCGACCCTCGGAACTACGGCTTCTCCAAGCTCTCCAAGCTCATCAAGGCCCTGGGCCGCTTTGAGTGGAAGACAGAGGGGGCGGACAACTCCGAGTACTTCGTCCGGGACCGGCAGCGCAGCGACAAGGAATAACAGAGAAAAACGCAAATTTTTCTTGTGTTTTACCCGAAGCCGTGATATAATTACCCTCCTGATACGGGAATTTTACCGGGGAGGAGGCGTCCGCCGTGGCAGAGAGCGTGAAAATCGTGGCCAAAAACAGCAAGGCCCACCACAACTATTTCATCGAAGAGAAGTACGAGGCCGGCATTGAACTGGCGGGCACCGAGGTCAAATCCATCCGTCTGGGGCATGTAAACCTGAAGGACTCCTTCTGTATTGTAAAGGACGGAGAGATGGCCGTCATTGGAATGCATATCAGCCCCTATGAAAAGGGCAACATCTTCAATAAAGACCCCCTCCGGCAGCGCCGCCTGCTCATGCACAAGCGGGAGATTTTAAAGCTCTTCGGCCGCATCAAGCAGGATGGCTACTCCCTCAGCCCCCTGTCCATCTACTTCCGCGGCCCCCGGGTCAAGCTGGAAATCGGCCTGGCCAAGGGCAAGAAGCTCTATGACAAGCGGGAGTCCGCCGCCCGCAAGGACGCCCGGCGGGAGATGGACCGGACCATGAAATCCCGCAGCCAGCGGCAATAGATCACAACGACGCGCAAAGGAGTGTTTCCCATGGCTCAGAACCCCATTGTCACCATTGAGATGGAGAACGGCGGCGTCATGAAGGCGGAGCTCTACCCCGACGTGGCCCCCAACACCGTCAACAACTTTATCAGCCTGGTCCAGAAGGGCTTCTATGACGGCCTGATCTTCCACCGGGTCATCCCCGGCTTTATGATTCAGGGCGGCTGCCCCGACGGCACCGGCACGGGCGGCCCCGGCTACTCCATCAAAGGGGAGTTTTCCGGCAACGGCTTTCAGAACGGCCTGGCCCACGACCGGGGCGTGCTGTCCATGGCCCGGACCATGGCGCCCAACTCCGCCGGCAGCCAGTTCTTTGTGATGGTAGAGAAGGCCCCCCACCTGGACGGCCAGTACGCCGCCTTCGGCAAGGTCGTCGAGGGCATGGAGGTGGCCGACGCCATCGTCAATGCCAAGCGGGACTGGAACGACAAGCCCCGCCAGCCTCAGCGCATGAAGAAAGTGACGGTGGACACCTTCGGCGTGGACTACCCGGAGCCGGAAAAAGCGTAAAATCTTCCCTCCCCCTCCGGGGGAGGCCCTATGGGGGCGTACCGGTTTCGACGGGGACACGGAAGTGGGAATAGCGGGCGGTGGCGCCTGACCACCTGAAAACGGGCAGCTTATAAATTAAAGAACGAAGACAACTTCGCTTACGCTGCCTAATTAAAGGCAGCCGTCCGACCCGGAAGGACCACGAGCCGGGAACGGGCGTCGCTTAGTGGTGCACGTGCGCCGGCAAAGCTTTGCGCCGGCCATGAACGATGAAGCTTACCTGACCCTCAGGCGTGGCGGCTTGCCTGAGATGAGGGGAACAGGGGGTGCAAGACCCCCGGAATAACCGCCTGCGCCCGGAGAAGTTCCCATGGAAGGGTTTTCGGACGGGAGTTCGACTCTCCCCGCCTCCACCAAAACAAAACCCTGGAGTCTCACCGGCTCCAGGGTTTTTGCGCTTGTTTCACCGCACGGGGCGCCTGCCTTCCAGCCAGGACCGGTACTCCTCCGCCGTGCCCACCTGCCCCACGGCGGACACAGACGCCGCGGAAAAGGAGAAAATCTGTTCCGCCAGGCCGCGCAGCTGCTCTCTGGTGACGCAGTTATAGGCGGCCAGAATGTCCTCCGCCTCCCGCACCTGTCCGTACAGCAGGGCCGACGTCCCCAGATGGCTCATGCGGGCCTGCACCGACTCCAGCCCCAGCCACACGTTGACCTGCGCCTGTTCCCGCGCCCTGTCCAGCTCCTCCTGGGTGGGTCCGTGCTCCGCCAGATCTCCCACGATGGCCCGGACGGTCTCCAGGGTCTGCCGCTCCTGCTCCGGATTGACGGCGGAGTAGATCCCCAAAAAGCCGGTGTCCGCGTGGTCGGAGACAAAGGAGTACACGGTGTAGCACAGCCCCTGCTTCTCCCGCAGCTCCTGAAACAGGCGGGAGGAGCACCCGCCCCCCAGAATGGAGTTGAGCAGCATCAGGGCATAGCGCTCCTCGTCCAGATAGGACAGGGCGGGGAAGGCCAAAATCAGGTGGTTTTGTTCGATGGCCTTCTTCCGCACCGTGACGGCGGGGACATAGGCCGCCTCCCGCGACCTGGGCGCCGGAGCGGCGGGGAGGTCGGACAGGCGCTGGACCAGGGCCTCCAAATGCCGCTCCTCAAAGCTGCCCGCCAGAGCGGCCACCACCGCGCCGGCGGTATAGTGCTCCCTCTGCCACCGGCGCAGGCTCTCGCCGGTCATCTTCTCCAGGGTGGACGCCTTCCCCAGGATGGGCCGGCCCAGGGGGCGGCCCTTATACACCGCCATCGCCAGCCGCTCGGCGCACAGGTCCTCCGGCGTGTCCTCATACATCCCGATTTCCTCTAAGATGACGCCCCGTTCCAGATCCACATCCCGCTGGTCGAATCGGGAGTGGAACAGCATATCGCACAGCATATCCCCCGCCTGCTCCAGGTGCCGGTCCAGACAGCGGGCGTAGTAGCAGGTGCACTCCTTGGTGGTATAGGCGTTCACCTGTCCGCCGATGGCGTCCATCTCCCGCGCCAGGTCGGCGGCGGTGCGGCGCTGCGTCCCCTTGAAGGACATGTGCTCGATGAAGTGGGCGGCGCCGTTTTCATACGCCCGCTCGTGGCGGGAGCCGGCCCCCACAAAGAAGCCCAGCGCCGCAGAGCGGACGTTGGGAATGCGCTCGGCCAAAATCCGCGCGCCGTTGGGCAGGGTAATGCTGCGGTACATAGCAGATTCCTCTCTTTGACAGATTTGTGCGTATCAAGTATACCACACATACAGAGGAACCGTCCAGGTGGGTTGTACGGTTCTGTACACAAAAATCCGGAAATTTTCCGCCGCTTTTGTATAGCCCCTCCGTTTCCTGTCCACAATAGCCCTCGGAGGTGGTTTCCATGAAACGGAACCGTTTGGAAAAACTGGGCGATTTCGTCCTGGGAAAGGGCTTCTACATAGTCCTTTTCCTGTGCGTCGCCGCAATTGGAATTTCGGGCTATTATCTGATCCGCTCTATCAACGTGACCGCTCCCAGCGAACCGGCGGCGGCCAATCCCACCGTCACCCTGCCGGACCCCGTCTCCTCCGCGCCGGCTCAGACCGCGCCGGAGGAGAGGCCGGAGGCTCCGGCGGACCCCCCGGCGGAAAGCGAGGCGTACGACGACCCCCAGCCCCTCAGGGAGCCGTCCCCGGCGGAGACGGCGGCCGTCCCGCCGGAGCCCAGGGAGGTGGTCTACACCTGGCCCGTCAAGGGGGAGGTGCTGCGCTCCTTCAGCATGGAGGTCCTGTCCTATGACGTCACCATGGGGGACTGGCGCACCCACAACGGCCTGGACATCGCCGCCGGGGAGGGCATCAAGGTGCTGGCCGCCGGCGAGGGGGAGGTGACGGAGGTCTACGCGGACCCCATGATGGGGACCACCGTCATGGTCCGCCAGCCTGACGGCGTCACCGCCGTCTACTCCAACCTGGCGGAGGAGACGGCGGTACAGCCCGGCGACCAGGTGAACACCGGCGCCGTCCTGGGCAGCGTGGGGGGAACCGCCCTGGCCGAGAGCGGCATGGAGCCCCATCTGCACCTGGAGATGATTGTGGACGGGGAATATGTGGACCCCCTGTCCCGCCTGCCGGAGCAGGCCGCATAGCGCAAAAGACGCCCCCGGAATCTCTGACAGATTCCGGGGGCGTCTTTGTTTTGGTTCCGGGGAGAAGGGCGCTCAGCAGTGGTCCGCCTCCCACTCCAGAATGGTCCCGGTCAGCGCGTCCACGGTGAACTCGTACTCCATCCAGTCGATGCGCAGCTCGCCCTCATAGACCATCCGGCCGTCGTCCCGCTCCAACTTGAACTCCCGGTAGACGCCGGTGCCGCCGGCGCGGTCCTCCACGATGTCCTTCACCTTCGCCTCGCTGATATAGTCCCCGGAGGCCCCGGCGGAGGGGGTGTAGCGCTCCGCGTCGAAGTCATAGCTCAGAATGTCGCCGCTGGCCGCATCGATCTCATAGTCATACTCCGTGCTGCCGCTGTAAAATTCCACCTCATAGACCCGGCGGCCGTCGTCATAGTCCAGGTCCGCGTGGAGGAACACCGCCTTGGAGGCGGAGACGCCGGCGTGGTCCAGGGCGATCTCCTTGGCGCGCTCCGCGCCGATGTCCTTGGAGGACTGGGCCGTGCCGGGGGTGTAGCCCTCGATGTCCCGGTCATAGCTGAGAATGCGGCCCGTCTTGGCGTCGATCTCATAGTCGTACTCCTGGTTTCCGCTCCAGAACTCCACGTCGTACTCCGCGCGGCCGCCGTCATAGTCCAGAACCACCCGGACGAAGTGGACGTCGGAGATGGACAGGTCCGCGTGGTCCAGGGCGATCTCCTTGGCGCGCTGCTTGCCGATGTAGGAGCCCTGCCCCTGGTCCTCCGTCTGGCCGCCGGTGGTGATGACCACCGTGTGGGTGTCCCCGTCCCAGGTGACGTCCAGACCCAGCGCCCGGCCGATGGCGGCCACCGGGAGATAGGTGGTGCCGTCAATGGTGAAGGGCTCCACCGGGTCGCCGTGGGCGTCCCGCAGGTCCAGCTCTCTGCCGTCCAGCGTCACCTTCATGTTGTGATAGTCCAGATTTGCCGCCCTCCGGCCGGTCATTGCAAAGGAGGGGACGGCCACAATACCCGCCAGGAGCGTGAGCACCATACCGCCGGCGATCCAGCTTTTCCAATTCCGCTTCATACATCATACCTCCATGTTTTGTGTCCGGTTGAAACCGGTTTTGTTTTGCGCTTCAACTGTATAATGCGGAGGGGGGACGTTTTATTGCGGAACCGGAAAAATTTTTTTAAAAATTTTTCAGCCCAGATAGCGGGACAGGTCCAGGCGCTCCACCGCCGGTCCCTGCTCCAGATAGTCCTGGTCCATATAGAGGCTGAACATCTCCACCAGGGCGCTCAGGCAGGGGGTCTCCACCCCCAGCTTTTTCCCCAGACGGATATAGGGCGCCAGGCCGAAGGGCAGGTCCTCCGTCAGATAGCGGTGGTTCAGGGTCTTGGGACCCTTGGTGACGGAGTAGGCCGGGGTGTTGTGGAGCACGTCGTAAATGCTGGCCTGGGGTTCCGGCCAGAAGGAGTTGAGCATGTCCAGCTCTGTGGGGGCGGAGACGCCGCAGGCCCGGACCACCGCGGTGCGCTCCCGGTCAATTTTCTCCATGAAGCGGGTCACGCCCCGGGTGGCCCCCGTACCGAAGAGCAGGAAATCCTCGCCGTTCTCCATCCGGGTGATGTTGAACAGGGCCAGCGGGCCGTGGGACACCGGGTTGGAGTTGTTCAGGGACGTCTCCAGCACATTGGCGGCCCCATAGAGCTGGGGGAACACCGGCGCCAGCCGCTCCAGCGCCGCCGGCGTGTCCCCCGGCCGGACGCAGGCCAGGGACATGCTCTTTTTCACGGTTTTGACATAGACGCTGTCCGGAGCGGGAGAATTGCACAGGATCAGCTGTCCGCCCATCTCCGCAATGACGCACCCCTTCTCATCCGCCTCCCGGCCCAGCTCCTGGTCGAACTCCACCGCGCCCCAGCAGCAGTTGGTGACAACCAGCAGCTGTCCCGGCCGCAGCAGTCCCTTCAGTCCGGCGGCCAGCGGGCGGTGTCCGGCGGCCACGGTGCACACCAGAATGACCTCGCAGTCCGCCGTCTCCTTTAAATCGGACGCCGTCCGAACCGGATAAACGCCGGAGACCGCGCCGCTGGCCGTTATCCCGCCGGACAGCGGCGCCAGCCGCTCCGGACTGCGGTCGTACAGCGTCACCTGACAGCCCAGCTGCGCGAGAAACACGCTGTAGGCCTTCCCGGTGTTGCCCGCTCCCAATACTGCAAATTTCATGCTCATAAGCCCCCTGTTCTGATTCGCCTCCGCGCCCTGGACGGGCGCGGAGAGCAGGTGTGTTTTCATTAGACCACAATTTTCCCGTTATTTCAACTGCCCGCCGCAGCCGCCAGCCCTCCTGGGACAATTTCCCCCGATTTTTTCCATAGCTCCGCCTCTCTTTTTATAGAAACTATACAGAAGATTCCGCACTTTTCTCCCCCTCTCCCGTCGCTCCGGCAGCTGAACCGGCGAAAACGCACGAAATTCTCCTCCCTGTTTTGGCTATTTTTCACCCCCTGTCCACAAGTCGAAAACAGAATATGGAACTTTCCGTTTTGTCAACAAGGAAACGGTTGTCCGTTTTTCACTTTTTCTGTTAGACGCGTTTTCCCCCGTGCACTACAATAGGGCCAGCACAACTGGATGGAGAGGAGGCCTCCGGAGGCATACGCCGGACTGTGCCGGAGGCTGGACGCTGGTTTGGATGCCGGACCACGCCGCGCGCTCCGCTCTCCCGCCGGAGGTATGTGCAGTAAAGTTAGGGAGGTTGTTCTATGGAAATGGAACAAAATAAAAAAGGCGTACTGGAACGGTTCCTCCGGGTCATTGAGGTCCTGGGAAACAAGATTCCAAACCCCATGCTGCTGTTTATTTCTCTGTGTATTATCGTCATTGCCGCGTCCGCCATTTGTTCCTTTTTTAATGTGAGCGCGGTCAACCCCGTCACCGGCGAGGTGGTGGAGGTGGTCAACCTGTTCAGCAGAGACGGCTTCATCCAGATGCTGACCAAGTTCGTCACCAACTTCACCGGCACGTCGGCCATGGGCCTGACGCTGACCTGTATGCTGGGCGTCGGCGTGGCGGAGGCCTCCGGCCTGTTCCACACCGCCCTCCACGGCCTGGCCAAGGCCAAGGGCTCCGACCTGAAGGTCATCGTCATCTTCACCTTCGTGTGCGTGATGGCCGACTGCGCCGGCGGCGCGGGCTTCGTGGTGCTGCCCCCTCTGGGCGCCATGATCTGGGCCGCTATGGGCCGCAACCCCTTCGCCGGTATGTTCGCCGCCTATGCGTCCGTGTCCGGCGCCTTCGCGTCTAACTTTATGATTACCTCCATGGACGTCATCAACATGGGCTTCACGCAGGCCGCCGCCCAGCTTCTGATTCCGGACATCACGCTGGCGCCCTCCATGAACTGGTTCTTCTCCGGCATTTCCGTCATTTTCCTCACCCTCTTCTCTACCCTGGTGACGCTGAAGATTGTGGAGCCCCGCCTGGGCCGCTACACCGGCGACTATGTCTCCCAGGACACGGAGCCCACGGCGGAGGATAAGCGCGGCCTGAAGTGCGCGCTGACCGCCTTCCTGATCTACGCCGCCGTCATCGTGGTGCTGTGCGTCACCGGCGTGCTGGCGGACGAAAACGGCTCTCTCATCAGCTCCGCCGCGCCCCTCATGTCCGGCATGACGGTGCTCATCGCCCTGATGTTCGCCATCCCCGGCATCGCCTTCGGCTACGGCTCCGGCCGCTTTAAGAAGTTTGACGACGTGGCCGCCTCCATGAGCACCGCCATGGGCAACATGGCCACCTACATCGCCCTGTTCTACTTCATCGCCCAGTTCCTGGCCTACTTCGACTGGTCCAACCTGGGCATCGTCCTGGCCATCCACGGCGCCAACCTGCTGGAGTCCTCCGGCCTGCCCATCTGGGGCATCCTGATCCTGTTTGTGATCATGTGCTGCTTCCTGAACCTGTTCATCGGCTCCGCCTCCACCAAGTGGTCCATCCTGGCCAGCGTGTTTGTCCCCATGTTCATGCTGATGGGCTACTCCCCCGCCCTGGTGCAGATGGCCTACCGCATCGGCGACGCCGTCACCAACCCCATGAACGTGTCCGACGCCTACTTCGGTATGCTGCTGGCCCTGGCCCAGAAGTATGACAAGCGGGCCGGCTTCGGCACGCTGATGTCCAACACCATGCCCTACGTCATCGTGTTCTTCCTGTTCATGGTGGCGGAGCTGCTGATCTGGTTCTTCCTGGACCTGCCCCTGGGCCCCAACAGCTTTGTCACCTTCGACATCGCCGCTTACGGCGGCTGATGCGCCCCGCCTGTCTCAGCGCAACTTTGGGAGGTTTTATCATGAATGTTTTGGACGAAAAGCGCTCCAGCCCGGAGGTGCGCGGCTATGTAAAGCAGCGCATTGAAAAAATGCAGGAGGTCCTGCGCCGGAAAAACGTGGACGCGGCCATTCTCATGCGCCCGGAAAACGTCTTCTATTTCAGCAACTTCAACCCCATCATCATCAGCCACGTCCCCTACTTCATCCTCACCCAGGACGACGCCTTCCTGCTGGTCCACGCCATCCGCCACGACCACGCCGTCAACGAGGGCGCGGTGGACAAGGTGCTCTGCTACGGCAAGTGGGGCGCCACCCAGGTGGTGGCCATGGACGCCATGGACGCCATGCGGGAGCTGCTGGGCGGCGAGCCCATGACGGTGGGCGTGGAGGGCGACTACGCCAGCATGAACTTCCTCACCCGTTTGAAGAGCAAGCTGTCTGTCTCCTCCTATGTGGACATCGCCCAGGACGCGGTGGACCTGCGCCTGATCAAGGACCCCCACGAGATTCAGATGTGCCGCATCTCCGGCGAGCTGGTGGACCTGGGCGTCACCCGCGCCATCGAGGCCCTGGACAGCGGCGCCAGCGAGGCCCAGGCCGCCACAGAGGGCCAGTACGCCATGCGGCAGCTCTGGCACAGCAAGTACCAGCAGTACGAGGTGTCCGGCTTCTCCAACTCGGAGACCGCCGACATCGACACCTTTGTGGTCTGGTGCATGTCCAACGAGCGCCTCAACTACGGCTGCGACTGCCCCACCGGCTATGTTCCCATGCCCGGCGACCTGACCATGCCCATGAGCTGGGCCCGCGTGGCCGGCTACAACGTGGAGAACGAGCGCACCGTCATCGTGGACCACGTCAACGAAGAGCGCACCCGCGCCTATGACGCCATGCTCCGGGCCCGGGACAACATCTTCCGGATGCTGCGCCCCGGCGCCATCTTTGAGGACCTGTACTTCGCCGCCATGAAGGAGTATGAGGACGCCGGCTTCGGCAGCATCCTCCCCGGACGCTGCGGCCACGGCATGGGCCTGTCCACCCATGAGTTCCCCTCCGTCACCAAGGGCAACAAGGCCCCCCTGGCCCCCGGCATGATTCTCACCGTGGAGCCCGGCCTGATGAGCGCGGAGCTGGGCGCTGTGCGCAACAGCGACACGGTGCTGATTACCGAGGACGGCTTCGAGTTCCTGACCAACTCCCCCAGAGACAAAATCATCATCAAAAAAGCATAAAAAACGCCGGTCCGCCTCCTCCGGGAGGCGGACCGGCACACAACAAGCCCCCCGCGGGGCGTCCCCCAGCACGGGAAGGAAAAGGAGCGACTTATCATGACAAAAAAAGAGCGCATTCAGGCGGCTATCCGGGGAGAGAAGCCGGATAAAATGCCCTACTCCTTCTGGAGCCACATGCCGGGCACCGATCTGGACCCGGAGGCCATCGCCCAGAAGACCTATGAGTTCTACAAGCAGTACGACCTGGACTTCATCAAGACCATGAACAACGGTATGTACGCCATCGAGGACTTCGGCTGCACCGTGGACTACTCGGAGATTGTAAAGGGCGGCGTGGCCAAGCTGGTCAGCTCTCCCATCTCCTGCGCCGCCGACTGGCGCAAGCTTACGGTATGCCCCTGCACCCAGGGCAGCAACGCCCGCGAGCTGCGCCACCTCCAGCTTGTGCTGGACAAGCTGAAGGGCGAGGAGGTCCCGGTGATCTTCACCGTCTTCACCCCCATCACCATCGCCGATAAGCTGTGCGGCGGCAAGCTGATGTCCTATGTGGCGGACGGCCACGGAGAGGACGTGAAGGCCGCTCTGGAGGTCATCACCGAGACCACCGCGCAGCTGGCCGCCGCCGCCATCGACCTGGGCGCGGACGGCATCTTCCTGGCCTCTCAGATGAGCACCTATGACAAGTGCACCGACCGGCAGTATCTGGAGTACGGCAAGCCCTATGACCTGCGGGTGCTGGAGGCGGCGGGCAAGGGCTGGATGAACACCATCCACTGCCACGGCAACCACATTATGTTCCATATCCTCAAGGACTACCCGGTCCAAATCTTCAACTGGCACGTGTGGGAGACCCTCCCCGCTCTGGACGAGGCCTACGCCCTCACCGGCAAATGCCTCATGGGCGGCCTGAACCGCACCGACATCACCCAGCAGAACCGGGGCGCCATCCAGAACCAGATCTTCCAGTCCTTCAAGCTCCTGGGCGGCCGGCACCAGATTCTCACCCCCGGCTGCGTCATCCGCTACCCCCTGGACGAGGATATGCTGGCCTTCATTGGGGAGACTCGAAACGAAATTGAGGCGGTATTTGACCGGCGCTGAACCCGCTGTAGATCTCCTGCGCCAGGTGGATAAACTCCCGCCCGGCGCGGGTGAGCCGCTTGCTCTTCATGCGGCAGACACAGATGGTCCGGTTTTCAATCTCGCTGCAGTCCAGGACGAAAATTGCCAGCCGGTTCAGCCCCTCCTGACTGAACAGGGGGGTGCTGCGCTGGCTGGGTGAGACAAAGAAGCTCAGCGGCACGACGCAGGCCCCCAGGCCCTCCATGCACAGGGAGACCTCGGTAATCAGATTCTGGGTGGTGATGGCCACCTTGGGCTGTATGCCGGCGTTCCGGCACAGAAGCTCGAAGATCTGCCCGTTCATGGTCTCCGCCTGCTGGGCCACAAAGGGCAGCTCGGCGAACCGGTCCACCGTCGTGGGCCCGTCCCCCAGCAGACGCCCCGGATAGTACTCCTTCAGCAGGCGCTGGTGGACCAGCAGCACAAACTTCTCCTCGAACAGCGGCGTCACCGACAGGCCCTCCGTGCTCTCCGGCTGATAGCCGATAATCAGGTCCGCCGTTCCGTCGGTGAGGGCGTTGACGATGGTCCCGCTGGTGTACCCCTCCACCAGGTGGAGGCGGATCTGGGGAAACATCTGGTGAAAGGCGGAGAGCAGCGGCGGCAGCATCACCGTCCCGCGGGTGACGGGAATGCCCACCGTCAGCTCACCCTGCCGGAAGTTCTTGATGTCCTGGACCTCTCTGGCATAGTCGTCCACGGAATTGAGAATATTTCTGGCGTGCTTCTCCAGGGCCCGGCCCGCGTCTGTCAGGGTCATGGGCGTCCCCCGGTCGAACAACTTTACCCCGTAATACTCCTCCAGCTTGGAAATGTGGTGGCTCAGCGCCTGTTGGGAGATAAACATCCGCTTGGCGGCCCGTGTGAAGTTCAGCTCCTCCGCTGCGGTGAGGAAGCATTTTAAGCTGGTGAGGCTGAACATACCCTTTCCTCCAATCATTTCATTGTATTGACCACCTTATTTTATCGGATTTTGTTGTTATTGACAAGTCTATTTTTTGGAATGGAGAACCAAACGCTATGAATCAGGAACTCTATCAAAATCACCTGGCCATTCTCCGGGAAGAGCTGCTGGTCGCTCTGGGCTGTACGGAGCCCATCGCCATCGCCTACGCCGCCGCGAAGGCCCGCCAGCTTCTGGGAGAGGACCCCCGCCGCTGTCTGGTCAAGTGCAGCGGAAACATCGTCAAAAACGTCAAGGGCGTCATCGTGCCCAACTCCGGCGGAATGCGGGGCATCGACACCGCCGCCACCCTGGGCATCGTGGGGGGAGACCCCGACCGGGAGCTGGCCGTGCTGGAGTCCGTCACCCAGGAGGACATCCAAAAGACCCACGCGCTGGTGGAGCAGGGCTTCTGCACCTGCGAGCTGGTGGAGGAAGTGGACAACCTCTACATCGTCGTCCAGCTGGAGGGGGACTCCAGCACGGCGGAGATTGAAATTCAGGAGCACCACAACAACATCACCTATATGAAAAAGGACGGCAAGGTCCTTCTGGACCGCCGCCCCGACCCCGCCAGCGCGGAGAAGAAGAGCGGCCCGGACCGTATGCTCCTGAGCATTCAGAATATCCTGGAGTTTGCCGGCGCCGTCCGCATGGAGGACGTGTCCGAGCTTCTGGAGCGGCAGGTGAACTATAACTCCGCCATCTCCAACGAGGGCATGACCGGCCACTACGGCGTGGAGGCCGGCCGCACGCTGCTGGACAACCTCTCCCACCTCACCGGCGGAGGCGCCACCCGGCTTCAGGCCCGCGCCGCCGCCGCCGCCGGAAGCGACGCCCGCATGGGCGGCTGTCCTCTCCCCGTGGTCATCAACAGCGGCAGCGGCAACCAGGGCATTACCGTCACCATGCCCATTGTGGTCTACGCCAAGGCCTGGAACGCCAGCCGCGAGCTGCTCTTCCGCGCCCTGGTGCTGGCCAACCTCCTCAGCGTCCACCAGAAGAAGTATATCGGCAGCCTGAGCGCCTACTGCGGCGCCGTCAGCGCCGCCACCGGCGCGGCCTGCGGCGTGGCCTATATGCTCTTCCACCTCACCCAGCAGCCCCGCCCCCTCTACGACGTCCTCTGCGACACCATCACCAACAGCATTGAGACCATCGGCGGCATGGTCTGCGACGGCGCAAAGTCCAGCTGCGCCGCAAAAATCAGCCTGGCCGTGGAAAACGCCCTCATGGCTCTGGAGCTCAGCCTGGGCGGCCACGTCTTCCAGCCCGGCGAGGGCATGACTATGAACAACGCCGAGGACACCATCGCCGCCGTGGGCCGCATGGGCCGTGTGGGCATGAAGAGCACCGACGTGGAAATTCTCAACATTATGCTGGGCAACTAAATTACAGGCGGCGCGCCGGGCCGTCGCGCCCCACGGATACGTCCGGCGGCTTTATCCCTTCCGCCTCGCTTCGCTCGGCACCTCCCCCGAAGGGGGAAGCTTTGGCGGCGCGCCGGGTCGTCGCGCCCTACACACACGTCCGCCCCCTCATCCGGCGCTTCGCGCCACCTTCCCCCCGGTGGGGGGAAGGCTTTGGAGCGGCAACGTCCGTCCCCGTAGGGGCGGCCCTTGCGGCCGCCCGCCGGTTAAACCCCTTCCGCCTCGCTTCGCTCGGCACCTCCCCCGAAGGGGGAGGCTTTGGCGGCGCGCCGGGTCGTCGCGCCCCACACACGTCCGCCGTTTGCCCCCTTTTGAAAGGGGGTGCCGCCGAAGGCGGCGGGGGATTGTAAAACAGCAGGCGTCCGCCCGCCTTCCGTCCGTTCTTTTCACAAAGATTTGCATTCAATGGACGTTTTCGTCCCACAAGCGCCGCAATTCCTCCCCATGTGAAGAACTCACTGAGGAGGAATTTTTTATGGCAACCAACCACACGGAACACTATGAACTCAGCCAGTGGCTGTCCACCGACCAGGTGGTCCGGACGGACTTCAACGCCGACAACGCCAAGACGGACGCCGCCCTGGCTGATTTGGAGGCGAACAAGGCGGACCTGACCGACCTGACGGCGCTGACCCAGCGGGTGGCGGCGCTGGAGGCCCTCCCCCACGTTGTCACTGGGACCTACACCGGCGACGGCACGTCCTCCCGCTTCATCTCCCTGGGGTTCACCCCCAAGGCCCTGCTGGTCTTCCGGCAGGAGGGCTACCCCGCCGACGCCTACACGGACAACCTCTACGGCGGCATGGCCCTCCCTGATACGCCGGTGCGGGTCTTGGTCTCGCCCAACTACTACGTCCCTGTTTTGAGCATTGCGGAGGGCGGGTTTCAGGTCTACTACGACAGCGGCGACGACGTCCGGAGCAACCAGGAAGACACCGTCTATCACTACATGGCCTGGAAATAAGCGCAGAAACGCCCCCCCGGCGAACCGGGGGGGCGTTTCTGTTTGAAGCGCGGGGACAAGCCTCACGATTTACATGGGTCCGAAATTACTCGGTGATGTCCACGTAAATCTCCACGGCCTCGTCGTCGTCGTTCTCATAGACGTAGATGATGCCGTTGTAGGGATTCTCCTCGTCGTAGTCGCGGTCCAGCTTGCTGGCGGTGATGGTCTTGCCGTCGCCGTCGTCGTTGCCGAAGATGGTGCAGTCGTCAGCCAGGACAACGTCCACGTCGCCGAAGGTCAGCACGCCGCCGGAGTAGGAGATGACGGAGTTCACGTCATAGGCCTTGTAGTCTTCGTCGCCGGTGCCCTCGACCTTGTCGCTCTTGTCGATGTCGGCGTAGCCGTCGGCGTCGTAAGAGAAGTCAGCGTACAGAGCGCCCTCCTCCAGGTTGTCAGCGGTGGTCTCGATCTGGCCGATCTCGCCGTTCACGATGGCGTCATAGACATAGTAGTCGTTATCGTCAGCGTCGGTGGAAGCCTCGTAGAACTCCAGGATGTAGACGCGGTCGCTGCTGTCGCCGGAGATGCTCAGCTTGTCAGCCGCGATGTACACCACGTCGGCGTTGCTGCCGTCCATAACCACGGCCACGGTCACGCCGGTGCCGGAGATGTCGGGCACGCTCTTGATGCCGGTGTAGACGGTGACGTCGTCGTCCTCATTCACCACGAAGATGGTGTTGCTGTTGGCGCGGACAGTCTCCTTCTCATTCTCGGTATCATTCACGTACACACGGCTGCTGCCGTTGGTGGTAACAGTCTCGTCCACGGTGCCGGAGTAGACGTCCTCCTCGGTAATCTCGTCCAGCTCGAACTTGCCGTTGCTCTTCTCGTCGTAGGCATACCAGCCAGCGGCAGAGTCCTCACCATACTCGTCGTCGTTGTCGATGACAATGACCTCGTTGGTGCCGTCGATGAAGTAGGCGTCAGCCTCCAGGCTGCCCTTCACACCATTGGTGGTACCAAAATCAGCAATGTAGACATAGTCCTCGTTGCTGGTGCCGGTGGCGTCGGTGTACACCACATAGCCGTTGTTGTCCAGAACCACGGTGTACTCGTCGCCCACAGTGTAACCACCCTCGTAGGTGTAGTTCTTGCTGTAGTCATAACGGGTGCCATCCACGGCCACGCGCTTGTTGATGGTGTAGGAGGTGATCTCGCCGGTCAGAACCTCGGCGGGAGCGATGGTCTTAATCTCGCCGTCAGCCACAGTGACCAGGACATAGTCCTCGTCCTCGTAGGTGTCCAGGTAGTCGAAGTCGTCGGCGGACAGGGTCATGCTGTCAGCCTCGAACTCGGCGTAGTCCAGCTCAGCCAGGTTCAGCTCCTCGTCGTCCTCGTCGTAGTCGCCGTCAACCTGAGCCACATAGGTGTTGATGATGGCGATGGTCACGTCGCCCTCGTCGCTGATGTACACCTCGGTGGTGGCGCCCTTCTTGGT
>CALXGC010000083.1 GCA_944387755.1 uncultured Oscillospiraceae bacterium | reverse complement strand
GCCATGGCCAAGGAGTACTGCGCCACCTTCTACTGCACCATCGCCCAGCTGGCCCTGGAGATGCTGCTGGACGGCACCCTGGATCAGCTGGACGGCATCATCACCCCCACCATCTGCGACACCCTGTGCCCCATGAGCCAGAACATCCGCGTGGCTATGGAGGGCAAGCTGCCCTGCATCTTCCTGGCCCACCCCCAGAACCGCCGGCCCGCCTTCGGCCTGCAGTTCACCCTGGACCAGTACATGCACGTGAAGGGCGAGCTGGAGAAGATCGCCGGCAAGACCATCACCGACGACGACCTGCGCGCCGCCATCAAGGTGATGAACAAAAACCGCGCCGCCCGCCGGGCGTTCGTGAAGCTGGCCAACGCCCACTGCGACGTGATCTCCGCGGTGAACCGCTCAGCCGTGCTCCGGGCCGCCTGGTTCATGGAGCCTGCCGTGTACGCCGAGAAGCTGGAGGCCCTCAACGAGGAGCTCTCCAAGCTGCCTGAGGCCGACTGGAAGGGCGCCAAGATCGTCACCTCCGGCATCATCTGCGACAACCCCAAGCTGCTGCAGATCTTCGACGACAACAAGATCGCCATCGCCGCCGACGACGTGGCCCAGGAGTCCCGCTCCTTCCGGGTGGACGCCAGCGAGGACGGCGACCCCATGATGGCCCTGGCCCAGCAGTTCGCCGACCAGGACTACGACGTGCTGCTGTACGATGAGTACTCCAGCCAGAACCGCCGCGCCGACTTTGTGGTGCAGATGGTGAAGAACTCCGGCGCCCAGGGCCTGGTGCTGTTCATGCAGCAGTTCTGCGACCCCGAGGAGATGGAGTACCCCTACCTGAAGAAGGCCCTGGACGAGGCCCACATCCCCCACATCAAGCTGGGCGTGGACCAGCAGATGCGGGACTTCGGCCAGGCCAGCACCGCCATCCAGGCCTTCGCCGACGTGCTGTAAGGGCCGAAAGAGGTCAGATTTTCCCGTCCGGCTTCTTGACAGGTATCTTGCAAAAATGATACAATAAACGAAATGCGTTCCCCGTTTGAATAGAATCCTTCAAACGGGGAACTGCGGCAAAATCACCTGGCCCCAGAGAGCCGGGTGTCCGCCAGATTTATTCAGAAAAGGGGAAAGACTACTATGAACTACAATGTCACCGTAAACGGCAAGGTTTACAGCGTCTCCGTGGAAAAGACCGGCGCCGCTGCCCCCGCCGCCGCCCCTGTGGCCGCCCCTGTGGCCGCCCCCGTGGCCGCTCCTGCGGCCGCCCCCGTGGCTGCTCCCGCCGCCGCTCCGGCCCCCGCCGCTCCCGCTCCGGCTCCTGCCCCCGCTCCCGCCGCCGCTCCTGTGGCCGTGGCCGCCGGCGAGACCGCGGTGAACAGCCCCATGCCCGGCAGCATCTTCAAGATTGAGTGCTCCGTGGGCAAGAGCGTGAAGGCCGGCGACGTGCTCATCGTCCTGGAGGCTATGAAGATGGAGATCGAGGTCTCCGCCCCCGTGGACGGCACCGTGAAGGCCATCGCCGTCTCCGCCGGTCAGACGGTGAACACCGACGATCTGCTTGTCACCCTGGGTTAAGGGGGTCGTAGTCCATGCCAAAGCCTGAAAACGCAATTTTAAATCCCTTTGAGCCGCTGACCGCCACAGAGGCCCTGATGGTCGCCGTGTGCGGCATGGTGGTCGTGTTCCTGATGCTGGTCATCCTGGCCCTGGTCATTATGATCATCTCCAAGGTCGTGGGCGGCATCGGCGGCAAGGCGGAAGCGGCTCCCGCGGCCAAGCCGGCCCCGGCCAAGCCCGCTCCGGCTCCAGCCCCCGCCGCCCCCGCGGTGGATGAGGGCGAGCTGGTGGCCGTCATGATGGCCGCCATCGCGGAGGAGTCCGGCATGTCCCCCAACTCCTTCCGCATCACCAATGTGAGCGCCGCCCCGGCTCCCGCAGCCGCCCCCGCCGCTGCGCCTGCTCCGGCTCCGGCCGCCGCGCCCGCCCCGGCTCCCGCCGCTGCGCCCGCTCCTGCCGCCGCTCTGGCTCCCGCTCCTGCCGCCGCCCCTGTGGCTGTGGCCGCCGGCGAGACCGCGGTGAACAGCCCCATGCCTGGCTCCATCTTCCGCATCGAGTGCACAGTGGGCCAGAAGGTGAAGGCCGGCGACGTGCTGGTGGTGCTGGAGGCCATGAAGATGGAGATTGAGGTCTCCGCCCCCGCGGACGGAACTGTGAAGGCCATCGCCGTCTCCAACGGTCAGACGGTGAACACCGACGACCTGCTGGTCACGCTGGGCTGAGAGGAGGGTGACAGAGTATGAATTTCTTTACTGAAGTAATGGTTGCAATCATGCAGGGTTCTGGCTTTGCCGCCATCCCCACCGACTGGCGTCAGCTGGTTATGATCGTGGTGGCCTGCGTGCTGCTGTATCTGGGCATCGGCAAGGGCTTCGAGCCCCTGCTGCTGGTCCCCATCGCCTTTGGTATGCTGCTGGCCAACCTGCCCCTCACCGGCCTGTTTAACGAGCCGGTGTACGACGCGGTCAGCCACACCGGAAGCGTGGGCTTCATGTGGGTGGTCTATCAGGGCGTGCAGTACGCCATCTACCCGTCCATCATCTTTATGGGCATCGGCGCCATGACGGACTTCGGTCCCCTGCTGGCCAACCCCATGTCCCTGCTGCTGGGTGCCGCCGCGCAGCTGGGCATTTTCACCGCCTTCCTGCTGGCCCTGGCGCTGGGCTTTGAGCCCTGCGAGGCCGCCGCCATCGGCGTCATCGGCGGCGCCGACGGCCCCACCGCCATCCTCACCGCCTCCAAGCTGGCCGCCGAGCTGCTGCCGGCCATCGCCATCGCGGCATACTCGTACATGGCGCTGATTCCGCTGATTCAGCCCCCCATTATGAAGCTGCTCACCACCAAGGAGATGCGCAAGGTCAAGATGACCCAGCTGCGCACCGTCTCCAAGACGGAGAAGATTGTGTTCCCCATCCTGGTGACAATCTTTGTTATCCTCCTGGTGCCCGACACCGCCCCCCTGATTGGTATGCTCATGCTGGGCAACCTGTTCCGTGAGTGCGGCGTGTGCGACCGCCTGTCCGACACCGCTCAGAACGCCCTGATGAACATCGTCACCATTGCCCTGGGCCTGTCCGTGGGCTTCAAGGCCACCTACGACAGCTTCCTGACGGCCGACACCCTGAAGATTATCTTCCTGGGCCTGTTCGCCTTCTGCCTGTCCACCGCCGGCGGCGTGATCTTCGGCGATGTGATGTACATTGTCACCAAGGGCAAGGTGAACCCCCTCATCGGCTCCGCCGGCGTGTCCGCCGTGCCTATGGCCGCCCGCGTGTCTCAGGTTGTGGGCCAGAAGGAGAACCCCGCCAACTTCCTGCTGATGCACGCCATGGGCCCCAACGTGGCCGGCGTCATCGGCTCCGCTGTGGCCGCTGGCTTCATGATCAAGGTCTTCGGCGGCTGATCCAAAATTTCCAAGCGCAAAATCTCCCGGCCTGCGGACCGGGAGATTTTTTTGCGCGCTGCGTTGCGGTCCCCCCAAAAGCCCGTCTGCTGTATAGAAAGGGGGAATTGCCGGTGCGGGAGCGGGAGAGCTATCTGGATGCGCTGCGGTGCTTTGCCATGTTCTGCGTGGTGCTGCTGCACACCCAGGCGCCGGTGCTGATCTGCACGGACTACTACGGGCTGCCCTCCTGGCGGGCGTGTATGCTGCTGGATACCGGGACCCGGATGGGGGTGCCGCTGTTCTTCATGCTCAGCGGGTATCTGATGCTCAGCCGGCCGGAGACGGCGGAGTTCCGGACGTTTTATGGCCGGAGGCTGCCCAAGCTGCTGGTCCCGCTGCTGGCGTGGAACGGAATCTACTATCTGGCGGACGGCCTGCTGTACGGGGAGGCGCGCAGCCTCTCCGGCTTTCTGGCCGGGGTGCTGGACCAGGGGTGCAGCTACCACATGTGGTTTGCCTACACCCTGGCGGGGATCTACCTGCTGTGCCCTTTTCTGCGGCGGATGGCCGGCCAGTGCACCCCCCGGCAGCAGCTTTTGCTCATTGTCCTGGCGGCGTTTCCCAGCGGCGTGTGCCCATACCTGCATATCCACCTGTTCGACCTGCTGCTGAGCGGCTTTCTGGGGTATTTTCTGGCGGGCCTCTGGCTGGGGAGCCGGGACCTGGGCCGGGGGCGGTACGTCCTCTACGGCCTGGGGGCGGCGGCCTATCTGATGGGGACCCTGGGGAACCTGCTGGACGCCTCCCCGGCGGCCATCTCCCTGCCCTGGAACGGGGGCTATCTGCTCCACCACTATTTCACCAGCGGGGCGGTATTTGTGTGGGTGAAGACGTTTTTTGCCAGACACAGGGCGCGCCTCGCCCTCCTGGCCGGGGGGCTGGCCCGGCTCTCCGGGCTGATGTCCGGCGTGTACTGGGCGCACATTCTGGTGCTGAACGTGGTCTCCGGGCTGACGGGGAGCGGCCTGACGGTCTTTGGGTATGTTGCGGTGCGCCTGGCGGCCACGGCGGGGATCTCCCTGGCCGTCGCCTGGGCGGCCTCCCGGATTCCGGCTGTGGGCCGGGTGCTGCTGGCATAAAAAATCTCCGCCGTCCCGCTGGGCGGCGGAGATTTTGTGTTTGGGGGGAAGCTCAGGACTCCTCGGCGAAGTTGCCGGTGTAGAGCTGATAGTACTTGCCCTTCTTGGCGATGAG
>CALXGC010000082.1 GCA_944387755.1 uncultured Oscillospiraceae bacterium | reverse complement strand
CTCCCATCCCTGGGGGTAGGCGCTGGGGCTCCAGACGTTGCCGTCGATGGCGCTCCGCCAGGTCGTGCCGCCCTCGGTGCAGCAGTCCCCGGTGTTGTAGGGGCTGGTGGCCAGCGCCACGAAGGGCAGGGCCTTTGCCGGGTCGGTGGACCATTTGAACCCCCACTGGGCGGGCAGCTCCTCCGGCTCCTGGGTGTAGGTGGAGCTGTCGTAGGGCTGGAGGAGCTTCACCACCCGCCCGGCGGTACTCCGGCACACGAACCCGGCGGACCGCTCCAGCATATTTTTCAGGGCGCACGCCGCCGAGAACTCCGGAATAAAGTCCTCCGCCGCGTACAGCTCCGTCCCGGTCATTTCAGAGGCCTGGGCCTGGAGAGCCTGAGCACGCGCCAGGCCGGTTTCCCGCATGGCCTGGAGCACAAATTCTTTGTCGTTGGGCATATATTTTCAGCTCCTGTGTAAATGTTTTGCTTGACTTTTGATACCGGCGCGCCCGTCCTTGTAGGGGCGCACATTGTGCGCCCGCCGTTTCGGAATCCTCCGCCCCCTTTCACAGGGGGGCGGGCGGCCGCAAGGGCCGCCCCTACACAACCAACGGACGTGTGTGTAGGGCGCGACGGCCCCGGCGCGCCGCCAAAGCCTCCCCCTTCAGGGGAGGTGCCGAGCAAAGCGAGGCGGAAGGGGTAAAAACAACGGGGGAGGTACCGGGCGGAAGGGGTCAAACCGAGTTGACGCCCTCCCGGATGGCCGCCGCCAGCTCCCCATATGTCACATACTCCTGGAGCGGCTCCGGCTCAGGCTCCGGTGGCAGCGAGGCCTTCCAGGTCTCCCAGGCCTCCAGGTTGGGGGAGACGGACGCGCCGGTCTGGCTGGCGGTAATGGTAACGAAGCCGTTGTACTGGAGGACTACTTCCGCCTGCTCCTCCGTCAGGGAAACAGCCCCCTTGAAGGGGGTGGACTGCGGCGCGGGGTAGGCTCCGGATGGGTTGGGGGTTGGCCTGATGTACGGCATAAAATCAGCTCCTCGTATAATGGATTTACGGTTTAGATGTGGTGGGGAACCGCATGAAACCCACTTGTTGTTTCATCAGCCAGATGAGGTAATAAGGCCAGCAGACAGAGGGCGCAGTATCACTCCTCGTACTTGCCCTTGGCGACATACTCGCCGCCGGACAGGTCCGCCAGCTTCATAGCCTTCGTTCTCTCCGTGAACTGTTCCAAAGTCAGCGCCTCGCCGTTGAAAATGCTTGTGAAATCCATAGCTGTCCTTTCTGCCCCTGAACGGTTTTGATTTATAAAGCCGCTGCACCACAGCGAGAGGGCGGGCATAGTTAAACCTCCATGCCAGGAGGAAGTATAAAAACCGCCGGCGCGGGTTTTACCAGGCAAAAAAAGGGGGCCAACCTGCAAGAACTTCTTGCAAGTTGACCCCGATGGTCCTTCTCTAACTCCAATCAGTCAGAGGAGCTATATTTAATTGTTCGCTTGTCCTCCAAAATGATGTACCCGCCGCCCTTTTTTCGGATTACGGCATCATTCCCGCGCTTGATAATGGCCAAGATGGCCTCAATTGCTTTTTCATCCATCACACATCACCGAGGATTTCGATATGATCAATCTCCATTTCAGTAAGTCCAATTTCTCTTCCGCCCGGTATCGTTTCGACATCTAATTCCGCAAACTCGTTTCCATCATCGTCATAGTCGAAGCTGTACCCGATCAATTCACAGATCATTGTATCGCCATCCGCGAAATGAAGGGCGATCTTTTTCCCCCAATAGTCATCCGGGTGTTTAATTCTCAAATGGATCACCTCCCAGAATAAGGGACAACATGTATTCCGGTTTTACTGTAATGGATCTTAACTCTGGTCGTTTCAATTATAACATTTTCTTTGTTAATTGTGTAGCCAATAGCCTTCCCTATGTCAATGATTTCTTTTCCATCCCATTCTCCACTCTTGGCTGTCCTCATTCTACCAGTTCCGGCCGTTTGCCATATGATTTCTTGCAACTCTTCCATTGAAATTGTAATCACGCTGCGCCCACTGACGGAGCTTCCTGCCATATGCCGCATCTGCTTTTCTTGATTGATGGTCAATGGGTACTTGCCACTGCGGACAGCCTCTCTTGCGCGGCTAATAGATTGTGCGCTCCTGTCTGCAACTTGGGCTTCTGCTTTCGTTTCAGAATAGCTCTCCACAGCCATTTTGTCCGTCCGCTGCCGCAGTCCGGCCTTTTTAGCTGCCTGCGCATATTTAGCTTTTAAGTCCCGGATGTTGGCCTGGGCCTCCCGGCGGAGAACATCATCCCCGGAGGCTTTGGCAAGCGTGGCGATGTCTTTCTGCTGCTGGATTTTAGTTTCCAGCTTTCGCATGAGCTGGCTGGCCTGGTAGATGGTGTAGTGCTGGCCGTCAATCTCGCAGCCCTTATGGTTGGCCTCCCGCCACTGCCGGAGCTGCTGGTCCGTATACCGCCGGGGCGAAACGCCCAGAATGATATAGCTGGCAAAGTGCCGGCAATTCCATTGAGAGATGGCCCGCCGGAAACCGGCGTATTGATTCCCGTCTGCATCCTGGAAGTCCCTTCCGGACTGCATTTTCTGATATTCCTCCAGGCTGAACTGCCGCCCCTGGGCCGGTTCGTGGTCCAGGGCTGAATAGGGGTGGGAGGAAAGCTCCACACCGTCAGCGCCGGCCTGCTCTCCAATCTGACGCTGCGCCTCCTGGGCGATTTGCTTTGTGCCGTCCAAAATGTTCATGCGGATGGCGGTATCGAGCCGCCGGGTGGCTCCGCTCTATTGTTTTGATAGAGGGAGCCGTGCTTTTGTCCCAAGAACAGGGATAGCAGCCACAGCGCCCCCTGTGTTATAATGCCATTGAAGAACGCCAAAGGGGGGGTGCACCCTACGGCTGGCCCATCTCCGTCTACACCACGCCGGAGGTCCTGTGAGGAACTGGGCGCTGTATTGGGCTGGACCCGATAATGGGACAGTTCCTGTGAGATACTAAAACGAAAGGGGGGGCGGAGACATGAAAGAGCGCACCTACATCTGCTGTGACCTGAAAAGTTTTTACGCCAGCGTGGAATGTGTGGAGCGGGGCCTGGACCCCATGACCACCAACCTGGTGGTGGCCGACAAGCGGCGCACCGAGAAGACCATCTGCCTGGCTGTCTCCCCCTCCCTGAAAGCCTACGGAATCTCTGGCCGGGCGCGGCTGTTCGAGGTGGTGCAGCGGGTGGCGGAGGTGAACGCCAGGCGGAAGTGGAACGCCCCCGGCCATCAGCTCACCGGCTCCTCCTGGCACGACCCAGAGGTACAGCAAAATCCCTCACTGGCCCTGGACTATCTCGTGGCCCCGCCCCGGATGGCCCACTATATCGATTGGAGCACGAAAATCTACAGCGTGTATCTGAAATATGTGGCCCCGGAGGACATCTTTCCCTACTCCATCGACGAGGTGTTCATGGACATCACCAATTATCTGGACACCTACAAGATGACCGCCCGGGAACTGACCCGGACCATCATTCTGGACATTCTAAAGACCACCGGCATCACCGCCGCGGCGGGGATGGGCGCCAACCTGTATCTGGCCAAAATCGCCATGGACATCGTGGCCAAGCATGTCCAGGCGGATAAGGATGGGGTGCGCATCGCAAAGCTGAACGAGATGAGCTACCGGCGGCTTCTGTGGAACCACCGGCCTCTCACCGACTTCTGGCGGGTGGGGAAGGGCTATGCAAACAAGCTGGAGGCCCACGGGATGTACACCATGGGGGACGTGGCCCGGTGCTCCATCGGCAAGCCTGGGGAGTACCACAACGAGGAACTGCTGTACAGGCTCTTCGGCGTCAACGCGGAAATTCTCATTGACCACGCCTGGGGGTGGGAGCCCTGCACCATCGCCGACGTGAAAGCCTACAAGCCGGAGAATAAAAGCGTCGTCTCCGGCCAGGTGCTCCAGTGTCCCTACGGCTTCGGGAAAGCCCGTCTGGTGGCGCGGGAGATGGCGGACGCCCTGGCCCTGGATCTGGTGGACAAGGGGCTGGTGACCAACCAGCTGGTGCTCACCGTGGGCTATGACCGGGAGAACCTGGACGACCCCAGCCGCCGTCAGAGCTACCGCGGCCCCGTGACCACCGACCGCTATGGCCGGAAGATCCCCAAGCATGCGGTAGGGACGGAGAATTTTCCCTACACCTCCTCCGCCAATGACCTGCTGAAGGCGGTGAGCGTCCTCTTTGACCGGATTGTGGACAAGAATCTGCTGATTCGCCGCCTGAGCGTCAGCGCCAACAAACTGCTCCCTGAGGCTGACGCGCCCAAGGAGGCAGAGCAGCTGGACCTGTTCACCGACTACGCCGCCAAAGAACGGCAGGAGCAGGCGGACGAGGCCGCCCACCTCCGGGAGCGGAAGCTCCAGGAGGCCATGCTGGAAATCAAGAAGAAGTACGGGAAAAACGCCATCCTGAAGGGCATGAACCTGGAGGAGGGGGCTACCGCCAAAGAGCGGAATGAAACCATAGGAGGACACCACTCATGAACGGAAAATATGACGATATCCTCCACCTGTCCCACCCCACTTCCGCCAAACACTCCCGAATGCCAATCTCAGAGCGGGCCGCTATTTTCAGCCCCTTTGCCGCCCTTACTGGGCACGCGGGAGCCATCGCGGAGACGGCCCGGCTGACCGAGCGGAAAAGGGAGCTGGACGAGGACGCCAAGGCGGAGCTGGACCGGCGGCAGGCGGTGCTGCTGGAGCACATCGCCGAGCAGCCGGAGATTACGGTCACTTGGTTTTGCCCCGACGAAAAAAAGAGCGGGGGCGCGTATGTCGTGACGACTGGAAGACTCAAGAAAGTTGACAATGCCGCTGGTACGTTAAGGCTGGCGGACGGATTGACGATCTCTTTGGACGAAATTTCCGATCTCCAGTGCGATTTGTTCCAGGGACTGTTCTAATGGGCTGAAAAACCCTCAAGTCTTTTTCTTTTATTTGCCCAATATGTATTGCCCTCTTACAGAAAATATGAAGGTTTTGCACAGAAGGGGGTTGCGTTGCGGCGAAAGTTATACTAAAATAGGAGCAAGTGAGTTTTCCGGCAAGCCTGGGGCCGGCGCCACGGACCGGAATGCTGAGTGAGAAGGCAGATCCGAATTTTCTGAGGCTACAAAAGCAGTATTTTGGAGGTCGATTCAACATGAGAAAGGTACAGTTCACGGAGACGGTGCTGCGCGACGCCAACCAGTCGCTGATTGCCACCCGGCTCCCCTACAGCAAGTTCGAGCCCATCCTGGAGACCATGGACAAGGCGGGCTTCTACTCCGCCGAGGTGTGGGGCGGCGCGACGTTCGACGTGTGCCTGCGCTATCTGCGGGAGGACCCCTGGGACCGCCTGCGCAAAATCCGCAAGAAAATGCCCAACACCAAGCTGCAGATGCTCCTGCGGGGCCAGAACATCCTGGGCTATAAGCACTATCCCGACGACGTGGTGCGTAAGTTTGTGGAGTACTCCGTGAAGAACGGCATCGACATCATCCGTATCTTCGACGCCCTCAACGATGTGCGCAACCTGGAGGTTGCCATCGACGAGACCAACAAGCAGGGCGCTCACGCCTCCGGCACCATCTGCTTTACCACCAGCCCGGTCCACACCCTGGAGAAGAACGTCCAGACCGTGAAGGACCTGAAGAGCATGGGCGTCAAGTCCATCTGCATCAAGGACATGGCCGGTATTATGGGCCCCAAGGACGCCTATGACCTGGTGTCCGCCATTAAGGACGCCGTGCCGGAGCTGCCCCTGGTCATCCACACCCACTGCACCACCGGCCTGGCCTTCATGACCGACCTGAAGGCGGTGGAGGCCGGCGCGGACGTCATTGACACCGCCATCTCCCCCTTCTCCGGCGGAACCTCCCAGCCCGCCACCGAGACCCTGGCCTACGCCCTGCGCCAGTTGGGCTATCAGGTGGACCTGGACGACAAGGTTCTGGTCAAGATGGCCGACTTCTTCAAGGACGTGCGGGCTGATTTCCTGAAGGACGGCACCCTGGACCCCATCTCCATGTCCACCGACACCCAGTGCCTGAACTATCAGATCCCCGGCGGTATGCTGTCCAACCTGATCTCCCAGCTGAAGATGATGAACGCCATCGGCAAGCTGGACGACGCTCTGGCCGAGACCCCCAAGGTCCGCGCCGATCTGGGCTATCCTCCGCTGGTGACGCCCACCAGCCAGATGGTGGGCTCCCAGGCTGTGCAGAACGTGCTCTCCGGCGAGCGCTACAAGGTGGTGGGCAAGGAGATCAAGGCCTACTGCCGCGGCGAGTACGGCCGTACCCCCGCCCCCATCGACCCGGAGATCCAGAAGAAGATTCTGGGCGACACGCCTCTGGTGGAGGGCCGCTTTGCCGACTCCCTGGAGCCTGAGTTTGAGAAGACCAAGAAGGAGCTGGGCGCCACCGCCAAGAGCGACGAGGATGTGCTCAGCTACATCGCCTTCCCCCAGGTGGCCATGGCCTTCTTCAAGGACCGGGAGGCCGGCTTCCCGCCCAAGGAGGAGAAGAAGGCCGCTCCCAAGGCGGCTCCCGCCGCCCCCAAGGCCCAGGAGACCGCTCCCATCCCCGCCTGGCAGGGCCATGTGTACTACACTGAGGTGCCCGCCCCCGTGGTGCCCGGCTATATCAGCCGCCCCATCCCCCAGTTCGCCGCCTCCTATCAGCCCCCCTATCTGAACATGGGCAAGCGGGAGGACCTGACCGGTACCTTCACCGTCACCATCGACGGCAAGCCCTTCCAGGTCTCCGTGGCGAAGGCGGACGCCCCCGCCCCTGCGGCCGCCGCTCCCGTGGCTGCCGCCCCCGTTGCCCCCGCTCCCGCTGCTCCTGCCGCGGCGGCTGCTCCGGCTCCCGCCCCGGCTCCTGCCCCTGCGGCCGCTCCGGCCCCCGCCCCGGCTGCCGCTCCCGCGGCTCCCGCCGCCGGCGAGACGGCGGTGAACAGCCCCATGCCCGGCAGCGTCTTTAAGATTGAGTGCAAAGAGGGCCAGGCTGTGAAAGCCGGCGACGTGCTCATCGTGCTGGAGGCCATGAAGATGGAGATTGAGGTGTCCGCCCCTGTGGACGGCACGGTCAAGTCCATCGCCGTCGCCGCCGGTCAGACGGTGAACACCGACGACCAGCTGGTTATGCTGGGCTGAGCCTCCAGAACAAGCGGAACAAATTGACTCCGGCCTCCCCCGCAAGGGGGAGGCCGGTTTTTTGTCTGCCGGAAATAAAGAAGCCCGGCCGCCGGAGCGGCCGGACTGGCGCGGGGATTCCGGGGGCCGGGTCAGAGCCAGTCCTCCACGATGTCCCGAAGAGAGGCTGGGCACGCCGCATACTCCACCAGCTGTGTCAGAAGCGCGTGAATGCGTGGGGCGCTGGTGGTTATGCCGCGGACGGAGGCGGTGTCTCCGCCCTCTTCTGAGATCTGCACGCCGTAATTTTCACAGAAGAGATCCCCGGCCTCTACAGTGTCTGCAAGCAGGCTGTAGCGGAAGGTACGGGGACGGCCCAGCGGGTCCGGGACGGTGCGGGTGGCAATTTTGATTTCCCTCATATAGCGTTTTCTCCTCTCATTCCTGACACATGACCACATTATATAGTGTCTCTGTGGAAAGAGGAAGAAAAACAGCTCGAAGAAATCCAGCACGGTTCGCCGGATTTCGGGAAAATCGGAGGAAAATTCCGGCGAAGGGGGTCGAAAGGGGCGGAGACGGGGCGGAAAGTTTTCCACAAAAATCAGTTCCGTGGTGTGGAAAAAGCTGTGGAAACACCCAGATTGAGGGTGTTCTCACAGCTTTTTGGAAACCGCGGGGGCTACCGGACCCGCAGGCGCTTGGCCAGCGTCTCGTCCGGCGTCACCCATGCGGTCTCATAGGTGGTGTAGACGACCATGCCGGGGCGGGCTCCGTTGGGCTTTTTGACGTATTTGACGGGGGTGTAGTCCACCGGGACCTTACCGCCGCCCCTGGCCTGAGAGAACCAGGCGGCCAGGCAGGCGGCCTCGTGGACGCTCTGCAAATCGGGCTGCCGGCCCTCGGTCCACAAAATCACGTGGGAGCCGTGAATTTTTTGGGTGTGGAACCACAGGTCGCTCTTAAAGGCCTGCTTGCAGGTGAGCAGGTCGTTCTGGGTGTTGTTTTTGCCCACGGAGATGCGCAGCCCGGCGGAGGAGCGGAATTCCATGGGTTTGGAGGACAACCGCTTCTCCCGGCCCTTGGCCTTGGAGGGGCGGCGGAGATAGCCGGTGCCGGTGAGCTCCTGGCGGATCTCCTGGAGGTCCCGCTCTCCCTCGGCCAGGGGGATGGTGTCCAGGACGCTGTTGAGATAGTCCAGCTCCCGCCGGTTTTTTTCAAGCTGCTGGGTGAGCATGACCTCGGCGGTCTTGGCCTTGTTGTATTCCTTATAATATTTGGCGGCGTTCTGCTGGGGGGTGAGGAGGGGGTCCAGCGGAATGTCCACCTCCTTCCCCTCCGGATCGTAGAAGTCCACGGCGCGCAGACGGGCCATGCCCCGCTCCATCTGGTGCAGGCTGGAGGTGAGGATGTCTCCCAGCTCCCGCAGGCGCTCCCGGTTCTGGGTGGGGGCGAGCTCCTGCTCCTGGTGGGCGATTTTTCGGGCGGTGCGGTCCCTGGCGGTGGTGACGGAGCGGATCAAATCCTGTCCCCGCTGCTTCACCCGCTCCAGGTGCTCCCGCTGCTCGTAAAACTGGTCCAGCAGGGCGGAGAAGGTGGGAAACGGGGTGCATTCCACCTGATTTCCGTACTGCTCCACCGGGAAGAATGTGAAGTCCCAGGGGGCTCCGTCCCGGCTGAGGAGAGTGGGGGTAAAATCGAAGCGCCCCGCCCGGTCCAGCAGCGCCTCCAGGCCGTCCAGCAGCCTTGCCCGGCCCGCCGGGCCCAGGGCGTTCAGGCGGGCGTCGGTGCTGCCCCCCGCCTGAAAATTCAGCTCCCGGCACACCAGGGGACACAGGCCCTGGAAGGTGTCCAGCAACCACTTGTCCCCCTGTGCCTCCTCCGGAGCGGCGGCCAGGAGGCGCTCCAGCTCCTCCCGGCTCTGGGCGGCGGGGTCCAGCTTGCTCTGGGCGGGGGGGAGGCGGTAGAACATCCCCGGCTGGAGCAGGCGCTGGCCGCTGCCGGAGCGCTCTGACAGGCCGGCGTCCATCCGGCGCATACAGTCCACAATGCGGCCCGCCTCGTCCAGCAGAATCAGATTGGAGCGGCGGCCGACGGCCTCCAGCACCAGCTTCCGCTCCACCCGGTCCCCCAGCTCATTGAGGGCCTCCAGGGTGAAAATTACCGCCCGCTCCAGAGGGGGCTGCTCCACACAGAGCAGCCGCGCCCCGGACAGGTGCTTGCGCAGGAGCATACAGAACATGGGGGGTGTGTCCGGATTTTCCCGGTTCAGCTGGGTGAGCTGAGGACGGGGGTGGTTGGGGTTGGCCGACAGCAGCAGCCGCACGTTTCCGCAGCTGGGAGTGCGGACGGCAAAGAGCGCCTCGTCCCGGCCGGGCTGATAGATTTTGTCGATTTTTCCGCCTGAGACGGTCTGGGACAGCTCGTGAACCAGGCCGGACAGGCACAGGGCGTCTAAAGGCATGGGAAACACCTCGATTCAGTGTGGAGTCAGGAGCAGGGGTCCATGATGGCGGCGAAGAGCTCGTTGAGCCGGCCGGTGCGGCCCTGGAGATAGAGCCAGCCGAAGAGGGCCTCCAGGCCGGTGGCGGATTGGTACTGGGCTCTGGTGGCGGCCCTGGGGACGGAGTGGGGGGCGGCGTTCCGGCCCCGGCGGTATACGTCCGCCTCCTCCCCGGTGAGGAGGGGCAGAATCCGCTCCGCGGCGGCGGCCTGGGCGGCGGCGGACACATAGCTCACCGTGGCCCGGTGCAGGTCCTTGACCCTGGCCTTTCCGTGGAGGCACAGCCAGGAGCGCACCATCAGCTCAAATACGCCGTCGCCCAGATGGGCCAGACCCAGCGTGCTCATCTGCAGAAGGGACTCCCGGTCCATATTTATCTGAAAATAGTCCATAAAACGCCTCTTTTGCTTCAAATTACTGGGCTATCATAGCATATTTTCCGCCGGAAGACAAGAGGCAGGCCGCGGCGGAAGATTTCCCTTGCATTTTTCCGCGCAGTGGCGTACACTGTCTCAAGGCAGAGTAGGACTGTGCGTGCTGGTCCCGGCGTGGGTGCAAAGGGACCTTCAGTGCCGGCGGGACGGGGAGTTGTCCGCCGGACGAACAGCGTGTTCAGGCGCGGCAGTGCGCGGTCCGCATCCCGCTGCCGCATGGCGGGGCGAAGCGAAACGGTTCCCTCCTTCTGTGCGGCGTCCCCGAAACCGGGCTGCCGAATTTCAGAAGGAGGTTTTTATGATGCAGAACGCTCCCATGTCCATGAACCTGTACAGTCCCCTCTCTCCCGCCTACTGGCGGGAGGCCAATCTGGCCATGCGCTGTCTGAAGCTGCTGGTCTTTGCGGCGCTGATGGTGGCGGTGACGCGGGCTCTGTCCCTGATTCCGGGCATTCCCATATGGCACACCAAGTTCACCTGGGGATTTTTGGCCCGGTCGGTGTGCGCCCTGGTGTGCGGACCGGTGCTGGGGCTGGCCTTCGGCTTTGTGGAGGACATCCTGGGCTTTGTGCTTCAGCCCGCCGGAGACTTCTTCCCCGGCTACACTCTGTCCACCATGGCGGGAGTGCTGGTGTACGCGCTGTTCTTCTTCCGGCAGCGGATTACCGTGGTAAAGCTGGTGCTGGCCAACGTCATTGTCAATCTGCTGGTCAACGCCCTGATGGGCTCGGTGTGGAGCACCATGGTGCGGGGCGGCGTCTACTGGGGATGGTTTTTCTCCAGCCTGACCAAGAACCTGATCACCATTCTCCCCAAGGCGGCGGCGCTGTACGTCCTGTTTCAGGCGCTGCTCCCCATTTTGCAGCGGATGAATCTGATTCCGGTGCAGATGGAGGAAAAAATCCGTATTTTTTGACTGAAAAGCGCGCGGACGGCCTTCGGGGGCCGCCTGCGCGCTTTGCTGTATAGTTTTCCCCGGACGCGCATAGAGATACCGGGGAAAGGGTGATGGTATGGAGCACAGGGACAGGCGCGGGAGCTTTCTGGAGCGCACAGCCCAGCGGCTGGATCTGCCGGCGGACGTGGTGGCCGGAACGCCCCGCCTGGAGCTGGTGGGCGGCGGAGAGCTGCGGATGGAGAATCACAGGGGCATTCTGGCCTATGGGGACCGGGAGATCCATATCAGCGGGGGAAGCTATGTGGTGCGGGTTGTGGGGGAGAATTTAGAGCTGAAGGCGATGACCGGGGTGGAGCTGCTGATTACCGGGCGGATCTCCGGCATACAGCTCACCTAGAGGGGCCGCTATGAGATATGCGGAGCACTATGTGCGGGGCACAGTGACGCTGACCGTCCGGGGAGCGTTCCCGGAGCGGCTGCTGAATCTGTGCGCCCAGGAGCGCGCGCCCTGTTGGGGCGTGGAATGGGTGGACGGCGCCCTCCGCCTGACCACCTACCGCCGCAGGCTGCGGCAGGTCAGGCAGCTGGCCCGGCGGGCGGGCTGTGAGATTGCCGTGGAGGGCCGGTGGGGGCTCCCGGATTTTTTGGGGCGGTTCCGGCGGCGGTACGCCTTCCTGATTGGACTGGCGCTGTCGCTGCTGGCGGTGTGCGTTCTCTCCCGGTTTGTGCTGACCATTGAGGTGTCCGGAAATGAACAGGTGTCCACCGCCCGCATTCTCTCCCAGCTTCAGCGGGAGGGGGTCCGGCCCGGCGTGTACGGCCCCGGCCTGGACCGGAAGGCCATCGCCCACCGGGTCCTGCTGGAGCTGGAGGAGCTGTCCTGGATGTCCATCAACCTGTACGGCACGCGGCTGGAGGTGGTTGTGCGGGAGGCGGTGCCCTCTCCGGAGGTGGTGGAAGAGGAGGGCTATTATGACGTGGTGGCGGAGGCGGACGGCATTGTCACCCAGGTGGAGCCCCTGGCCGGAGAGGCCGCCGTACAGGAGGGCGACACTGTGGCGGAGGGGGATTTGCTGATTGCCGGGCTCATTCACATGGACCCGCCCCAGTACAGCGGCCTGCCCGTGCGGTACTACCAGACCCACGCCAGAGGCCGCGTGTACGCCCGGACGTGGCGCACATTGGAGGCGGTGATCCCCCTTCAGGTCCAAATCAAGCGCTGCACCGGCGAGACGCGCACCCTCTGGTCGGTGAAGCTGCTGGACTGCCGGCTGGATTTTTATAAAAACAGTAGCATTCCAACGGGGGAGTATGATAAAATAACAACGGTACGACAGCTCACCCTGCCGGGAGGCCGGAGCCTGCCTATGATGCTTACGGCGGAGCAATTCCGCGCCTATGAAACAGAAACCGTCTCTGTAAACCGGGAGGCCGCCCAGACCATGCTGGAGGACCGGCTGTTCGCCTGTCTCCAGGGGCAGATTGGCGGGGACGGCCAGATTATCCGCGCGGACTGCGCCGCACGGGTGTGGGAGGGCAGGTTGTACGTAACGCTGACCGCGGAGTGCCGGGAGGAGATCGGTGTGGAGGTCCCCAGCGCCCGCGAGATTCCGGGGGACGCCCCTTTGGAGTAGGAGAACGAGTACCAATGACAGAACTGAGCATCAACCTGGAGCGCCTGGAGGACGCCATCAGCGTCTTCGGCTCCTTTGACGAAAATATCCGCCTGATTGAGCGTGAGCTGGGGGTCTCTGTGGTGAGCCGGGACTCCCAGCTGAAGGTGTCCGGAGAGGACCCGGAAAAGGTGATGTACGGCGTGAAGGCCATCGAAAATCTGATGGCCCTGGCCGCGCGGGGAGAGCCCATTCAGGAGCAGAACGTGCGCTATGTGCTCCGTCTGGTCCAGGAGGGCCGGGAGGAGCAGATTCAGCAGCTTGCCGCCGACGTGCTGTGCATCACGGCCAAGGGCAAGCCCAGCAAGGCCAAAACCCTGGGCCAGAAGCGATATGTGGAGGCCATTCAGAAGAACGTGGTGACGCTGGGCATCGGGCCCGCCGGAACCGGCAAGACCTATCTGGCCGTGGCCGCCGCTGTGGCCGCCTTCCGTGCCAAGGAGGTCAACCGGATTATCCTCACCCGCCCGGCGGTGGAGGCCGGAGAGCGCCTGGGCTTCCTGCCCGGCGACTTGCAGTCCAAGGTGGACCCCTATCTGCGCCCCCTGTACGACGCCCTCTTCGATATGCTGGGTCCGGAGACCTATCAGAAATATCTGGAGCGGGGCAGCATTGAGGTGGCGCCCCTGGCCTATATGCGCGGCCGCACCCTGGACGACAGCTTTATTATTCTGGACGAGGCCCAGAATACCAGCCGGGAGCAGATGAAGATGTTTCTCACCCGTCTGGGCTTTGGGTCGAAAATCGTCATCACCGGAGACATCACCCAGATTGACCTGCCCGCCGACAAGGTCTCCGGCCTGCGGGAGGCCATGCGGGTGCTCAAGGGCGTGGAGGACATCGCCATCATGCGCCTCACCGAGTCCGACGTGGTCCGCCACGTGCTGGTCCAGCGGATTATCAAGGCCTATGAGCTGGACGAGGAGCGCCGGAACAAGAAGAAATAGGGGCCGCCCCCGGCGGCCTCCGCCGGGGGAATATCAAGGGGACGGATACGATGATTTTTAACGAGAGATTAAAGGCGCTGCGCGCAGAGAGCGGCCTTACCCAGGCCCAGGCGGCACAGAAGCTTTCCATTGCGGTCCGCAACTACCAGCGGCTGGAGGCGGAGGGGAATACCCCGAATTTCTCCAATTTTGTGGGGATTGCGGACCTGTTCGGGGTTTCGCTGGATTATCTGGCGGGCCGCACGGATGCGCGGGAGGCCGGCGAAAATTCCGGACGGCCGGAGCACCGGGTGATTCTGGAGGCGGAGGCGGAGGTCCCGGAGGGGACAAAGGCCCTGCTGAAGCGGGTCATCGCGGCCGCCCTGGCGGCGGAGGGGGTGGACCTGCCCTGCGAAATCAACGTGCTGCTCACCGGCGACCAGGGCATTCACCAGGTCAATCTGGACATGCGGGGGGTGGACCGGCCCACCGACGTGCTGTCCTTCCCCATGTTCGATTTAAAGCCTGGAGAACATCCGGAGCCGGGGGACGAGGACCCGGAGACGGGGCTGGTTCCCCTGGGAGACATGTGTATCTCCCTGGAACGGGCCCAGGCCCAGGCCGCGGAGTTCGGCCACAGCGTGGAGCGGGAGCTGAGCTATCTCACCGTCCACTCGGTGCTCCACCTGCTGGGGTACGACCACATGGACGAGGGGCCCATGAAAAAGCAGATGCGCCTTCATGAGGAGTTTATTTTGGACAGGCTTGGGCTTGCCCGGCAGACAGAACAGGAGGAACAGCCATGAGAGAAGCGCCCTATCTGCGGCTGGTGCCGCTGGAGGAGGAAGAGCCGGTGGAGATTCAGGCGGAGATTACCGCCAGAGAGCTGGCCATCGCCGCCGCCCTGTGCGCCGCCGGCGCCGCGCTCTGCTGGACCCTGTGGAAGCGGCTGAAGTGATCCGCCCTCCTGGGGGAAAACTGCTCGCCCCCCAGACGGCAAAAGAAAGTGAGGATTATCTCAATATGTCCATTCAAAAATCCGGTATTATCACCCTGTGCGGACGGCCCAACGTGGGCAAGTCCACCCTCACCAACGCCCTGGTGGGGGAGAAGGTGGCCATCGTCACCAACAAGCCTCAGACCACCCGCAACCGCATCTGCGCCATCCTGAACCGGGGCGGAAGCCAGTTTGTCTTTGTGGACACCCCCGGCCTCCACAGGGCCCGCACCCGCCTGGGCGATTACATGGTAAACGTGGTGAAGGAGAGCGTGGCCGATGTGGACGCCGTGCTGCTGCTGGTGGAGCCCATTCCCAACGTCGGCGCCCCGGAGGCGGAGCTCATTGCCCGCATCCGGTCCCTGGGCTGTCCGTCCGTGCTGGTCATCAACAAGGTGGATACCCTGGAGCACAAGGAGAAGCTGCTGGAGGTCATCGGGACCTACACCCAGGCCCACGAATTTACCGCCGTGGTGCCCATCTCCGCCAAAACCGGCGAGGGCGTGGAGGAGCTGCTGGACGTGCTGGAGGGATTTCTGCCCGAAGGGCCCCAGCTCTTCCCGGAGGACATGATTACCGACCAGCCGGAGCGCCAGATGATGGCGGAAATTTTGAGAGAAAAGCTGCTGCTGTGCCTGGACAAGGAGATCCCCCACGGCACGGCGGTGGAGATCACAAAATTCTCCCAGCGTGAGGACGATGTGATTGAGATTGACGCGACCATTTACTGTGAAAAGAACAGCCACAAGGGCATTATTATCGGCAAGGGGGGCGCTATGCTGAAAAAAATCGCCACCCTGGCCCGGCAGGACATGGAGCGCTTTATGGGCGCGAAGGTCTATTTGCAGACCTTTGTAAAAGTGAAGGAGAACTGGAGGGACAACGTCAATCTCATCCGGAATTTCGGCTATCGGGAGGACTGAAATTTTCCACACATAGAATTCGACGCCCTCTGCCAAGCTAAACCCAGAGACAGAGGGAGGGCATAAAATGGACCAGACAGGGATTTGGAAGCTGTTTTTTGCCACCGGACTGCCGGAGCTGTATCTGGCGGTCCAATCCCAGAGGGCGGACGGGGCCTCCGACGCCCCGCCGCCGGAGCGGCCCCCGTGGAGGGCGGGGCCTTCCGGCCCCCTCCGTGGAGAGGCGCGCTGATTTGACAGCCGGCCGGACCACAGGTCCGGCCGGCTGGCGCTCTATGTTTCACGATTGGGAGGGTTTCCCCTATGCATATGCACACGAAGGCGCTGGTTCTCCGGGAGACCGCCTATAAAGAGTCCGACAAAATTCTGACGGTTCTCACCCAGGAGGCGGGAAAGCTCACCGCCTCCGGCCGGGGCTGCCGGAAGAAGGGGAGCGCCATCGCCGCCGGCTGCCAGCTTCTGGTGTGGTCGGACATGATTCTGTTTGAGCGCCGGGGGCGCTGGACCGTCCAGGAGGCGGAGGTGGAGCGGGAATTTTTGGGGATGCGCCGGGACCTGGAGAAGTTTTCTCTGGGGTGCTATGCCGCCCAGGCGACGGAGGTTCTGGCGGTGGAGGGACTTCCCAGCCCGGAGCTGCTGTCGCTGCTGCTCAACACCCTCCACGCCCTGGACAAGCTGGACAGGCCGCCCGCCCTGGTCAAAGCGGCCTTTGAGCTGCGGGCCCTGTGCCTGGCGGGGTACGGGCCACTGCTGGACGCCTGCGCGGTGTGCGGAAAAGAGCCCCAGGAGCCCCGGTTCCACCTTCTGGACGGGGCGCTCCACTGCGCCGCCTGCCGGAACGGGGTGGGGGAGGGGACCTCCATGCCCCTCAGCGGCGGAGCGCTGGCCGCCATGCGGCATATTGTCTCCGGCGACCCCAAGCGGCTGTTCTCCTTCCGCCTGGATCACGAGAGCCTGAAGGGACTGGGGGCGGTGACGGAGGCCTATCTGCTGGCCCAGCTGGAGCGGGGATTTTCCACCCTGGACTTTTATAACCAGATAAAGACGCCTACATAAAACAGCGGGACGGTTTCAGAAAACCGCCCCGCTGTGCGTCTTATCCTTCTTCTGTAAGCTGCTCCATCTCGTCCAGCAGAGTTCCAAACAGGTCCAGAGCCGCCTGGATGGGCTCCGGAGAGGTCATGTCCACCCCGGCTCCCTTCAGCAGGTCGATGGGGTCCCTGCTGCACCCGCCGGACAGGAAGTTCAGATAGTCCTTCACGGCGGGCTCCCCCTGGCTGAGAATGCGCCGGGAGAGGGCGATGGCGGCGGAGTAGCCGGTGGCGTACTGGAAGACATAGTAGTTGTAGTAGAAGTGGGGAATGCGGGACCACTCCAGGGCAATCTGTGGGTCGGAGACCATATCCGGGCCGAAGTAGGCCTGATTGAGGGCCTGGTACTCCCGGCTGAGCAGGTCGGCGGTGAGGGTCTCCCCCTGGGCGGACAGCTCCCCCATGCGCAGCTCAAACTCGGCGAACATGGTCTGCCGGTACAGCGTCCCCTTGAACTGCTCCAGGAAGTGGTTGATGAACCAGGCCCGGCGGCGCTTATCCGCCGTGTTTTTCAGCAGGTGCTCCATGAGCAGGGCCTCGTTGCAGGTGGAGGCCACCTCGGCCACGAAAATCACATAGTCCCGGTACACCGTGGGCTGCGTTTTGTTGGACAGGTAGGAGTGGACCGCGTGGCCCAGCTCGTGGGCCAGGGTGAACATGCTGTCCAGATCGTCCTGGTAGTTTAAGAGGATATAGGGGTGGACCAGAGAGCCGGACATATAGCCCCCGGAGCGCTTGCCCGCGTTCTCATATACGTCGATCCACCGGTTGCCCATCCCCTCCCGGAGGATGGCCTGATACGCCGCCCCCAGGGGGGCCATGGCCTGGAGAACGGTCTCCCTGGCCTCCTCATAGGGGATTTTGGCATCCACCCCGGACACCATGGGGGCGTACACGTCGTACATGTGCAGCTCGTCCACCCCCAGCAGCTTCTTCCGCAGGCGCACATACCGGTGCATTTTGTCCAGGTTGGCCCGCACGGCGGCAATCAGGTTGTGATAGACGGCCTCCGGAACTCTGGTGCCGTCCAGGGAGGCGGCCAGGGCGCTGGGGTACTTCCGGGCCTTAGCGAAGAACTCCAGCTGCTTTACCTGGGCGGACAGTGTGGCCGCAAGGGTATTTTTCACCCCGCCATAGACGGCGTACAGGTTCTCAAAGGCGGATTTTCGAAGGCAGCGGTCCTCGCTGGACATAAGCAGCGTATAGGAGCCGTTGGACAGGGGGTGCGGATTCCCCCTGGCGTCCACGGCGGCGGGGAAGGTCAGGTCCGCGTCGGACAGTTTTGAGAAGATGTCGTCGGGAGCCTGGGCCAGCTCCCCCGCGCCGGCCAGCAGCCGCTCCTCCGCGTCGGACAGGGTGTGCTCCCTCCGGGCCTGAATCAGGGCGAAGTACCGGCGGTACAGGGCCAGCTCCGGCTTTTGGGCATAAAAATCCTCCAGGACCTGCTGGGGGATGCGCAGCACCTCGGGGACCTCGAAGGACAGAGCCTGGGAGAAGGACACATACAGGCTGGTGATTTTGCCCACCATGGCCTGGTACTCCGGCACGCGGGTGTCCTCGTCGCTTCTCCGCTGGGCGTACTCCATGAGCTTCATCAGCAGCTCCCCGGCCTCCTGCTCCAGGGTGACGAAGGCGTACAGCGTGTCCGCGCGCTCTCCAAGGCGGCCGGCGTAGGCGGCAAGCCGGGGAATCATGTCCTGAAGGCGGGAAAAATCCTCCTGCCAGGCCTGATCCGTGGGGTACAGGTCGGCGGTGTTCCAGGTATATTCCGGAGAAATCTGACTGCGCTCCGGAATCGCTTTGGGCTGAGACATGAGAAGACCTCCTGACGGGAAATTTGTACTTGAACAGTATGGTATCACAGGCGGGAAAATATCGCAACAAAAAGCGCCGTCCGGAATCAATGCGGTTCAGTTAAGGCTTCGCACAAAAGCCTCCACCCGTCTGCCGGGGAAAAATTCCCGCTTTCCATTGCAAAGGGAATGTAAATTGCGTATAATCAAAAAGACGTGGGGCAAGAACGAAGAAGAGAGGACTATCATGTATTGGATTGACATTATGACGCTGTTTCCCGACGTGGTGGGGGATATGCTGTGCGAGTCGGTGCTGGGCCGGGGCCAGGAGCGGGGCTATATCCGCATTGAGTGCCACCAGATTCGGGATTACACGCGGAACAAGCAGAAGCAGGTGGACGACTACCCCTACGGCGGCGGCCGGGGGGCGGTGATGCAGGCCGACCCCCTCTACCAGTGCTGGGCGCACATCTGCGGCCAGGCGGGGGAGCGGGTCCACACCATCTATATGTCCCCTGCGGGCAAGACGTTTACCCAGGCGGACGCCCGGCGGCTGCGGAACGATTACCAGCGGCTGATTTTGGTGTGCGGCCACTATGAGGGCATTGACGAGCGCTTCATTGAGGAGTGCGTGGACGAAGAGATCTCTCTGGGGGACTTTGTGATGACCGGCGGGGAGATCCCGGCCATGGCGGTGGCCGACGCGGTGTGCCGCCTGGTGCCGGGGGTGCTGTCCGACCCCTCCTGCTATGAAAACGAGAGCCACTGGAACGGAATGCTGGAGGCGCCCCAGTACTCCCGGCCGGAGGTGTGGCACGGCCGGGCGGTGCCCCCCGTCCTCCTGTCCGGCAACCACGCCAAGGTGGACCAGTGGCGGCGGAAGCAGTCCATCCTCCGCACGCGGCAGCGGCGGCCGGACCTGTACGCGAAGCTGGACCTGTCCTCTAAGGCGGACCAGAAGCTGCTGGCCGAGCTGGAGGAGGAGCGGGATTGAGGGATATTTTCCTTTACAGGCGCCGTGCCCTGTGCTATAGTAAAAATACTGTTAATTTCGTTCTCGAAACGACGTCTGGAGATGAAACGTATGGGTTTTAAAATCGTTGTGGACAGCTGCTGCGACCTGCCCCGCCAGCTTCTGCGGGAGCCCTGCTTTGTCAGGGTCCCGCTGACCATTCACGCCAACGGAAGCGTCTTTGTGGACGACGGCGCGCTGGATCAGGCGGACCTGCTGTGGGCTATGAAGCAGAGCGAGGAGGCCCCCGCCACGTCCTGTCCCGCTCCCCAGGCCTATCTGGACGCCTTTCAGGGGGAGGAGGACGTCTATGTGGTGACGCTCTCCGCCCTGCTCAGCGGCTCCCATAACAGCGCCCAGCAGGCCAAAGTCCTGCTGGAGGAGGAGCAGCCGGAGAAAAACGTCCATGTGTTCAACTCCTGTTCCGCCTCCTCCGGAGAGGTGCTGGCCGCGCTGAAGATTTGGGAGCTGGCCTCCTCCGGGGTCCCGTTCAAAAAAGTGGTCCGCGAGGTGGAGCAGTATATCTACCAGATGCAGACCTTGTTTGTGCTGGAGTCCCTGGACAATCTCCGGAAGAACGGCCGGCTCACCAGGCTTCAGGCGGTTGTCACCGGCGCTCTGAAAATCAAGCTTCTGTGCGGCGCCACCCCCCAGGGGGAGATCTGCAAGCTGGGCCAGGCCCTGTCCATGAAGCAGGCGCTGGGAAAGCTGGTGGACCGCCTGGCCTCCGACCCCAGCCACCAGGGCCGCCCGGTGGCCATCTGCCACTGCAACTGCCTGGACCGGGCCCTTCAGGTGAAGCGGCAGATTGAGGCCAGGTGTCAGACCGGGAAGATTTTGATCCTGGAGGCCGGAGGCATTACCACTGTGTACGCCAACGCCGGCGGAATTGTAGTGTCGTACTGAACAGAACAAGGGAGGAGCGCAACATGTCTATCACCAGGGAGCAGGCCTGGGACCTGCTGGCAAAATACAACCATGAGCCCTTTCATCTCCGCCACGCCATTACGGTGGAGCACGTGATGGGGTGGTTCGCCGAAAAGCTGGGCTATGGGGAAGAGAAGGCGTTCTGGTCTGCGGTGGGCCTGCTCCACGACCTGGACTTTGAGGGCTGGCCGGAGGAGCACTGCAAAAAATCCCAGGAGCTGATGCGGGAAGCCGGCGTGGACGAGGCCGTCATCCGGGCCGCAGCCAGCCACGGCTGGGGCCACTGCGTGGACATCAAGCCGGAGCACGAGATGGAGAAGGTGCTCTTTGCCGTGGACGAGCTCACCGGGCTCATTGGGGCGGCGGCGCTGATGCGGCCCTCCAAGAGCGTATCCGACATGGAGCTGAAGTCGCTGAAGAAGAAGTTTAAGGACAAGAAGTTCGCCGCCGGCTGCTCCCGGGACGTCATCGCCCAGGGGGCGGAGCTGCTGGGCTGGGAGCTGGACCGCCTGCTGGAACAGACGCTCTCCGCCATGCAGGCGGAGGAGAGAGACATCGAGACGGCGGTGCAGGCGGCGGGCGCGGTGTGAGATGCGTTAAGATGCGATAAATTTTTGAGAGCGTATCCTTGACAAGGCCGGAAGGCCTATGTTACGATGGGCAGGCTAAGGGGAGTAGTCGGCACAGTGATCTGCTGTGTGGCAGAGCCAACATTCCTGGAGAGAGGCCTCTCCTGGTTTTGCCTGAAATGACCAGACCTGTGCCTTGTGTGTGAGGCACAGGCCTTTTTTTGTCGTGCATGCAGGCCGCGTCCGGGTGCGCTCCAAACAGCGGTACAAGAGAAAGAAGAAAAGGGAGGAACTTACATGGATTTTTCGTTTCTGGTGAACGGCATCCTCTCCATCGGCTGGCAGCAGGCTGTCATGTATGTGGTGGGCGCGGTGCTGATTTACCTGGCAATCGAGAAGGGCTTTGAGCCCTCTCTGCTGATGCCCATGGGCTTCGGCGCCATTCTGGTGAACCTGCCCCTGTCCGGCGTGGTCAATCAGTTCAACGAGGGCCTGGGCCGGGAAGTCACCGGCATCATTGACTGGCTGTTTGAGGTGGGCATTGAGGCCAGCGAGGCTATGCCCATCCTGCTGTTCATCGGCATCGGCGCCATGATCGACTTCGGGCCTCTGCTGTCCAACCCCAAGCTGTTCCTGTGCGGCGCTGCTGCTCAGGCCGGTATCTTCCTGACCATCATCATCGCGGTCGTGCTGGGCTTCGACCTGAAGGACGCCGCCTCCATCGGCATCATCGGCGCCGCTGACGGCCCCACCTCCATCCTGGTGTCCCAGACCCTGGGCTCCAACTACATCGGCGCCATCGCCGTGGCCGCTTACTCCTACATGGCTCTGGTTCCCATCATCCAGCCCTTTGCCATTAAGCTGGTCACCACCAAGAAAGAGCGCGCCATGCGGATGCCCTACAAGCCCCAGGGCGTGACTCGCCGGATGCGCATCCTGTTCCCCATCGTCGTTTCCGTGATTGCCGGCCTGGTGGCCCCCTCCTCTGTGGCTCTGGTGGGCTTCCTCATGTTCGGCAACCTGATCCGGGAGTGCGGTGTGCTGAACCGTTTGTCTGAGACTGCTCAGAATGATTTGGCAAACCTGGTTACATTGCTGTTGGGTATCACCATTTCTTTCTCCATGCGTGCCGATCAGTTCGTCACCGTGCAGACTATTATGATTATGGCTTTGGGCTTGGTGGCATTTGTATTCGATACGGTTGCCGGCGTGTTCTTTGCCAAGATTCTGAATCTTTTCAGCCGCACCAAGATCAACCCCATGGTGGGCGCCGCTGGTATTTCCGCGTTCCCCATGTCTGCCCGTGTG
>CALXGC010000081.1 GCA_944387755.1 uncultured Oscillospiraceae bacterium | reverse complement strand
CGCAGCAGGTGGGCGGGGCGGTACTTGGTGTCGCCCAGGTCGATGTAGAAGGTCTCCATAACCTCCAGCAGGATGTCCAGGCCGATCATGTCCGCCAGAGCCAGGGGGCCCATGGGGTGGTTACAGCCGCGCATCATGCCCTCGTCCACGTCCTCCACGGTTCCGATGTCCTCGTCCAGGACCTGCACGGCCTCGTTGAGCATGGGCAGGAGCATACGGTTGACGATGAAGCCGGGCTTATCCTTGGCCAGGATGGTGCGCTTGCCCATGTGCTCGCCGATGGCGGTGACGGTGTCGATGGTCTCCTGAGAGGTGCGCAGGCCGTAGACAATCTCCACCAGGCCCATCACGGGCACAGGGGAGAAGAAGTGCATTCCCACGACCTTCTCCGGACGGGCGGTGGCGGCGGCCAGGCTGGTCATGGAGATGGAGGAGGTGTTGGAGGCGAAGATGGTGCGGCTGTCGCAGATCTTGTCCAGCTGCTGGAAGATGGCGCATTTGGCCTCCAGGTTCTCAAAGATGGCCTCAATAATCAGGTCCACGTTGGAGGCGGTGTGCAGGCGGGGGGTGACGGTGAGGCGGCTCATGCAGTCGTCCTTCTCCTCCTGGGTCATTTTGCCCTTCTCCACCAGGCGGTCCAGACGCTTGCTGATGCCGGCCTGCCCCCGCTCAAGGGCAATCCGGCTCTGGTCGTTCAGCGTGACCTCATAGCCGTACTGGAGGGCGGTCTGGGCGATGCCGCTGCCCATCAGGCCGGCGCCTACCACAAAGATTTTGCTGATTTCCATGGCAATCTCCTTCTTTTTCTCACAAAGGTGAGGAAGTCCCCCGGCGCTTGCCCGGGAGGCCGGATTCGGCGGAATCCGGCAATTTCATCTTAGCACACGCTTATTTTTTTGTCCAGCAGATTTTCCCAAGTTCTGCAAGCGCGCCTTTGTGAAATATCACCGGCCCATCCCGTCCAAAATATCCTCCAGCTCCCGGCGGGTATAGCGGTAAACTTTGTCGCAGAACTGGCACGTCAGCTCCGCCTGTCCCTGTTCCGCGATGAGGGAGGCCAGCTCCTGCCGCCCCATGCTCACCAGGGCGCGGGTGACGCGCTCTCTGGAGCAGTAACAGCGGTACTCCACCGGGTGGGTCTCCAGAATTTCCAGCTGAAAATCGGACAGCACCGCCCGCAGAAGGCCCTCGCCGTCCAGGCCGCCCTCCAGAGCGCGGCTCACCGAGCCCACCCGGGCCACGCCGGCCTCGACTTTGGAGATAATCTCCTCTCCGGCCCCTGGGAGAAGCTGAATCAGGTACCCCCCGGCGGCGGTGACGCTCTGGTCCGTACCCACCAGCACGCCAAGGGCGCAGGCGGTGGGAATTTGTTCGCTCTCCACGAAGTAGGCGGCCACGTCGTCGGCAATCTCCCCGGACAGCAGGCCGATGGTCCCCACATAGGGCTCCTTCATGCCTAGGTCCTTGATGACGGTGAGGCTTCCCGTCTCTCCCACGGCCCGGCCCACGTCCAGCTTTCCGGGGGTCTTTTCCATCAGCTCCACATGGGGATTCTGCACATAGCCCCGCACGTTGCCCCCCTCGTCGGACACGGCCAGCACCGTACCCAGCGGTCCGCCGCCCTTGATTTGCAGGGTGACAGACGCGCCGCCGATTTTCAGGGCGTCGCCCATCATGGAGGCGGCCATCAGGGTCCGCCCCAGGGCGGCGGTGGCCACCGGGAGCAGGGTGTGAATCTGCCGGGCCCGCTCCACCAGGTCCCGGCCGGTGATGACAGAGGCCTTCACCAGGCCGTCCGCGGTTATGGCTCGTATGATTTCGTCGCGCATTTGGTTCTCCTTACTCTTCTCAAATTTGTGTGGTCATATGGGGGTCCTTCCGGGCGGTAAAGAAGATGCGGTCCTCGCCGGGCTTGGGGGGACGCATCTTTCGGTTGCCATACCGGCGGATGTCCTGAAAACCCGCCGCCTGGAGATACTCTGTCAGCTCCTCCGGCGTATAGGCCCGCTCCCGGTGGAGCTCCTCCCCCCGCTCCCACAGGCCGGTCTCCCGGTCCAGGCGGAACAGGTCCATAAAATAGGAGCACAGGCGGCTTCTCCTGCTGTACTCCGCCCGCCACACGCAGTAGGCATCCTCCGTCTCGTCCAGGAACACCTGGCCGTCCAGGCCCTGGAGCTTCTCCGGCGTATTGACGTCAAACAGAAACAGTCCCCCCGGCATGAGGAACAGATACACCCGCTCAAAGGCTTTTTTGAGTTTTCTGGGGTCCGTGACATAGTTCACGCTGTCCAGACAGCACACGCAGGCGTCTATGGTCCCATACAGGTCCAGCTTGTCCATGGACTGGCACAGGAAAATAGGCGCAATGCCCTCCCCGTCCCGGTTTTTCTCCGCGGCCTCCGCCAGCATCTCCGGGGACTGGTCCACCCCAATCATCTCATACCCCCGCCGGGCCAGCTCCCGCGTCAGCGAGCCCGTGCCGCAGGCCAGATCCAGCACCGTCTTCCCCGGCAGGCCCTTTTTGCGGAAGTGGGCCTCGATATAGTCGGCCCAGGCGGAGTAGCCCACGTCATAGGTGAGTTCGTCATAGCACCCCGCCAAAAATTCATAGCTTCCCATGCTCCCCCTCCTCCTTCAAGCGGGGAATCACCGTGCGGTAGCCGTCCGCGCCATAGTGGAGGCAGCGGTTGACCCGGCTGATGGTGGCGCTGGAGGCCCCGGTGCGCTCTAAAATTTCGCTGTAGATCAGGCCCTGGTCCAGCAGCATAGCCACTTCCATCCGCTGTTCCATGGCCTTCAGCTCCGACACTGTGCACAGGTCCTGTAAAAATTGCCGGCACTCCTCCACCGTCTGGACCTGAAGCAGAGCGTGGTACAGCAGGTCGCTGGAGGGCTTGTCATAAAACTTGGACATAGGACGCTCCTTTCCCGCGGCGGGCAGATATTCTTTGTTTTTATATTGTAGCACATTAGTTTATGAAAGTAAACAGCGAATCTCGACGCGCCGCCGCAGACAGGGGCAGATATCCACCCCCGGACATAGGATGGACAGAGAACAGGAGGGATGGTTATGGAGACGTCTGTCCTCCAGGTCTGCTGGCCGGAGGAAAAGCGCCTGCTCACGCTGGAGAAGGCTCCGGTGCTGGAGCTCACCCTGTCCCGGCCCCAGGTAACGGGAGGGGGCCGGGGCGGGGCGCGCATCAACCGCTGGTATCAGAGGCTGGCGGCGGCCTGGAAATGCCGGTGGAGCCGCGAGCTCTACTGCATGGCCTGCCTGGATTTCGCAGCCTGCCGGGAGGCGGGCCGGAGATTTTGTCCCTGGACCGCCCAGCTCTCCGGCGAGGTTCGGTTCCAGGACGAAAAACTGCTCTCCATCCGCATGGACGCCCAGGAAATACGCGGGGACGGCCGGCCCCTCCAGGTGCGCACCGGGGACCTGTGGGCTCTGCCGGAGGGCGTCCCCCTCCCGGCCCGTCCGCTCCTTCCCAGAAGACGCCGTCTCCTGGCGCGGCTTACCGAGCAGGGGGAGGCCCGCCGGGCGGCGGGAAGCTGCTTTCTGGATCGAAATTTCGCCCAAAAGCTCCCCCGCGCCCTGTCCCTTCAAAACTGCTGCCGCACGGCGGAGGGGTGGGAGTTTTACCTCCCCCAGTGCGCCCTGGCTCCGGCGGCGGAGGGCGCGCTTACATTCACTCTGAGAGATTTGGATTTCTCCAGGTGAACCGCCCGTTTCAGGGCAGAAAAAACCCTGGAGCCGTAACGGCTCCAGGGCTTCATGCTGGCAGCGGGAGAAGGATTCGAACCCTCACAAACAGAGTCAGAGTCTGTCGTGCTACCCTTACACAATCCCGCTATTTGGTTTGTTGTCGTTTGCTCTCGCAAAGGACAGGTGCTATTATAGCACGCCCCGCGGAAAAGTCAAGGGCTTTTTTCAAATTTTTACGGCAAAATTTTTAGTGGGAGCGGAGGCCCTATTTTCTGGGCTCCGCTCCCGCGCATTTTTAAAGGGCAACGGCCGTCTCTGTGGCGAAGAACCACAGCAGCCGGCGGCGCACCTTCTGTCCCGTCACCCGCTCCAGCGCCCGGCTGTAGGTCTCCAGCTGCGGGCGGTAGAGCTCCGCCCGCTCCCGTTCTCCTCCCGGCCGGACCCGGTCGCTCTTAAAGTCCAGCACGGTGAGGCCGTCCTCTCCGGCAAACCAGCAGTCGATCACACCCTGAAGCAGCACCTCCTCCCCCTCCAGGCCCGGCCCGTAGTCGGAGGCGGAGGTCAAAATCGAAAACTTGAACTCCCGGAAAACCTGCTCCGCCTCCAGGACCTGCCGGCCCAGAGGAGAGGCGAAGAACGCCGCCGGGACTGCCGGGTCCACCGCCGCCCGCTGGAGGGAGGTCAGGAATCCCTCCGCCTCCAGCCGGTCCAGCTCCGCCGCAATGGCCTGGGGGGTGCGCTCCCCCTCCAGGGACAGGTACTGCATGGCCAGATGGAGGGCGCTCCCCCGCTCCGAGGCGGTCAGGCCCGTCTCCTTTGCCACAAAGGACGGGCGCGCTATGGGTTCCGGACGCCGGTCCAGGGGCTTGGGGGCCTCCTCCGCCGCCTCCTGGTCCAGCACCCGGCCCTTCATCTGGGTGGCGGTGAGCTTGGAGGGCATCGTCACCGCCGCGCTGTGGGGATACTGCCAGAGCAGCGCCTCCATCAGGTCCTCCTGGGGCGTCTCTCCTTCGGGGGTCAAATCAGCATAGGTTCCCTCCGCCCCTTTGGGCTGGGGGAGCTGCGCGCAGTCTATCCACCGCAGATCCCAGGCCGGTCCCAGGCGCCCGGCCGTCTCCGCCGGACCGCCCGCCTGCCTCCGCAGTGTCTCCGCCTCCGGCCGGGTGAGGACGTGGAGCAGCACCCAGGCTCCCACATTGGACTGCCGCTCCAGCGCCGCAGGCGGAACCGGGGCGTCCGCCTCTCCGGCCAGACGCGCCAGCGTCTTCGCCCCCTGGGCGAGGGCCACGGAGAGAATCAGCTTCTTCTGCGCCCGCGTCATGGCCACATACAGCAGGCGCAGCTCCTCCGCCATCATCTCCCGCTCCAGCTGCCGGGATACCGCCCGCCGTGCCAGGGTGGGATACTCCACCATCCGCTCCCGGTCCAGGCCCTTCGGCCCCACGCCCAGCCGGGGGTGGAACAGCACCGGCCGCATCAAATCCTCCCGGTTCAGCCGCCGGGACAGGCCGCACACCAGCACCACCGGCTTCTCCAGCCCCTTGGAGCGGTGGATGGACAGGATAGCGACGCCCTCCCCCTCCCGGCCGGAGGCGGTGGAGAACTTTCCCCCCGCCGCCCGCAGCCGCTCCAGGCGGAGGAGGAACTGGAACAGGGAGCGGCATCCGCTCTCCTCCATCTCCCCCGCCAGGGCGTAGAGGGAGAGCAGGTTGTCCTGCCGCTCCTGTCCGCCCGGCATGGCGCCGAACAGGCCCAGCAGGTTGGTCTGTTCATAGATATGCCAGATGAGCTGCCGGCAGGTCCGGTCCCCCGCCCCGAAGCGCAGCTCCTCCAGCTCCTCCAGGAAACGCCGGCACGCCTGATCCCCGCCCTGGGCCGCCTGGACCACGGCGGTATAAAAGTCCACATCCTTCGCGCCGGCCCGCAGCAGCGCCAGCTTATCCCCGTCAAAGCCGTACACCGGGGAGCGCAGCGCGGCAATCAGCGGCACGTCCTGACGGGGGTTGTCCACAATCTGAAGCAGGGAGAGGGCCACGCTCACCTCGGTGGTCTCAAAGAAGTCCGCTCCGCCGTCGGCACACCAGGGGATGCCCTCCTCTGACAGCGCGCTCAGGTAGTGGGGCAGCACCACGCCGGGACTGCGCAGCAGAATCATCACGTCAGAGGGCCGCAGAGGGCGCTCCCCCTCCCCGTCGGGAATCCGATAGCTGTCCAGCAGCTCCCGGATGCGCCGGGCGGCGCACCGGGCCTCCAGGCGGTTTTTGTCCTCCCGCTCCTCCTCGTCCTGCTCCCCCAAAAAAGACAGGTCCAGCACGTCCAGCTCCAGGGCGTCCTCCTCCCGCATCCGCTGCTCCGCGCCCTCCGGCGGGACCAGCGCCTGGTCGTCTGTGTAGTCCAGTTCGCCGAACTCCACCGACATGATATTCCGGAACAGGTCGTTGCACCCCAGCAGCACCTGGGGGACGGAGCGGAAATTCCGGGAGAGCACCCGCTTCCGGGGCGCTCCCTCCGCCGCCTCGTCCCCCTCCGGGAAGCGGCGGTACTTGTCCAGAAAGATGGTCGGGTCAGCCAGACGGAAGCGGTAGATGGACTGCTTCACATCTCCCACCTGAAAGAGCTTCCGCCCGCCGCCGGACACGGCGGTGAAGATGGCGTTCTGCACCTGGTTGGTGTCCTGGTACTCGTCCACCATCACCTCCGCAAAGCGGGCGCTCCAGGCCTGGGCCAGCTCTGTGGGCGCCCCATCCTGGCCGGTGAGAAGCTGCACGGCGAAGTGCTCCAGGTCGGAGAAATCCAAAACGCCGCGCCTGGCCTTCTCCGCCTGATAGCTTCTCTGAAACGCGCCCACCAGGTCCATCAGCCCCTGGACCGCCGGGCGGCTGTCCTCCAGCGCCGCAAGCTGTTCCCGGCTGTCCCCGTCAAACCACTCTGACAGCTTCTGGAAGCGCTCCTTCACCCCGTCCCGCAGGGCCTTCACCCGCAGCGCGGCCCCCTGGACCCGCATCTCCTCCATGGGGCTGAGCGCCGCGGCGCGCTTCCGCTTGCGGCCCACCGCCGGGAAGGAGATGGGCAGACAGGCGAAGGCCCTGTCCCAGCTCCCCGCCTCCGCGGCGGCGCAGAAGGCCTCCGCCTCCCCCAGCGTGCTCTGAAGGGACGGCGCGTAGTTGCCGGAGAGCAGCTCGTCCGTCTCCGCCAGCTCCAGGGCCTGCTTCAGACGCCTCACGCAGTCCCTCCCCTGCCGGGCGGCGTCCGCCAGCAGCAGGCGGCCCCACGGGGTCTCTCCCACATCGGAGATCTCCTCCAGGTCCCACGCCGCCCGCTGCCGGGCCAGCCAGCGCGCCGGGTCGGGGTGGCTCTGAATGCGGCCGAACACGTCCAGCACAATCTGGGAAAGCCGGCTGTCGTCCCGGCCGGCAGACAGGGTGTCCACCAGGACGGCGAAGGGGCTGTCCGGGGCGAGGCCCTCGTACTGCTTCTCCAGCACATCCTCCAGCACCTGGGCCATGAGCACCTGGGCCTCCCCCTCGTCGCACAGGCGGAAGTCCGGGTCCAGATCCAGCCGGTGGCCCTCCTCCCGCAGCAGGGCGGCGCAGAAGGCGTGGATAGTGGAGATCTGCGCCCGGTAGACCAGCGCGGACTGCCGCCGCAGATGGCGGTCCCCCGGATTGGCCGCCAGGCGGTCAGAGAGCTCCTGGGCAATGCGGGAGCGAAGCTCCGCCGCCGCCGCCTTGGTGTAGGTAATGACCAGGAACCGGTCCAGGTCCAGCCCCTCCTCCGTCACCCGGTCCAGCAGGCGCTCCACCAGCACCCGCGTCTTGCCGGAGCCGGCGGCGGCCGATACCAGCAGCTCGCCTCCCCGGTCGTCTACAATCTTCTTTTGTTCGTCAGTCAATGGAAACGCCATGAATTTTCCTCCTGATTCTCTTGTCCGGCGCGGAGATCATGTCTCTCCGCCGCTCCGGCGAAGGGTCAGCTCCCGGCTGCACCCATAGAAAACGGAACTGTGAACGGGCTCCAGCCGGCCGGGCAGCGTGACGCTGGCCAGCTTCGGACAGGTGGAGAACGCCCCCCACCCCAGCCGGCGCAGGCTGTCCGGGAGGACGGCGGCCTCCAGCTTCCGGCACCCGAAAAAGGCGGAGTCTCCAATCCGCTCCAGCCCCTCCGGCAGATGGATTCCGGTGAGCTTACCGCACTTGCAGAACGCCTCCTGGGCAATCTCCCGGACGGTCTCCGGGACGGAATAGTCCCCGGCTTTGGCCGGGGGATACCGGAGCAGGCGGGTCATGTCCCCGCTGAACAGCACCCCGTCCTGGCTGCGGTACTCCGGATTTCCATTCTCCACCTCAATGGCGGCCAGCGCTCTACAGTTTTCAAACAGCGCCCTGGGCAGCTGCACCGCTCCGGCGGGGATGGAGATGGACTTCAGTTTGGCGCAGCCGGAGAAGGCGCTCTCCCCCGGCGCGGCCGGACCGGCGCCGTCCGCAATGCGCTCCACAGTCTCCGGGACAATATACGCCCCCTTTTTCCCCGCCGGACAGAACAGCAGGACCTTCTTGTCCGCCGTGAACAGCACTCCGCCGTCGCCGGCATAGTAGGGACTTCCCTCCTCCACCGTGATTTCGGTCAGGGCTGCGCAGCCCTGAAACAGCCCCTGGGGAAGCCGGGCAATCTGAGGGGAGAGCTGAACCGAGGTCAGAGCGGCGCAGCCCTCGAAGGCCCCCTCCCCAATCTCCGTCACGCTGTCCGGCAGAACGGCGGAGACAAGCTCCTTTTCCCGGAACAGGCGCTGGGCGGCGTTGAGAGGCTTTGCATGGGGACTGAAGGCATAGGGACCAATGGCCGTCACCGGATCTTTTCCAATGGCGGCGGGGACCAAAATCTGCCTCTCCTCCCCCTTATAGCCCAGCAGGCAGACGCCCGTCCCGGTCTTCTCATACCGCCAGTACTCTTTCGCCAGGGCGGGGTCCAGGACGTTGGAGAACAGCAGGTCCGTCTCCGCCTGCCGCTTCCGCTCCTGCCGCTTCTGCCGCTGGCCGGCAGTGAACTGCCTCTCCTGATAGTCCAGCAGCGCGGCGGTCAGCTCCGTATTCCCCTCCGCCTGCTCCAGCAGCGGCTCCACATCGTCCAGAGGAATCATCTTCTCCCGCAGCATAAAATACAGCAGCTCCGGCGTCCTGAGGGCGGCGGGATACAGCCTCCGGCGCTGGCTTCGAATGTATCTGAGATACCCCGCCCGGACGTCCTCCGGCATCTCGAACTTTTCCTGGCACAGCTGGACAAAGCCCTGCACGGCCCTGGGTTTGTCGCGGACGTCAAACACTCCAATGGGCAGATAGGGGGCGCGGAGGACGGCGGCGCAGCCGTCAAAGGCCTCCCCCTCTATTTTGGTTATCGTCCGGCTGAACAGGTCGATGGTTTTTAAACTGGTGCGGCCCAGGAAGACGCCCCAGTGCAGCTTTTTCAGACTGGCCGGCAGGCGAATCCGCGTCAGGCCGGTGCAGAACCAGAAGGCTCCCGACTCAATCTCTGTCACCCCCTCCGGCACAGCCACTTCTCCGCCGGAGCCGGTGTATCTCTTTAAAACGCCGTCTTCTATAACAAAGTCCTGTGAATTGCTCACAGCGAATCCCTCCGTGAATTTTATATTTGCCGCCGGGGCGGAGGCGTCGGACCTCTACAGCGCCTGAAAGGGCAGGCCGTTCTCCTGGGCGTACCGCTCCGCGTAGGACCCCGCCGGGGCGCGGATGGTCAGCTTCCGGCGGACCGCCTCAATTTTCGTCACACTGGCGGGCAGCACCAGCTCCTTCAGCCTGGAACAGCCCACAAATCTGCCTGTACCGGTGAGCTCCTCCACTCCCTCCGGTACCGTCACCCGGATCAGCCGCCGCCGCGCCTCCTGAAGCTCCGGCTTCAGGGCGCCGGTCCCGGAAAACGCCCGGCTGTCAACGGCTTTTACCGGAGATTTCCCGATGCGGTCCGGCACCATCACGTCGGTCTCCGTCCCCTTGTAGAGGATAATCGTCAGACCGTCCTCCCGCTTCTCCGTCTTCCAGAGCTTCCGCAGGTCTGCCGCCGTGGGCTTCTCCCGGAGCAGGCTTTTTACCTCCCGCTGGAATTTCTGTTCCGAAATCCGGTCCAGCTCCTCCTGGGAGAGGCTGCGGTCCCGGTACTCCAGCAAGGCGGCGGACAGCTCCAAATCCCCCAGCTTGGCGGCGTCGTCCACATAGCGCTGGTACTCCTTGGCGGTGATGTAGTTCTCCTGCAAAATCACAGGCAGCAGCGCCTTGTCCCTCCACAGCGTCCGCCGGTTCTTTTGGAGATAGGCCAGGAACGCCTCCCGGTGGGCGTCTTCCCGCCCCCTCTGATAGTTCCGGGCAAAGGTGTGCAGAAACAGGTCCCGCGCCCCCTTGGACATGGTCTCCAGCGGAATCTGGCTGGCCTGACACACGCACTCCACCTGTTCCGGAACGCCGCGAAACGCCGTCTGGCTCAGGTCAACCGGGCCGTGGATTGTCACCCGCCGCAGAGGACAGCCCGCAAAGGCGGACGCCCCCACGCCCACTACGCCCGCCGGCAAGTCCGCCTCCTCCAGGCGGGTTCCGGCAAAGGCGTACTCGTCCACCCAGGTCAGATTTTTGGGGAGATTTACCTGCTCCAGGGCGGTGCAGCCGTCGCAGAGGTGGGCGCTGAGCCGCTTGAGAGCGTCGGGCAGCGTCAGCTTTTTTAAACCGGTACAGCCCTGAAAGGCGTGGGGCCAGAAGAGCTTCACGCTGTCCGGCACGGTCACTTCCGTGATTTTTTCACAGCGGGCAAAGGCGTACTCTCCGACATAGCGGACGCCCTCCGGAATCCGGCAGGGACCGGACAGGCCGCCCAGGGCAAAGACCAGCGTATTTCCTCCGTCGGAGCGCACCATGCCGTCCTGACAGGTATAGCGGATGTCCTGCGCGCTCTGCACCCGAAATTCTATCTCCGTCAGCTCCCGGCAGCCCTCGAAGGCCCTCTCTCCAAGAATGGGCAGGCCGGCCGGCAGGGAGACCCTCTTCAGCGCGGCGCAGCTGTGGAAGGCCCAGCCTCCAATCTTTACAATTCCATCCGGCGCCGTCACGCCGGTCAGACCGGTACAGCGGATAAACGCGGCGTTCTCGATGGATTGCAGACCGGAGGGCAGGCTGACCTCCATCAAACCGGGGCAGTCCGCAAAGGCCTGAAATTCAATCTTGCGCAGTCCGTCGGGAAACACCACGCGGGTCAGATTGACGCAACCCCGGCATACCCCCTCCGGAATAACCTGCAGCTTCTCCGGAAACACCACGCTGGTCAGCCCTGCGCAGCCGGAGAAGGCATAGCTGCGGATTCTTGTAACCTCATCCGGAATCACTGCCTCCCCGCCGGAACCGTTGTATGCCATCAAAATGCCGTTTTTAATCACAAACTCCTGGTTGTCGCTCATGGCTGTTCCCTCCTTTTCGGAATCCCCCCGCCCCCTTTCACAAGGGGGATGGGCGGTCAAAGGCCGCCCCTACGGCAACAACGGACGTGTGTAGGGCGCGACGACCCGGCGCGCCCAAAAGCCTCCCCCTTCGGGGGAGGTGCCGAGCGAAGCGAGGCGGAAGGGGTAAAAACAACGGGTGAAGCGCCGGGCGAAGCGAGGCGGAAGGGGTAA
>CALXGC010000080.1 GCA_944387755.1 uncultured Oscillospiraceae bacterium | reverse complement strand
GCCAACAACCTGCTGGCCGCTATGCTGGACAACCACATCCAGCAGGGCAACGCCCTGGGCATTGACGTCAAGCGCATCACCTGGAAGCGCTGCGTGGACATGAACGACCGGCAGCTCCGGAATGTCGTGGACGGCCTGGGGGGCCGGATGCAGGGCGTCCCCAGAGAGGACGGCTTCGACATCACCGTGGCCAGCGAGGTTATGGCGGTGCTGTGCCTGGCCTCCTCCATCCCCGACCTGAAGGCGCGGCTGAGCCGCATCATCGTGGGCTACACCTATGACGATAAGCCTGTGACCGCCGGGGACCTGAAGGCTGCCGGCGCCATGGCCGCCCTGCTGAAGGACGCTTTGAAGCCCAACCTGGTCCAGACTCTGGAGGGTACGCCCGCCTTTATCCACGGCGGGCCCTTCGCCAACATTGCCCACGGCTGCAACTCTGTTATGGCCACCCGTATGGCTTTGAAGCTGGCCGACTACACCGTCACCGAGGCCGGCTTCGGCGCGGACCTGGGCGCGGAGAAGTTCCTGGACATCAAGTGCCGCATGGCCGGCCTGAAGCCCGACGCGGTGGTGCTGGTGGCCACGGTCCGCGCCCTGAAGCACCACGGAGGCGCCGCCAAGGCGGAGCTGAACAGCGAGAATCTGGAGACCCTGGAGAAGGGCCTGCCCAACCTGCTGCGCCACGCGGAGAACCTCACCCAGGTGTACGGCCTGCCCTGCGTGGTGGCCATCAACCGCTTCCCCACCGACACCGAGGCGGAGCTGAAGCTGGTGGAGGACAAGTGCAGGGAGCTGGGGGTCAACGTGGCCCTGTCCGAGGTGTGGGCCAAGGGCGGTGAGGGCGGCATTGCCCTGGCGGAGGAGGTCGTCCGCCTGTGCGGGGCGGAGAACCGCTTCCGCTTCGCCTATGACCTGGACCAGTCCATCGAGGACAAGCTCCGCGCCATTGTCACCAAGGTCTACCACGGCAGGGACGTGGTTCTGACCCCCAACGCCCGGAAGCAGATGCAGCAGCTCACCAGCCTGGGCTTCGGCAATATGCCCATCTGTATGGCCAAGACCCAGTACTCCTTCTCCGACGACCAGACCCTGCTGGGCGCCCCTGAGGATTTCACCGTCACCGTACGAAACATCAAGGTGTCCGCCGGGGCCGGCTTCCTGGTGGCCCTCACCGGGGACATCATGACCATGCCCGGCCTGCCCAAGGTTCCCGCCGCCGAGAAGATCGACGTGGACGAGAACGGCAAAATCACCGGCCTGTTCTGAGGAGGGGCTATGGAACCGTCTCTCTTCCTCTCCCCCGCCCAGACGGTGGCCGCCTATGCCCAGGCCGGGGCGGATAAGACCCGCCGGTCCACCTGCTCCCTGCTGCTGCTGGGGGCTCTGGCCGGAGCCCTCATCGCCCTGGCCGCCGCAGCTTCCAACACCGCCGCCTATGGAATCGAGGACCCCTGGACCCTTCGGACAGTGTGCGCCCTGCTGTTCCCCTTCGGCCTGGCTATGGTCATTCTCATGGGGGCGGAGCTGTTCACCGGCAACTGCCTCATCTCCGTCTCCCTGCTGGACCGGCGGTGCTCTCTGGGGGGAATGCTGCGCAACTGGGGTTTGGTCTATGCGGGCAACGCTGTTGGCGCGGTGCTGGTGGCCTTTGCCTGCGCCTATTTCGGACAGATGGACTACTCCGGCGGCCTGCTGGGAGCCTATACCATCAAGGTAGCCGCCGGAAAGTGCGCTCTGGCCGCCCCCAACGCCTTTGTGCTGGGCATTCTGTGCAACCTGCTGGTGTGTCTGGGGGTGCTGATGGCCATGTCCGGCCGGGACAACGCCAGCCGCATTCTGGGGGCCTATCTGCCGGTGTGCTTCTTCGTCCTGTGCGGCTTTGAGCACTCCATCGCCAACCTGTACTATATCCCCGCCGGCCTGTTCGCCGCCCAGAATCCCGTCTATGCGGAGCTGGCGGAGCACATCTTTCAGGCGGATCTGCCGGCCCTCACCTGGGGCGGCTGTCTGAAAAACCTGATTGCCGTCACCTTAGGCAACACCGCGGGCGGCGTGGGCCTGGGCGCTCTGCTTTGGACCTGCTTCCGTCCCGCTCCGGCGCAAAATCACTGACTCCAAATCAAAAAAGTCCTGGGAAAATTCCCAGGACTTTTTTCATCATTTGATTTCTGAAATGACGTCCAGATTTTTGAGAAAATACTCCACGCCGGAGTAAATCGTCGTCAGAACAATCACCGCCACGCAGATGTCGTTGATCCACAGGGCAATAGGCAGGAACATCAGGACAATGCACACCATGGTGGAGGCGGTCTTGACCTTTCCGGACCAGCCGGCGGCAATGACCCGTCCCTTGTCCGCCGCCACCATCCGCAGGCCGGACACGCCGAACTCCCGGATGATGACAACCAGCAGGGCCCAGGCGGGCATCTGCCCAATCTCCACAAACCACAGCATGGCCGCCGTCACCAGACACTTGTCGGCCAGCGGGTCCATAAACTTTCCGAAATCCGTGGTCTGGTTGTAGTTGCGGGCGATATACCCGTCCAGGGTGTCGGTCAGGCTGGCGATCACAAAGATGGCCAGCGCCCAGTAGTCGGCGTTGGGCACATCCAGATAGAGCACCAGCAGAAACACCGGAATCATAAACACCCGGAGAATGGTCAGCTTGTTGGCGGTATTCATAGGACAATTCTCTCCTTTTTATTCGTCAATCTCGCCCGTCAGATCCCCATCGGACACGCCGGTGATGCGGACATTCACAAAGCTCCCCGCGGGAATGTCCCCGGCGGCGGTGAGATACACATGGCCGTCAATCTCCACGGAATCGGCGTAGGTCCGGCCCACAAAGCAGCCGGCCTGGGGGTCAAAGCCCTCGCACAGCACCTCCATGACGGAACCCAGCCGCTGTTCGTTATAGGCGTCCATAATCCGGGACTGGAGGTCCACCACCAGCTCCACCCGGCGGGCGGCGGTCTCCGGGTCCACCTGGTCCGGCATTTTCTCCGCCAGAGTGCCCTCCTCCGGAGAGAACTGGAACACCCCCGCCCGCTGGAGCTTCTGCTCCCGCAGGAACTGGCACAGCTCCTCGAACTCCTCCTCCGTCTCCCCAGGCAGGCCGCAGATGAGGGAGGTGCGCAGCACCAGGTCCGGGATGGCGGCGCGCAGCTTGTCAAAAAGCGCCTCCAGCTCCCTCCGGGTGTTGTGCCGGCGCATGGCCTTCAGAATCCGGTCATTGCAGTGCTGAATGGGGATGTCCAGATAGTGGACAATTTTCGGCTCGCGGGCAATCACCTCAATAAGCTCGCCGGTGATGACCTCCGGGTACAGGTAGTGGAGGCGGATCCAGTGGAAGTTCATGCGGCACAGCTCCTGAAGCAGTCCCGCCAGAGAGCTCCCGTCCTTTAAATCCATCCCATAGCGGGTGATGTCCTGGGCGATGACGATGAGCTCCCGGACGCCCCGCGCCTCCAGCTCCCTGGCCTCCCGCAGAAGGGAGTCCATGGAGCGGCTGCGGTAGCGGCCCCGGAGCTTGGGAATAATGCAGAAAGCGCAGCCGTTGCTGCACCCCTCGGCAATCTTCAGATAGGCCGTATAGGGCGGCGTGGTGACAATCCGCTCCCCGTCGTCATAGGCGCGGTCCAGCCGGCCGAAGTGCTCCGGCCGCTCTCCCGCCATCAGCTCCTCCACGGCCTGGACTACGTCGGTATAGCTGCCGGTTCCCAGCATACCGTCCACTTCAGGCAGCTCCCGCCGGATGTCGTCCGGATAGCGCTGGGTGAGACAGCCCGCCGCCAGCAGCTTCTTCAGCCTGCCCTCCTGCTTCAGCTGGGCCAGCTCCAGAATGTTCTCGATGGCCTCGCTTTTGGCCGACTCGATAAAGCCGCAGGTGTTCAGCACCGCCACGTCGGCCCCCTCCGGGTCTCCGGTGACAATATAGCCCGCCTCCCGGCACAGGGCCATCATCTGTTCCGTATTCACCAGGTTTTTCGCGCAGCCCAGGGAGATAAAGGCTACTTTATATGGCATCGTCCATCGCTCCTATGCGTCATAGTATGTCTGTGGATGTTCCGGAAAAGCGGGGCGGACGGCTTACGCCTCTCCGCCCCTCCAGGCAGGATCGTCTGTGATCCCCAGCAGATAATCTGTGGAAACGTGGTAAAACTCCGCCAGCAGTACCAGGCGCGCCATGGTCGTCCCGGTTTTCCCGTTTTCCATATCGCTCATCTGGGTGATGCTGGTCTGCAGAAGCTGTGCAATCCGCTTAAGCGGAAGGCCCCGCTCTTTCCGCAGCATTCGCAGGCGTGTTCCAAAAACATTGCGGTCCAGCATAGTTTTCCTTCCCTTTCCGCTGTTTTCCACCGCGGTGCGCCCGCACCGCGGGCATTCAGTCCTCTTCCCGGACGCCCAGGCGGCGCAGCGCCTCTGAGACGTCGCTCCAGGCGTACCCCCGCCGGACCAGGGCGTCGAAGGCCTTTTTCAGCTCCCTGGGGTCCTCCGGCACAGCGCCCTTCCATTTTTTCCTCAAAAGGGCGTCCAGTGCCTCCGCGGGGTCCCTCGCCTGGGACAGCGCCTCCTCCCACAGCTCCCGCGGGATTCCCCGGCGGTAGAGCTCGTCCCGGAGCTTCCGCTCTCCGTACCCCTTCTCCGCGTAGTGGCGGACGACCATCTGGGCGTACTGCCCGTCGTTCAGAAGGCCCAGCTCCTCCAGGCGGCCGCAGACTGAGGCGGTCTCCTCCTGGCCCGCGCCCCAGCCGGCGAGCTTTCGCTCCAGCTCCCGCCTGGACACCGGCTTGGAGGCGGCCAGATTCAGGGCGCGCTCCCGCCGGCTGTTCCGCTGGGCCGACTCCACAAGCCGCTCCGCCTCTTCATCGGAGAGCTCCTTTCCGGTATACAGGGAGAAGGTCAAAACCTCGTTCTCCCCCACCCGGAGAATGGAGCCGTCCTCCAGCACCGCCAGCCAGCGCCCCGCCACCCGCGCAGAGGGCTTCAGCGCCTGTATTTTCATTTAATTTTCGGTCCCTTCTTCCAGGGAAATCTCGCTGGGCGCCGGGCCGTCCTCAAAATCCTCGGCGGTGACGTCCACCGCGCGTCCGGCGGCCCGGGCCGCGGCCTGGCCCTGCTTGGACAGCAGCTTATAGGCGTTCTGACGGATCTTCTGCTCCAGGTCCGCCGCAAGGTCGGGGTTGTCCCGCAGATACTGCTTGGCCGCGTCCCGGCCCTGGCCCAGGCGCAGCTCGCCCATGGCGAACCAGGAGCCGCTCTTCTGCACCAGGTCCAGCTTCACGCCCAGGTCCAGCAGCTCGCCGATTTTGGAGATGCCCTCGCCGTACATAATGTCGAACTCCGCCTCGCGGAAGGGAGGAGCCACCTTATTCTTGACGATTTTGGCCCGGGTGCGGTTGCCGATCAGCTCAGAGCCGCTCTTCAGCGCCTCAATCCGCCGCACGTCAATGCGCACAGAGGAGTAGAACTTCAGCGCCCGGCCGCCGGTCGTCACCTCCGGATTGCCGTACATGACCCCCACCTTTTCACGGAGCTGGTTGATGAAGATGACAATGCAGTTGGTTTTGGCTATGCACCCGGCCAGCTTCCGCAGCGCCTGGCTCATCAGCCGGGCCAGCAGGCCCACGTGGGAGTCGCCCATATCCCCTTCAATCTCCGCTCTGGGGGTGAGGGCGGCCACCGAGTCCACCACCACCACGTCGATGGCCCCGGAGCGCACCAGCGCCTCGCAGATCTCAAGGCCCTGCTCGCCGGTGTCCGGCTGGGCAATGAGCATAGAGTCGATGTCCACTCCCAGGGCGCGGGCATAGGTGGGGTCCAGGGCGTGCTCCGCGTCGATAAAGGCGGCCTCGCCGCCCCGCTTCTGGGCCTCCGCCACCACATGGAGCGCCAGGGTGGTCTTACCGGAGGACTCCGGCCCATAAATTTCAATAATCCGGCCTCTGGGCAGTCCGCCGATGCCCAGCGCCAGGTCCAGGGACAGGGAGCCGGTGGAAATGGTGTCCACCGCCACGCTCGCCCCCTCGCCCAGGCGCATAATCGCGCCCTTTCCGTAGGTCCGCTCAATCTGCGCCACCGCCGTCTCCAGCGCCTTCTTCTTATCCGCAGCCGGAGCCGCGCTCTCCACCGCAGCCTTCTTCGTCGCCATAATCGCTCACGTCTCCTTTGCCGCCGGCCCTGCGTTTTTCCGGCCGGCTCTCTTTCTGATTTCAGAGCATAGCTTACACTGTTATCTGTCCAATAGAACGGACAGTGATATTGTGGCTCAATTGTTGATGATTCCCTCCACCACCCGTCCGATGCCCTGGGTGTCGTCGGTGGTCTGAATCTGTTCAAAGCCGTTCTGGAACAGGATCTCCTCCACGTCCTTTGCCTGCCCGGCGCCCACCTCAAACAGGAGGGTCCCGCCCAGGCGGAGGGTATTTTTCCACTTGGCGGCGATGAAGCGGTAGAAGGCCAGGCCGTCCTTTCCGCCGTCCAGGGCCATATGGGGTTCATAGTCCCTGACGGACACGTCCAGCCCGTCAATATCGCCGGAGGGAATGTACGGAGGATTGCACACCACCACGTCAAAATCCCACAGGGCGGGGGGCGGCGGCTCCAGGGCGTTCACCGGCAGGCAGGTGACGCGGGCGCTGAGGCTGTTGCGCCGGACGTTCTGCTTGCATACCCGCAGCGCCCCTTCGGAGAGCTCCCCCAGCACCACGCGGCTGTCCGGGACATTGGACGCAATGGCCAGACCCACGCAGCCGCTCCCAGCGCACAGATCCAGCACTCTTGGGTTGGCTCCGCAGGCCCTCGCCTTCAAAATTCCCCGCTCTGCCAGCACCTCCGTGTCCGTCCGGGGAATCAGCACGTCGGGGGAGATGTCCAGCGGAATGCCGTAAAATTCCCACTCCCCCACGATATAGGCCACCGGCTCTCCCGCCAGGCGGCGCTGCACCAGGGCCTCCACCTTCCGCTCCAGCTCCTCCGAGACGTACAGCTGCATATCCCGGTAGAACTGCTCCCGGCTTTTGTCCGACACATAGCAGAGGATCTCCCGCGCCTCCAGCTGCGCCGCCTCTACCCCCGCCCGCTTCAGGCGGGCGCGGGTGTCCAGGTATAAATTGTTGTAGGTGGTCGCCATAGCGTCGCCTCCCGCTCCTTTTTCTTTCTGCAGGGTCTCCAAGCCCTTACCACGCATCCTCGCCCTTCACCTCAGGCAGCACCAGCTCCAGCGCCCGGATTCCCACCTCAATCATGGAGTCGTCCGGCTCAAACGTCGTAAAATTCTGAAGCCAGAGGCCGGGGGCTGTCAGCAGCTTGGTGATGGGGCCGTCGTGGCGGCCCGCCCAGCGGTTGAACTCATAGCTCACGCCCACAATGACGGGCAGCATCAGCAGGTGGGCCAGAAAGCGCAGCAGCACATGGTGCACCGGCCAAATGGCAAACACCACAGTGGAGACAAGGATGGAGATGGCGATGACCATAAACAGGAAGCTGGTGCCGCACCGGGGGTGGTGCCGGGGCTGTATGCGCACATTCTCCACCGTCAGAGGCAGACCGGCCTCATAGCAGAAAATCGTCTTGTGTTCCGCTCCGTGGTACTGAAACACCCGGTGGATGTCCTTCATCCGGGAGCACAGGGCCAGATAGCCCACAAAGATAACCAGCTTCAGCAGGCTCTCCGCCACATTCCGGACCAGCATGGAGTCCGTCGCCACCGTCACCGCCGCGCCCAGCAGGGTGGGCAGCAGAAAAAACAGGCCGATTGCCATGCCGATTCCCAGCACCACGGCAACCGCCACAAAGAGGGAGGCGGCCTTCTCTCCCCCCAGGTGCTTCTCCAGCCAGAGCTCCAGCCTGGACGGCTCCTCCGGCTCCTCGTCCTCCGGGTAGAACTCCGCCGAGTACATCAGGGCCTTGACGCCCTCCACCATAGAGGCCAGGAACGTCGCCACCCCCCGGATCAGGGGCAGTCCCAGCACCGGATAGCGGTCTTTGATAAATTTCAGCCGGCTCTCCCGGATGGCCAGCTCTCCGTCCGGCTTGCGCACCACGATGGCCTGTTTCTTCGGCCCGCGCATCATGATGCCCTCGATCAGCGCCTGTCCGCCGCACATGGTCTTAAATCCGCCTGCGGAACAGGACCCGTTTTGTCTTTCTGTTGTCTGCATGAATTCTGGTAACTCCTTTTTCTTTGGGACAGGCATTATGCGGGCACTCCCGCATTTTGGTATTCTATCAAGTTTTGCAGGAAAATGCAAGTTCCGGCCCAGAGAAAAGCCCCGCTCTTTTCTCCGGCCGGAAAGCTCTGTCAGTTCTCCACAGGCAGGCGGACCGTCACAAGACAGCCTCCCCCCTCTGCGTTTCCAATGGTGAGGGAGCCCTCGTGCCGGGTGACAATCTCCTCGCACACCGCCAGGCCGATGCCGGACCCCCGCGCCTTGGAGCTGCCCTTATAAAACTTATACTTCACATGGGGGAGCTCCTCCTTGGGAATGCCGGGGCCATAGTCCCGGATGCGGATGACCGCCTCCTCCCCCGTCTGGGCGATGGACACGTCGATGCGCTTGCCGGAGCCGCCGTGCTTGGCAGCGTTGTCCAGCAGGTTGCAGAACACCTGCCGCAGCCGCTCCGGATCGCCGGAGATGGGAATCATCTCCTCCGGACAGTCCTGATAGGTCAGCTCGATGCCCTCCCGCCGGAAGAACTCCCGGTAGGTGTACACCGCGTCCTCCAGCTCCGCCTTCAGGTCCAGGGGCTCCACGGACAGGGTGAACCGCCCGTCGGAGATGCGGGAGAACTCCAGCAGCTCCTCCACCATATTGGTCAGCCGCCGGGCCTCCGAGACAATGATGTCCATCCCCTTGCGCACGTCCTCCGGATTTTTCAGTTCGCCGCTCTGGATGGTCTCCGCCCAGCCGGTGATGGCGGTGAGGGGCGTGCGCAGCTCGTGGGAGACAGAGGAGATAAACTCCGACTGGGTCTTCTCCGACTGTTTGATTTTCAGGGACATGTCGTTGATGGTGTCGGTGAGCTCCCCTATCTCGTCGTCAAATTTCTTCTCTATCTGCACGCCGTAGCTGCCGTCGGCAATGAGCCGCGCGGTCTCTGTAATGCTGGCCAGGGGCTCCACGATGGAGCGGACAAAATACAGGTTGGAGAAGTAGACCAGCCCCAAAATCACCGCTCCCAGCAGGCAGGCCAGCCCCACCGCCAGCACATACTGCTGGTCGATGGCCCGCAGAGAGGTGATATACCGCACCACCGCCACCGTCTGGCCGTGATAGACGATGGGGGCGGAGGCCGCCGCGATGCGCTCCCCGGTATCCGGGTCGGACCCCTTCCAGGCTCTGGCCTCCTGGTTGGCCAGGGCCTCCTGAATATCCGGCGTGTCCGGCGTGGTACCGGCGGCCAGGTCGTTGCTGGAGTACTGGACAGAACCGGTGGTGTCCAGAAATTGCAGCTCCAGCTTGGTCTTCTCCTCAAAGCGCTGGACGGAGTTCTGGGCGTTGGTCCAGTACTGGCTCCGGGTGTAGGAGCCGAACCCGCCCGCCTCGTCCGCGGCCCTGCGCTTTAGGTCGTTGAGGGTGGTGGAGTAGTAGTAGCTCCACATGGCGGCGGAGAAGGTGCCCAGGGCCATCGCCAGCACCAGCAGCACCACGCCCACGCTGTTGATCAGCCACCGGCGGCGGATGCCCCGGATCTTCCGCTGGTCCATCACTTTGACTTTTTTGGCCATCCCGGCGCCCCCTCTCCCCTGTCAGAAGCTCAACTGCCCCACTTATAGCCATAGCCCCATACGGTGTTGATGTAGGTGGGCTTGGTGGCGTTGTCCTCAATTTTAATCCGCAGGCGGCGGATGTTCACGTCCACAATCTTCAGCTCGCCGAAGTAGTCCTTCCCCCATACGGCGTCCAGAATCTCCTCCCTGGAGAGGGCCTTCCCCGGATTCTCCAAAAACAGCTTCATAATGCCGTACTCCACCTGGGTGAGCTTCACCGGCTTTCCGTCCTTCTCCAGCGTCCGGTTGCGCGTGTTCAGCAGGAAGGGCGGCTGGCTGATCTCGTCGGGGGAGGCGGCCTCCTCCTCTCCGCCGGTGCGGCGGAAGAGGGCGTCCACCCTGGCCGTGAGCTCCGCCGGGGAGAAGGGCTTTGTGACATAGTCGTCCGCCCCAGTCATCAGGCCGGTGACTTTGTCCATCTCCTGGGTGCGGGCGGTGAGCATGATGATGCCGATGTGGCTGTCCATGGCCCGGATGCGGCGGCACACCTCAAAGCCGTCGATGCCGGGGAGCATGATGTCCAGCAGGGCCAGCTTAATGCCTGGGTCCTCTTTGATGCGGGCCAGGGCCTCTTCGCCGGTGGCCGCCTCGATGGTCTCATAGCCCGCCCGCTTTAAATTGATCACCACAAAGCTGCGGATATTTTCTTCGTCTTCCAAAACCAGAACTTTTCTCATATCGGTCTCCTCAATGGTCAATCGGTCCAATTGCTCTGAATCAGGTGGAACGCCGTCTGCAAATCCGCGCTGTTCATGCCGCAGTCCCATCCGCTGTCGTAGAGGGAGGCGGCGTACACCGCGTCCTCCTCCTCCCGCAGCAGGAAGCGGCTGGAGGTCTCCGCCCGCTCAAACTGGCTGGTAAATTTCTAGACCACAAGAAACGGCGTGGGGGCCGGCGACCCGCCGTCCAGGTGATAGAAAAACACCGCCCGCTGTCCTGTCACCGCGTCGTACCGGCTCAGCGTAATCTGGTCCTTCCACTCCTCCGGAATCACCAGGTACCAGCCGTCCGCGCTGTTGTGATAGGTGGTGCACACATAGGACTTTTTGCCCCGGCCGCTGTACTGGCTCCAGTCGACGAGCCAGAAATCCGACGAGGAGGCCAGGGAAATGGGGGCGGGCAGCTCCAGAATGCCGTCCCGGTTGACGTCTGTGGGCTCCAGGTCCATATAGCGGTCCAGCAGGTCCCGGCTCACCCCGGTCTCGTCCAGGCTGAGGTTGGCCAGCCGGCCGTTCTGATAGGCCACCACGTCCACCACCTGCCGGCCGTCGGACAGCTCGCTGGAGATATACAGCGCCCGCACCGGGACGCCGCCCTCCTCCCCCAGGAAGTTGGTCTCCACGCCCCGTATGCCGTTGTTCAGAATGCCCGCCGACAGCGGCGCGGCGTCGTGGGCCTGGAAGCCGCCGTCCTGCCAGCCGTAGAGCTCCACCTCGCTGTTGGTCCCCGCCGGGTCCACCTGAACCACCGCAATCTCCGTGCGGCCGTCCTGGTCCAGGTCATAGAGGGTATAGTCGGTATAGGCGGTGGTCATCCACTCCTCCGCCCGGAGGGCGTCCTGGCTGAGCACAGCCGGTCCCGCCCCGCTGGCGGAGCTGGCCGCCGCATACTGCACATTCTGGGGCATGATCTCCTCCAGGGAGTAGGCCCCCAGCAGATAGGCGCCGGTGTTCATCTGCCAGCTCACCACAATCTCTTTCCAGCCGTTTCCGTTCAGGTCCACATAGTCCACCCGGTAGATAGTGGAACCGCTCCCCTCCACCACGCCGCTGACGGCGTAGGTGTCGCCGCCGGACTTGGTGAAGAAGTAGATCTTCAGCGGGCGGTCCGCCTCCGGTACCCGGAAGAAGGTGACGGCGGTCTCCCGCTCTCCGTTGCCGTCCATATCCTGGAGCTGAATGAGGGCGGTGTTGCTGCCGCTCATCACAGAGATGTCCTCCACCTCCACGCCGTACTCCTGGGAGAGGCTGTTCTTCACCGCCTGAATGGTCTGGGTCAGGCTGAGGTAGTCCGCCGAGCGCTCCGGGCTACGGTACAGGTCCTCCGGGGAGCGGAAGAAGCAGCCGGACAGCGCCAGCAGCAGCACGGCCAGCCACACCGGCCCCAAAATCCATCGCTTCGGCATATCCGTCCCTTCCTTTCTCCGGCCCCGCCGGCGTCCGCCTTCCGGCGCTGCACTCTCCGCTATCATACCATAAAATCCGGCGGATGAATACGATTTTTTTGAAAATCTTCCTCCCCCGCGCCGGAGAAACCCCGCGAAAAAACGGGAAATCCGGCGTCTCATTTTCCTCCCTTTCTGCGGGCGCCGTTGTTGTATTTCCGGCGCGTTTGTGCTAAAATGAAAGAACCTTGACAGAAAAAGGCCTTACGGGAGGAATTATTATGAATTTAGACGAGCTGCGGAAAAGCGTTTGGGGCTATCAACAGGAGAGCGTGCTTCAGTACGCCGCCTCCCGTGAGAAAGAATTCGCGCAAAAACTCTCCCAGCGGGAGGAGCAGACCGAGCAGCAGCTCCAGCAGGCCAGGGCCCGGATTCAGGAGCTGGAGCGGGACTCCATGGAGGCCTATACCAAATACCACCGCCTGGAGCAGCGTGTCCGGGAGCTGCGGGGGGAGGCAAACGCCCTCCGCCAGCGCCAGACCCGCATCTCCGACACCCTGATGGAGGCCCGCACCTATGCCCAGAACCTCCGGAAGGAGAGCCAGGCCAAGGGCTATCAGGCCCAGGAGCAGCTCCGCACCGTGCTGTCGGCCAATCTGAGCCAGCTTAAGGACTACCTGGAGAAGGTGCAGGAGCTGCGCCGCGCCTTCCAGGACCTCATGCTGGAGCTGGAGCCTCCCCAGCCCGCGCCGGAGCCCCGCCGCGAGGAGGAGCCCCAGGAGGAGGCCCAGGCCGTCCAGCCCCTCCCGGAACCGGAGGAAGAGGACGCCGCCCCGCAGCCTGAGGCCGAGACGGCCGGGGCTGTCTGACCGCATATCCGCACTATTTTTGTATCGCTCGGAGGGAGTTGGGAACCATGCAGTTGGAAGAGATGAAGATGGGATTCTTCGGCTATCAGAAAAGCGCCGTGCAGCAATACCTGGCCAATCAGGAGGCGGAGTTCTCCAAACAGCTTCAGGAGAAGGACGCCCAGGCGGAACAGGCCGTTCAGCAGGCCAAAAAGCGCATTGAGGAGCTGGAACAGGCCTCCGCGGACAACTGGGCCAGAGTCCACCGGCTGGAGCAGGAGCTCCAGTCCCTCCAGGCGGAGCTGGACGGGCTGCGCCAGCAGGAGGCCATGGTGGCCGACACGCTCCTCGACGCCCAGACCTACGCCCAGCAGATCCGGGAAAACAGCCAGATTCAGGAGGCCCAGGTGCAGGAGCAGCTCCGCGCCGCCCTGGACCGGGATTTCGGACGGCTGGAGGACTACCGCATGAAGATTCTGACCCTCCGCCGGGCCCTTCAGGGCACCCTCCGGGAGTTCGACCAGCGGGCTGAGCGCCTGGAACAGCAGATGGAGGACCTCTCCCACGCCTCCCCCGCCCAAAATTTGACCCTCCTCCACTTCCAGGACGGCGTGGAGCCGGAGGAATAAGCCGGACCGCCGGCCGGCGAAGTTCATAAACCCTTCACAGAAATTCACTTGAAAAGGGTTGTGCCCCATGGTATAGTACTTTTGCAGAGAAACAGACGGAACCGTACACGAGGAACAAACAGGAGGATGCTGTGAAAGGTATCGTACTCGCCGCGGGCAAAGGGACCCGCCTCTACCCCATGACCAAGCCGGTGTGCAAGCCCCTTCTGCCGGTCTATGATAAGCCCCTGATTTATTACCCCATCGCAGTTCTGATGCAGGCCGGCATTTCGGACATTCTGGTCATTGTCCCGCCGGAGGAAACCAACACCTTCCGGGCTCTGCTGGGCGACGGCAGCCAGTACGGCCTTCAGATCACCTACGCGGAACAGCCCGTGGCGCGGGGCATTGCCGACGCGCTGCTCATCGGCCGGGACTTCGTTGGGACGGACCGGGTCTGCCTGGTGCTGGGAGACAACATTTTCTACGCCCCCTCCCTGGGCCGGACCCTGAAAAAAGCCGCCGCCGCCCCCTCCGGCGCCACGGTGTTCGGATACTGGGTGGAGGACCCCCGCCCCTTCGGCGTGGTGGAGTTCGACGGCAGCGGCCGGGCCATCTCCATCGAGGAAAAGCCCCGCCGCCCCAAGTCCAACTATATCATCCCCGGACTGTATTTCTATGACAATCAGGTCATGGAGATTGCGGGCGCTTTAAAGCCCTCCCCCAGAGGAGAGCTGGAGATCACCGACGTCAACCTGGAGTACCTGCGCCGGGGCCAGCTTCAGGTTATCCCCCTGGAGAAGGACTTCACCTGGCTGGACGCCGGAACCGCGGACAGCCTTCTCACCGCCGGACAGACCATCAAGGAGATTCAGGATGAGACGGGGCGGTATGTGGGCTGTCTGGAGGAGCTGGGCCTTCAGGAGGGCTGGATCACTGCCAGCCACGTCCACGCCATTGGAGACGAGTTGAGCATGACGCTCTACGGAAAATATCTCCAGTGCCTGTAACACACGTCAGAAGAGGGGGCTGCGGCCCCCTCTTTTCACACAAAACAGAAAAAAGGGAGGATTTTTATGCACGCTGTCACAGGAGCCTGTTTCAGCCCCACCGGCGGCACACGGCGGGCCCTGGAGGCCGTCTGCGGCCTGCTGGGAGGCGGGGAAATTTTGGAGCTCGCCGGGCCGGGCCGGCGGGAGAGGCAGTGCTCCGCCGGAGAGCTGCTGGTTCTGGCGCTGCCCGTATACGCCGGCCAGCGGCCGGCGGTGCCGGGACTGCTGGACGGACTGAGGGGAGAGAATACGGCCTGTATCCTTCTGGCCGCCTATGGCAACCGCCACTATGACGATACCCTGGCCCAGATGAAGCGGGAGATGAACCAGCGGGGCTTCCGCTGCGCGGGGGCGGCCGCCGTCGTCACCCCCCATATCTTCGCCCCCACTCTGGGGGCGAACCGCCCGGACGGGGAGGATATGGCCGCTTTGAAAGAATTTGTGCGGCAGGTCCAGGAAAAACTGGCCCAGCCCGGCTGGCAGGAGGCCGAGGTGCCCGGCAACCCCTCCCCCGCCCCCAAGGCGGCCGTGCCGGTGAAAAAGGACCGGGACTGGGACATCTGCATGGGCTGCGGCTTCTGCGCCAAGGCCTGCCCCACCGGAGCCATGGACCCCAAGACTCTGATGTGGGACGACGGCAGGTGCATCAGCTGCATGTCCTGCGTGGCCCGCTGTCCCGTGGGCGCTCTGGGCTTTAACTCCTCCGCCCTGTCTGCCCGGCTGACGGAACATTTCTCCGCCCGCCGGCCGGTGGAGACCTTCGTATAAGAGCGGGGGGACGTGCATTTGGAGCCGATTTTCTACACCGTCGCCGCCATTCAGGGGGACTATGCCGAGCTGGTCTCCGACCAGGGCCAGCCCCACTCCATCACCATGTTCCTTCTGCCGGAGGGGACCACGGTGGGGAGCCGCCTGAAGCTGGAGAACTTTCTCTGGTCGCTGGAGGAATAAGAAATCCCAGCCCGCGTGAAAACGGGCTGGGATTTTTTTACTTCTTGTTGCTTCTGCGCCAGATGTGCATTTTCTCCGCGCTCTGGATGAGCTCCTCCCGGAAGTCGGGGTGGGCGATGGAGATGATGGCCTCCGCCCGCTCCCAGGTGGACAGGCCCTTCAGGTTGACCATGCCGTACTCCGTGACCAGGTAGTGGACGCAGGAACGGGGGTCCGTGCAGATGGAGCCGTTGGTGAGGGTGGGCACGATGCGGCTCTTCAGGCTGCCGTCCTTGCCGGTCATGGTGGAGGACAGGCAGATGAAGCTCTTGCCGCCCTTGGACAGGTAGGCGCCCATCACAAAGTCCAGCTGGCCGCCGGTGCCGGAGATGTGCTTCAGGCCGGCGGACTCCGCGTTCACCTGGCCGAACAGGTCCAGGTCCACCGCGTTGTTGATGGAGATGAAGTTGTCGATCTGCCCGATGACCCGCACGTCGTTGGTATAGTCCACAGGGGCGCCCATGACGTCGGGATTGCGGTTCACATAGTCGTACAGCTTCTGGGTGCCGGCGGCGAAGGCGAACACCTGGCGGCCCTTGTCCAGCTTCTTCTGGCGGCCGGTGATCTTCCCGGCGGCGGCGATGTCCACAAAGCCGTCTACGTACATCTCCGTGTGGACGGACAGGTCCTTCAGGTCGGACTGGGCGATCATGGCGCCGATGGTGTTGGGCATTCCGCCGATGCCCAGCTGGAGGCAGGCGCCGTTGGGAATCTCAGGCACAACCAGGTTGGCCACAGCTTTGTCCACCTCGGTGGGCGCGCCGCCGCCGCCCAGCTGGGCCACAGGGGGGTTGTCCCCCTCCACCACATAGGTCACGTCCTGGATGTTGATCTCCGTGCCGGTGAGGCCGTAGACCCAGGGCATATTCTTGTTTACCTCCACAATAATGCACTTGGCGCGGGACATCATGTCCGCCAGGTGGGAGGCGGCCAGACCGAAGTTGAAGTTTCCGTGGGCGTCCATAGGCGTCGTCTGGACCATGACCACGTCCACCGGCTGCAGGCTCTCCCGGTAGAACCGGGGCAGCTCCGAGTAGCGCATGGGGCTGAAGTAGCCCATTCCCTTGCCGATGATCTTCCGGTCAATGCCGCTGCAGTGCCAGGAGTGCCAGGTGAAGTGCTCCCCGGCGTCCTCCGCCTTGGCGATCTCCGGCATCCACATGGTGACGCCGCCCCGGACCTTGACGTCGGTGAGCTCGTCCTTCCGGGCCGCCAGAGCCTTGTCCAGGGCCACCGGATGGTTGGTGCACCAGGTGTAGTCCACCCAGTCGCCGGACTTGACCGCCTTGACCGCCTCTTCCGGGGTGGTCAGCTTCTGCTGGTACATTGCCTGATAGTCCATTTTCAATTCCCTCCGTTTTTCTTTTTTCTCTGGCGTTCCCGTCCCCCGCGGGGCGGGAACACGCAGAAGAGTATGCGATGACATGTCTGTCAGTCGTCCAGGTAGTAGGGCTTCATCAAGCTGTGCTGCTCGGTGGAATCCTTGGTGCGGTTGGACTTCATGGGCTCAACCGGTCCCCGCGGCCCGCCTCTGCGTCCGCTGGAGCGGTTTTTCCGGGAGGCGGCGCGGACGGCCTGTTCCCGCTTCTTCGTCCCGCCCTTTTCCTCCCCGGCGCCGCGGGGCTGGGGCTCCGCCGTCCGCTCCTTTTTCCGGCGGCTCCGGCGGCCGGCGCTCTCCCGGTTCAGAACGCTCTTGCGGGGGGCCAGCAGGCGGGCGGTGGCGTCCATAATATGGTCTCCGGCCAGGGGGTCCGGCCGGTCAAATTCCGTGCGGGGCAGGGCGCTTCCGGTGTCCATGCGGACGCCCGGACGGGTGAGCTTGGGGCGGCGCGCCGGCTCTGCCTTGGGGGCGGGTTCCGGACTGCGCGCCGGCTCCCCGCCCTTTTTCTGCGCCTTTGCGGCCGTCCGTCCGGCCTCCTGCACGCGGCGCTCCCTGGCCGCGGCGCGGGCCTCCGCGTCCTCCTCGCGGACAATCCGGCCGTTCTTGTCCCGCTTTGGGGCCTCCAGCACCACCATGGGATAGGGGTGGTCCTCCATCACCGGCACCGGACGGCCCAGGAGCTTCTCAATCTCCTTCAGCAGAGGCTTCTCCCCAAAGTCGCAGAAGGAGACCGCCGTCCCTCCCCTTCCAGCCCGGCCGGTGCGGCCGATGCGGTGGACATAGGTCTCCGGCACCTCGGGGAGGTTATAGTTAAATACATGGGAGAGCTCCTCAATATCCAGCCCTCTGGCCGCGATGTCCGTGGCCACCAGGCACTGAATCCTGCCCGCCTTAAAATCTGCCAGGGCCTGCTGCCGGGCGGTCTGGCTCTTGTTGCCGTGGATGGCGGCGGCGGCGATGCCCAGCTTATCCAGATCTCTGGCCACTTTATTGGCGCCGTGCTTGGTGCGGGTAAACACCAGGGCGTTTTTGACCTCCAGCCGGCCGATGAGGTGGGCCAGCAGCTTGGTCTTGTTGTTCTTATCCACAAAGCAGACGGACTGGCGGATGGCCTCCACAGGGGAGGAGACGGGGTCCCCCGCCACCCGCGCCGGATTTTTCAGCAGGGAGTTCACCAGTTCCGCAATCTCCGGGGGCATGGTCGCGGAGAAGAGCATGGTCTGCTTTTTCTGAGGCAGCCACTGCAAAATCTTCTTCACGTCGTGGATAAAGCCCATGTCCAGCATACGGTCGGCCTCGTCCAGCACAAAAATCTCCAGCCGGTCCAGGTCCACAAAGCCCTGCTGGTGCAAATCCATCAGCCGTCCCGGCGTGGCCACCAGGATGTCCACGCCCCGGCCCAGCGCCTCCACCTGGGGATTCTGTCCCACGCCGCCGAAAATAACGGCGTGCCGCAGGGGCAGGTGCCGGCCGTAGGCGGCGAAGCTCTCGCCGATTTGGATGGCCAGCTCTCTGGTGGGGGTGAGAATCAGCGCCCGCAGGGCGTGCTCCCGCCGGCGTACGGCGCTCAGCCGCTGCAAAATGGGGGCGGCAAAGGCGCAGGTCTTTCCCGTGCCCGTCTGGGCGCAGCCCAGAACGTCCCGCCCGGCCAGGGCGGGCGGAATGGCCTTCTCCTGGATGGGGGAGGGCTGTTCATATCCCTGCTCCTGAAGAGCAGTCAAAATTGGGGCGCTCAGCCCCAGCGCTTGAAACGTCATGTCGTTCTTCCTTCTTTTCATTGTGGCTCCGCCTCTCCAGCCGTCAGGCGTGCCAGACACGCCAGCGTCAGGGAGACGGTCTCCGCCAGCGTCTGACCCGGCGGCGCGTCCACCGTCCCGTCGGCGTACTGTTCATACAGGGGGGCGCGGAGCACAAAAATATCCTCCAGGTCCTGTCCCGGCTCCAGAGCGATGCCACGGGAGTCCAGGTTGTGAATACGGGCCTTCAGCTCCTCCAGCGGGACGCGGAGATAGATCACAGGTCCCATGGCCTTCAGGTGGGCTATGGCGCTCTCCCGGCAGACCACGCTGCCGCCGGGGGCAATCACATACCGGTCGCACTGCACCGACCGCACCGCCCGCTCCTCGGCGTCCAGAAAATAGGACACGCCCTTCCGGTCCAGGATCTCCTGAAGCAGGGCCCCCTCCCGCTGCTGAATCACCAAATCCGTGTCTAAAAAACCATATCCCAGCGCCTTTGCCGCCAGGACGCCCACCGTACTTTTCCCCGAACCCGGCATTCCAATCAGCGTAACGCAGCCCACATTCTTCTCCCTCTCCTTGTGAAATCTATAACAAAGCAGAGTATACCATAGCTCTTTCAAAATAGCAACCGCCCGCCGGGGACGAAAAACCCGGCGGACGGTTTTTTATCGCTGTTCCAGCAAAAGCTCAATCTGCGACTCCCCATACACGGCGACTCCGCAGCCCTCCAGCCGCTCCGCCGCCACGCCGGAGCCCGGAATCAGTTTTCCGGAAAAGCTCCCATCGTACACCTGCCCGGACCCGCAGGAGGGGGAGCGCTCCTTCAGCACCGCGCAGGTACAGCCATATATCTGGGCGATTTTCAGGGCCTGCTCCGCTCCGGCGCGGTACTCCGCCGTCACGTCCCGGCCCTCCCGGTTCACCACCCGGCCGTCCCTTTGGCGCTCCGCCGGAGGGCGCGGGGTGGGCAGGCCGCCCAACGCCTCCGGGCACACGGGGACCAGGACGTGGCCCTGGGCCGTCAGGCGGTCCAGGGCGGGATGTTTTTTGGAGGCCCCGTCATACCGGCAGGGGGTCCCCAACAGACAGGCGCTGACCAGAATATACATAAAATATCCTCACAATTTGTCTTCGTTTTTTCGAAAAAACGGCCCGCTGGAACACCAGCGGGCCGCGTGCGTCTCAGTGGGTCAGATAATATTTCACCAGCGTCTGGAGCAGCTCGTCCCGGTCCACCTTGCGGATGAGGGCGCGGGCGTTGTTGTGGTTGGTGATGTAGGTGGGGTCCTCGGAGAGGATGTAGCCGACGATTTGATTGACCGGGTTATAGCCCTTCTCCTGAAGCGCCTGGTATACAGAGGCCAGAATCGCCTTGATCTCCAAATCCCGCTGGTCGCCCAACCGGAACCTTCGGGTATAGTCCATCTCGTCCATCGAAAACACCTCCTGTGGAGCACTTGTGCTTAGTTTACTCCAAATTGGGGATTCTGTAAAGGGCGGCGTCTGAAATTTTAGCAAAAATTTAAAAAAGCACGGCTCCGCCGGGGGAGCCGCGCTCTTTCACGGGGGGTTACATCAGCTTCGCGCCGTTGACCTTGATGCCGGGGCCCATGGTGGAGGCCACCACGCAGCTCTTGATATACTGGCCCTTGGCGGCGGCGGGCTTGGCCTTCACGATGGCGCCCATGATGGCGTTGAAGTTCTCAGCCAGCTTCTCCGCGCCGAAGGAGACCTTGCCGATGGGGCAGTGGATGATGTTGGTCTTGTCCAGACGGTACTCCACCTTACCGGCTTTGATCTCATTGACGGCCTTGGTCACGTCCATGGTGACGGTGCCGGCCTTGGGGGAGGGCATCAGGCCCTTGGGGCCCAGCAGCTTACCCAGGCGGCCCACCACGCCCATCATGTCGGGAGTGGCAACCACCACGTCG
>CALXGC010000079.1 GCA_944387755.1 uncultured Oscillospiraceae bacterium | reverse complement strand
GTGTTGTATCCGCCCATGGCCAGGAACCACCGGCGGCAGTAGGCGCAGCGCCGCGGCAGATTCCCGGCGGCCATTCCCTTGTACAGATCCAGGTACAAAAAGCTGGAAAGGCTCTCAAAGGTCATCTGCTCCGCCAGCACCAGGCAGTGCGATTTGGGGTCCGAGACGGGGACAAGGGAGATGTTTACGGGAAAATCAAACGAGATAGTATCCAGATCTATCGTTCCCTCCTCCCATACAGCCCCCTCGTCTTCCGCGTCCTTTTGCTGCTGCATCGCCTCTCCTATCGTTCGCCGGTAGCCGGCATAGGTCCGGATGTAGTCCTGCCGGCTCCTGGAAGGCAGATCCTGAAAGAACCCCTCCAGCATCCACTCCGTGTTTCTCACAAAGGACTGGAGCTCATCCTCCAGGTTCTCCAGCTTCTCCATCCACCGGGTGTACGCCTTGTTGCGGGGCGTCCCCGGTGTCAGCATATCATCCGTCATGTCCGGGTGTTCCCGCAAGTAAGGGATCAGGACATTCCTCTGGCGATCCCCCGCCAGCAGTTTGTTGTAAAGGGGTAGCTTCTCCAGCACCTGCCACAGCTTCTGCATGGCATGAAGGGCGACTGCGGCGCTGGACGGGCTTCTGGAGGCCAGAAATACCTGAAACTCTTCCTGGAATTGCTTCAGGAGCTGGCGGATATTCGCCGCCGTGGGCCACTCGCATGCCAGCATCTCCGCCGCAAAGGTGCCTAAGGGATAGTGCTTCCCTCCCACGATGCTGTCCTCTGGTGTAAAGTCTACCTGAAAGTAATCCACTGCGTCATGATTCATGTAATACATGGTCTGCCACATCCTCTGTACCCGATTAAGTTTTCTGTATTTTACCTGACCTTCTCCTGTGGGCATGAAACTGTACTTCAAGGCCTTGCAACGGTTTGCGGATCTGTTATACTGAGTATGTACCCGATCAATATATCATAATTAGATCCGGTGTGCAACCCCTGTACCTTGACAACGGAATACCCACTGCCGGAAATCGGCTGCTCCAGGAAAAGTATCGCCGGGACTTTGCCTGCTATGTGACAGCGAACGAGCGTACCAATGGAGCGGAACGATCCTTGGCAGCGGCATCAAAAGGAAAGGGAGGTGCATCGCATTCACCGCAGCAACAGGAAAACCGCCAAGCTGCTGCAACAGCCTGGCGGCGCGCCGCGTTTCGGAAAACGCAGTTCCCATCTGCGTTCAGTCTAACAGAGAGCGTGCCGACGCGCAAGATATTTTTCTCTGAATTTCAAAACTCATTAGGAGGTTCTCATGCCAGTAAAAAAACTAGAAACCATTGACGCGGATACACTGCTGGGGCTCCCCTACGAACCGCTCCCGTTCCTCGTGGAGGACCTGCTGCCCCAGGGCCTCCACCTGCTGGCGGGAGCGCCGAAGATCGGCAAGTCCTGGCTGGCCTTGTGGCTGTGTCTCCAGGTGGCACGGGGAGAGCCCCTCTGGAATTTTGTCACAAAACCCTGTGAAGTCCTCTACCTCTGCCTGGAGGACAGCTTCCAGCGCATCCAGCGCCGCCTGCTGGATCTCACGGAGGATGCACCCGCCACGCTGCACCTCGCCGTGATGTCGGAGCAACTCCGCAGCGGCTTAGTGGAGCAGATCGAGCAGTTTCTCCAAGCGCACCCGGCTGCCGGCCTGGTGGTCATCGACGCCCTCCAGCGCATTCGGGCAGCGGGCAATGAGTCTAATCCCTACGCCAATGACTACCGGGACATCGGCGTCTTGAAAGCTCTGGCGGACCGGCACCGTATTGCCATCCTGCTCATCCACCATCTGCGCAAGCTCAATGACGACGACCCCATGAACATGATTTCCGGTACCACCGGCCTCAGCGGCGCCACGGACTCCAACTTTGTGCTCCGCAGGAACAAGCGCAGGGAGAACACAGCCACTCTCTACTGCACCGGCAGGGATATTGCCTACCGGGAGCTGTCCCTGGAGTTCGATCGTGAAACGCACATCTGGAATCTGCTCTCGGATGACTGCGGGCAGACAGAACAGTCCAGTGGGCGGATCGTGTTTCTCCTCTCTGCCCTGCTGCGGAAGCAGCCAGAGATCTGCGTCCCTGCCAAGGGACTGCTGGAAAAGATCGACCCTGACGGCGCGGAGGGCTTGACGCCCAACAGTTTCTCCCACAAGCTCCGCAAAAGCGTTGACGCTCTAAGGCGGAGCGGCATCGTGGTGACCTTCCGAAAGAGCAACGGGGAGCGGCTCATCTGCCTGAAAAGGGCCGATGGTGTCGATGATTCCACTGCTGGAAAGACCGTCACCATCGGCCCTGCCCATTAAGTTGTGGAAGGAAATACGACCGGGGCGGGGTGTGGATTCCTCCCTTTCGGGAGGGCAAGCATCGCGTCCGGCTATACGCCGGCCACCGTTCCGGGGCACTGCCCCGGACCCCCAACCCCTGAAAGGGAGAAAGGAACAATAATGCAGAGAGAAAAGAAAACAGAGATCATCACCCTGCGGGTAACGCCGCAGGTGAAAGAACGCATCCGGGCCAAGGCCCAGGAACTGAGTCTGAGCGTCACCGACTACCTGTGTCTGTGCGGTCTGGGCAAAGAGATCGTCCGGGTGGATGGTCTGGATCAGGTGCTCTCTGAGCTGAAAGCCCAGGGGCGGAATCTCAACCAGCTCACCACCCTGGCCAACATGGGAAAGATCACCGTCGTGTACGGGGACAGGCTGGCGGAGAACTACGGACAGGTCAGCGAGCAGCTCCGGCAGCTCCTGCGGAGGTGACGGGATGGCCACTTTCACCGCAATCAAAAATCGTGGTGGCGGCAGAGGCGCTCTCGGCGGTGTGCTGCGATACACCCAACAGGAGGAAAAAACGCTGTGGGAGGGACGGCAGCTGGTGACCGGTTGGAACTGCACCGCCCAGTCCGCCCTCTCCGAAATGCAGCTCACCAAGGGGCGGTATCGGAAAACGGACGGGCGGCAGTACTACCACTTCGTCCAGTCCTTTGCGGAAGCGGACGACCTGACGCCCCAGGAGGCACACTCCATTGCTCTGGAGCTGGCCCGGCAGGAGTTCCCAGATTTCGAGGTGCTGGTAGCCACCCACATGGACACCGACCACCTGCACAGCCACCTGATCGTGAACAGTGTCAGTTTCCAGAACGGCAGGAAACTCCACCAGAGCGCCGCCGACCTCCAGGCCCACCGGCTGGCCAACGATGAGATCTGCGCCGCCCACGGTCTGGAGATCCTGCCGCCGCCGCAGAAACAGGTCA
>CALXGC010000078.1 GCA_944387755.1 uncultured Oscillospiraceae bacterium | reverse complement strand
CCGTAGGGGCGGGTCCAAGACCCGCCCGCCCCCTTGTGAAAGGGGGGACGCCGCCGAAGGCGGGGGGGGATTCCGGAACGGCGGGCGCACAATGTGCGCCCCTACTTTCCGGCAAAAAGCAAAAATGAAGGGCAGGCGTCTGACCTGCCCTTTTGGAAAGCGCTCAGCGCTTACACATTCTCACACTTCTGGTTGGCGACCGTGCAGGAAGTCTTGCAGGCGGACTGGCAAGAGGTCTGGCACTCGCCGCAGCCGCCCTTGGCGGCGCTGGCCTTCAGAGTGGCGCCGTTGAGAGTCTGAATGTGTTTCATTGGAATCTCCTCCTAAGTGTTCACGGAGCAAGCTCCGCAGAATTTGAATTTATTATAGCATAGCGGGCGGCGCATTTCAATTATCTTTTGCGTTTTTTCTTTGGCCGGCTCCCCAAAATACCGGCCATCGCCCCGCCGCACAGGCAGGAGAGCAGCACAGCTCCGCCGTTGGACAGGGACGCGGCGTCAAACAGCAGCCATCCCGCCGACAGCAGCAGGAGAAACAGCGCCGCGCCCACCCCCGCGCCCACCAGAAGGGTGCTCCGGCCCACCTGTCTCACCGCCAGCAGCCCTCCCGTCAGGGCCCCCAGCACGCAGGCGGCCGGGACGGACCGCTCCATCCCCTGCTCTGGAATCACGCCGCCGGAGACCAGCAGCGCGCACACGAACAGAATCAGCACCGCGGCGGCGGCCGCCGCCAGCGCCCCTCTGAGCAGCGCGCACATGACGGCAATCCAGCCGCCCAGCTTTTCCGGTTTTTTCTCCCGTTTTCCTCTGGCCTGTACCATCAAAACCCCTCCCCTGCCCTTCCGGCTTCTGCCAAAACTCTATGCGGGGCGGGAGGGATTTATGCGGCAAAAAGGCCGGAACGGATTCCGTTCCGGCCTGAAACAGCAGCCGAGTCAGCGGGCGGGCTCCTCCGCGGCGGCGGTCTTGGTGGAGACCGCCCACTTGGTCAGCTCCACACGGACGCGGTCGGCGCCGCTCTCAATCACAATGGTGTTCTCCTTCACGGCGCAGATGGTGCCGGTAATGCCGCCGATGGTGGTGATCTCGTCGCCCACCTTCAGGGAGTCCCGCATATTCTGCGCTTCCTTCTTCCGCTTATTCTCCGGGCGGATCATCAGGAAGTAGATCATTGCGCACATGGCAACGACCAGAATGATCATGTCCATCCAAAAATACCTCCAAAAGTCTGAATTCTGAGATGCGCTTTTGCCATTATACCTGCTTTCCTGCCGGTTGGCAAGGGTTTCTGGAAATTTTATTGGTTTTCTTCGATTTTCCGGTCCAGCATACCGGTATAGGTTTTTCGGAACGCCTCAAAGGTTCCGCCGTCCAGGGCGTCCCGGATGCGGACCATGAGGGTGTTGTAGAAGTACAGGTTGTGGAGCACCGCCAGGCGCATGGCCAGCATTTCCCCCGCGGTCATCAGGTGGCGCAGGTAGGCCCGCGAGAAGGACCGGCACGCCGGGCACCGGCACTCCGGGTCGATGGGCAGGGGGTCCAGCTTGTACTTCTCATTTTTAATGTTGAGCGTCCCCCGCCAGGTGTACAGCTTGCCGTGGCGGGCGTTTCGGGCGGGCATGACGCAGTCGAAGAAGTCCACCCCTCTGGCCACGCCCTCGATGATGTTGGAGGGCGTGCCCACCCCCATGAGATAGCGGGGCTTTTCCCTGGGCATGTGGGGCTCCACCGCGTCAATGATGTCGTACATGGTCTGGGTGGGCTCCCCCACCGCCAGCCCGCCGATGGCGTAGCCGTCGCAGGGAATCTGCGCAATCTGGTCCATGTGCTGCCGCCGCAGGTCCGGATAGGTCCCGCCCTGGTTGATTCCAAAGAGCAGCTGCCCCGGATTGACGCAGTCCGGCTGCCCGTTCAGGCGCTGGTGCGCCGCGGCGCAGCGCTCCAGCCAGCGGCTGGTGCGGCCGATGGAACACTGGACGTACTCCTTGGGGGCGGGGTTTTCAATGCACTCGTCGAAGGCCATGGCGATGTCGCTGCCCAGGTTGGACTGAATCTCCATGGACTCCTCCGGGCCCATAAAAATCCGCCGGCCGTCGATGTGGGAGGCAAAGGTGACGCCCTCCTCGGTGATTTTCCGCAGCCCGGAGAGGGAGAAGACCTGAAATCCTCCGCTGTCCGTGAGCATGGGTCCGTCCCAGCCCATGAACTTGTGCAGTCCCCCCATGGCCTTCACCGTCCGGTCGCCGGGGCGCAGGTGCAGGTGATAGGTGTTGGACAGCTCTACCTGACACCCCACCTCTTTTAAATCCAGCGCGGACACCGCGCCCTTGATGGCGCCCTGGGTGCCCACATTCATAAAAACCGGGGTCTGCACCGTCCCGTGGGGACAGGAAAATACCCCGCGGCGGGCCGCGCCCTCTGTCTTCAATACCTGAAACATAGTCCTCTCCTTCCGCGTTCCACAGTATTGTACCGGACTTTCCGCCCCCTGTCAATCCTGAAAGCCCGCCGCGCATTTTGGGAGATGGACAGAAAAAAGCGCCGCTGGCGCGGCGCTTTTGACAGACGGAAAGGGGCTCAGACGGCCTCGCCGCGGAGGAACTTCTCCAGGCGGTCCAGGCCGGCCTTGATGTTCTCCATGGAGGTGGCATAGGACCAGCGGATGAAGTCGGGGGCGCCGAAGCCGGTGCCGGGGACGACGGCCACCTTGCCGTACTTCAGGAAGAGGTTGCCGAAGTCGTCGGCGTCCTTGATGACGTGGCCGAAGAGCTCCTTGCCGAACACCTTGGAGATGTTCATCATGACATAGAACGCACCCTCCGGCTTGATGCAGCTCACGCCCTCAATCTGGTTCATGCGCTCCACCATATAGTTGCGGCGCTCCTCGAAGGCCTGCTTCATGGCGTCCACAGTCTCCTGAGAGGCGGTCAGGCCCACGGCGGAGGCCTTCTGGGAGATGGAGCAGGGGGAGCCGGTGCAGTGGCCCAGATAGTTGCCGATGACCTTGGCGATGGGGGCGGGGGCGGCCACATAGCCGATGCGCCAGCCGGTCATGGCGTAGGACTTGGACACGCCGTTGACCAGAAGGGTGCGCTCCTTAATCTCCGGGCTGATGGCGGCCAGGCTGGTGAACTCCCGTCCGTCGTAGGCCAGGCGGTAGTAGATCTCGTCGGAGATCACATAGATGTCCTTCTCCACGCACACCTTGGCGATGGCCTCCAGCTCCTCGCGGCTGTACATCATGCCGGTGGGGTTGGAGGGGTTGTTGAGAATCATGCACTTGGTGTTGGGGGTAATGGCGGCGGCCAGCTTCTCCGGGGTAATCTTGAAGTGCTCCGCCTCGGTGGCCTCCACCACCACGGGCACGCCGCCCACCATCTGAATCAGCTCCAGATAGCTCACCCAATAGGGGGCGGGGAGAATCACCTCGTCGCCGGGGTTGACCAGCGCCCGCAGGGCCACATACACGCAGGGCTTGGCGCCGTTGGACACGGCAATCTGGGCGGGCTCATAGTCCACGCCGCAGTCCTCCTTCAGGCGCTGGCACACGGCCTTGCGCAGCTCCACGGTGCCCACGGAGGGGGTGTACTTGGTGTCGTTGTTCCGGATGGCCGCAATGCCGGCCTCTTTGATGTGGTCCGGGGTGGGGAAGTCGGGCTCGCCTGCGCCGAAGCCGATGACGTCCAGGCCGTCCGCCTTCATCTGCTTGAACATCGCGTCGATGGCCATGGTGGTGGAAGGATTGATGGCCAGGGCGATTTTGGACAACTCTTTCATACTCTCATACCTCCGTAGCATTTTGCAGGATTGCATTCTATCTTGGACCAAACTTTGGGGGACTATGCAGGACCTCCTGCTTTTGCGCCGCCCTCTTCCCACAGGCGGAACGGTCCGTTTTTTGGAATTCACGCTGTGTTATAGTATAGACCCGCCTTTTCTGAATTGCAACCCTCTATTTGCTAAATTTCAGAGAAAATGAATCATTTCGTCCATGCAGAATGCAAAAAAGGGACGCACAGCCGGGTGCGTCCCTTGGGAAGGCGGATTACAGGGCCTCGCGGATGCGCCGGCCCATCTCCTGGGTGCCGATGGCGGTCTCCCCCGCCTTGGCGATGTCGGGGGTGCGCCAGCCCTGGGCCAGGACGGCGTCCACCGCCTTTTCGATGGCGGCGGCCTCGCCGGCCAGGTGGAAGGAGTAGCGGAACATCATGGCCACGGACAGGATGGTGGCGATGGGGTTGGCCTTGTCCTGCCCGGCGATGTCCGGGGCGGAGCCGTGGATGGGCTCATACAGGCCGGGGGCGGTATCCCCGATGGAGGCGGAGGGCAGCAGGCCGATGGAGCCGGTAATCATGGACGCCTCGTCGGAGAGAATGTCGCCGAACATGTTCTCTGTAACCACCACGTCGAACTGGCCGGGGTCCTTCACAAGCTGCATGGCGGCGTTGTCCACCAGCACGTCCTCATACTGCACGTCGCTGTACTCCTCCGCCAGGCGGTGCATGACGGACCGCCACAGGCGGGAGGTCTCCAGCACGTTGGCCTTGTCCACGCTGGAGACTTTTTTCCGGCGCAGCCGGGCCAGCTCGAAGGCCCGGCGGCCGATGCGCTCGATCTCCTTCTCGGAGTAGGCCATCCGGTCGGCGGCCTCCTCCCCCCGGTCTTCGGTCTGATAGCGCTCCCGCCTGCCGAAGTAGATGCCGCCGGTGAGCTCCCGGACCATCATCAGGTCAATGCCCCGCTCCGCCGTCTCCTTCTTCAGGGGACAGGCGTCCGCCAGGGCGGGCCGCAGAGCGGCGGGGCGCAGGTTGGCGTACAGCCCCAGATCCTTCCGGATGGCCAGCAGAGCGCTCTCCGGGCGCTTCTCCGGATCCTCCGCGTGGCCCCACTTGGGACCGCCCACGGCGCCCAGCAGCACCGCGTCGCAGGCCCTGCACTTCTCCGCCGTGCCGTCGGGGTAGGATTTTCCCACCGCGTCGATGGCGCAGCCGCCCATGAGGACGTCTTCAAAGGTGAAGGAGTGGCCGAACTTCTCCCCCACGGCCTCCATAACCTTGACAGCCTCGCCCACCACCTCGGGTCCGATGCCGTCGCCGCGAATCAGAGCAATTTTATAGTTCATTTCGCCGCCCCCCGCGCTTTCAGGGAGTTGAGCAGGCCGCCGCTTTTGATAATCCCGTCGATGAACGCCGGGAAGGGCGCGGCCTGGTAGGTCTTGCCGGTGGTCTGGTCGGTGATGACGCCGGTAGAAAAGTCCACGTCCACCTGGTCCCCGGCCTGAATCTCCTCCGCGGCCTGGGCGCACTCCACAATGGGGAAGCCGATGTTGATGGAGTTGCGGTAGAAGATGCGGGCGAAGGAGGGGGCGATGACGCACTTCACCCCGCAGGACTTCAGGGCGAGGGGAGCGTGCTCCCGGCTGGAGCCGCAGCCGAAATTGGGACCGGCCACCACGATGTCCCCCGCCTCCACGGTGGAGGCGAAGGAGGCGTCGATGTCCTCCATGCAGTGGGAGGCCAAGGCCGCCGGAGACGGGTCGTTCAGGTGCCGGGCGGGAATAATCACGTCGGTGTCCACGTTGGCGCCGTATTTGTAAACCTTCATAGGTCGTCAATCCTTTCTGTGATGGGGCAGCGGGCAGAGTTCCACACCGCCTTCTTTTGATTTCGTAGGGGCGGCCTTCGGCCGCCCGTTTAGAAAAGATATGGGGAAGCGGGCGGCCAAAGGCCGCCCCTACGCCCATTCTTTTACAATTTGCGCGGATCGGCCACGCAGCCGGCCACGGCGGAGGCGGCGGCCACGGCGGGAGAGGCCAGGATGATTTCGGAGGTCACATGGCCCATGCGGCCCACGAAGTTCCGGTTGGTGGTGGAGACGGTGCGCTCCCCCTCGGCCATGACGCCCATGTGGCCGCCCAGGCAGGGGCCGCAGGTGGGGGTGGAGACGGCGCAGCCGGCCTCGATGAAGGTCTGAATGAGCCCCTCCTTCATGGCCTCCAGGACGATCTCCTGGGTGGCGGGGATGACGATACAGCGCACGCCGTCCGCCACTTTTCTGCCTCTGAGAATGGCGGCGGCGGCGCGCAGGTCGCTGATGCGGCCGTTGGTGCAGGAGCCGATGACCACCTGGTTGATGGGCAGGCCGGCGGCCTCAGAGACCACCTTGGTGTTCTCCGGCAGGTGGGGCATAGCCACGGTGGGCTCCAGCTTGTCCAGGTCGATGACCACCTCCCGGACATACTCCGCGTCCGGGTCGGCCTCAAAGGCCTCACAGGGGCGGTTCACCCGGCCGTTGATGTACTCCATGGTCTTCTCGTCCACGGGGAAAATGCCGTTTTTGCCGCCGGCCTCGATGGCCATGTTGGAGATGGTGAACCGGTCGTCCATGGACAGGGAGGCCACGCCCTCCCCGGCGAACTCAAGGGACTGGTACAGAGCGCCGTCCACCCCAATCTCCCCAATGAGATGGAGAATCACGTCCTTGCCGGACACGCAGGGCTGAAGCTTGCCCTTCAGGGTCACTTTGATGGCGGCGGGGACTTTAAACCACAAAAAGCCGGTGGCCATGGCCGCGGCCATGTCGGTGGAGCCGATTCCGGTGGAGAAGGCCCCCAGGGCTCCATAGGTGCAGGTGTGGGAGTCGGCCCCCACGATAATCTCGCCGGGGGCGCACAGGCCCTTTTCCGGCAGGAGGGCGTGCTCCACCCCCATCTGACCCACGTCGAAGAAGTTGGTAATGCTGTGCTTGTGGGCAAAATTCCGGGCCTGGAGGCACAGCTCCGCGGACTTGATGTCCTTGCAGGGGGTGTAGTGGTCCAGGACGATGGAAATCTTGTCCTTGTCAAAGACCTGGGTGAAGCCCGCCTTCTCAAACTCCGTGATGGCCACCGGGGTGGTGATGTCGTTGCCCAGCACCATGTCCACCTTGGCCTCGATGAGCTGGCCCACCTCCACCTGGTCCAGTCCGGCGTGTTTCGCCAGAATTTTCTGCGTCATTGTCATTCCCATAAGGAACAATCCCTCCTCGGTTTTTCTTGCCATTAGCCTAACAGAAGCGGTGGAAAAAGAATGTTAAATATGATACAATCAAAAGAAAAATATGTCCCCCTGTTTTTGTAGGGGCGCACTGTGCGCCCCTGCGGGAGGTCAGAAGACGTCTGGGACAATCGGGCGGCCAAAGGCCGCCCCTACCAAAAGGAGCGGATGCAGTTTGGAGACCTTTGAATTGGGCCCCTGGAGAGCCTTTGCGGAGCGCCGTCCGTCGGTGCGGTGTTCGCCGGGACATCTCATCTATTTGCAGGGCGCGGAGGCCAACTGTTTTTATTATCTGAAGACCGGGGAGGTCAAGAGCTTCATCCAGTCCGCCGGGGGGGCGGAGCGGGTGCTGAACGTCTACCGGGCGGGCAGCTTATTCGGGGAGGCGGCTTTCTTTGACGGCCTGCCCCGCATGTCCTCCGCCGAGGCCCTCACCCCCTGTCAGCTGGTCCCCATCGGCCGGGAGGTGTTCGTGCAGGCGGTGTCCCGGAATCCGGAGCTGGCCGTATGCCTGCTCCGCTATCTGGCCCGGACGGTGCGCCTGCTGTCGGACCAGCTGGACGGCATGGCCTTCCGCCCGGCCCAGTGGCGGCTGGCTCGGTTTCTGCTGTCCGGCGGCCCGGACATCCTGTGGACACAGGACGAAATCGCCGCCTCCATCTCCGCCAGCCGGGTGACGGTGAGCCGGATTCTGAATCAGTTTGCCCGGAACGGGTGGGTGGAGCTGCGCTACCGGGGAATCCGGATTTTGGACCGGACCGCCCTGGAGAGGCTGTGCGGCGAGCCGGACTGAGGGAAAATTTCCAAAACTTTTCGGAATGGCTGGAAAAGAACGCCCACATGCGCTATAATAAGCTGAAATCTATGGGGAGCGCTCCCCAAAACCAGAGAAAGGGACGATACAACATGCCCACCAACACCTATGAAAGCCCCCTCTCCTCCCGCTATGCCAGCGATGAGATGCTCCACCTGTTTTCCGCCGACAAGAAGTTTACCACCTGGCGGAAGCTGTGGGTGGCCCTGGCCCGGGCGGAGATGGAGCTGGGCCTGCCCGTCACCCAGGAGCAGGTGGACGAGCTGGAGGCCCACATCTATGACATCGACTATGCGCGGGCCGCGGAGTGGGAGAAGAAGCTCCGCCACGACGTGATGGCCCACGTCCACACCTATGGGGAGCTGTGCCCCAAGGCTATGCCCATTATCCACCTGGGGGCCACAAGCTGCTATGTGGGGGACAACACCGACATCATCCTCATGCGGGAGGGCCTGGTGCTGGTCCGGAACAAGCTGGTGCGGGTCCTCGCCGCCCTGGCCAAGTTCGCCGAAGCGTACAAGGCCCTGCCCACCCTGGGCTTCACCCACTTCCAGGCCGCCCAGCTCGTCACCGTGGGCAAGCGGGCCGCCCTGTGGATGAACGACCTGCTGCTGGACCTGGAGGAGGTGGAACACCGCATCTCCACCCTGAAGCTGCTGGGCTCCAAGGGCACCACCGGCACCCAGGCCTCCTTCCTGGAGCTGTTTGACGGCGACCATGAGAAGGTCAAAGAGCTGGAGCGGAAGATTGCAAAGGAGATGGGCTTTACAGGCGTCGTCCCCGTCAGCGGCCAGACCTACTCCCGGAAGATGGACTACAGCGTGCTGTCCGTCCTGTCCGGCATTGCCCAATCCGCCAGCAAGTTCGCCACCGACATGCGCCTGCTGTGCCACCTGAAGGAGGTGGAGGAGCCCTTTGAGAAGAACCAGATCGGCTCCTCCGCCATGCCCTATAAGCGCAACCCCATGCGCTGCGAGCGCATCTGCTCCCTGGCCCGGTACGTCATGGTGGACGCGGGCAACCCCGCCGTCACCGCCGCCACCCAGTGGTTTGAGCGCACCCTGGACGACTCCGCCAACAAGCGCATCTCCGTGCCGGAGGCGTTTTTGGCCGTGGACGCCATTTTGAATATCTATCTCAACGTGGCCTCCGGCCTGGTGGTCCACCCCAAGGTCATCGAGAAGCATGTGCTGGAGGAGCTGCCCTTCATGGCCAGCGAGAACATCATGATGGACGCCGTCATGCGGGGCGGCGACCGGCAGGAGCTCCACGAGCGCATCCGCGTCCTCTCCCAGGAGGCCGGCCGGAACGTGAAGGACCTGGGGCTGTCCAACAACCTCATCGACCTCATCGCCGCCGACCCGGCCTTCGGCATGACGAAGGAGGAGCTCACCGCCCACCTGGAGCCCAGCCGCTACACCGGCCGCTGCCCGGAGCAGGTGGAGGAGTTCCTGGCCGGAGAGGTCCAGCCCGTCCTGGACAAGTACCGGGAGGCCCTGGACGGAGAGGCCGCAGAGCTGAAGGTGTAAGGGCTGTGCAGGGTGCGGCCCCGCCGGGGCGCACAGGAAAATAATCAACAAAACGGACTAAGGAGGCGTGAAGCATGTACGAGCTTTGGAACGCGCTGGAGCGCGCAAAAGGGTACAAATGGGTGGAGCTCTCCCACCCTCTGGACAACGACAGCCCCTACTGGGCGGGCATTCCGGAGGGGTCGGTGGAGCTGTCCAAAATGGTGTACGACTGGGGGAACCCCATGCTGGACTGCCTGATTCAGACCTTCAAGTTCCCCGGACAGTTCGGCACCCACATCGACTTCCCCGGACACTTCCGCAAGGACGGGGCGCTGTCCGAGGCCTATGGGGTAAACCAGCTCATCTTCCCCCTGTGCGTGGTGGACGTGAGCAAAAAGGTGGAGCAGGACGTGCACTACGCCGTCACCGTCCAGGACATCCAGGACTATGAGGCCCAGTACGGCCCTATCCCCGACGGAGCCTTCGTGGCCCTGCGCACCGGCTGGTCCAGCCGCTGGCCCAGCATGGACGCCCTGTCCAACTTCGACCCGGAGGGCGGCGAGCACACCCCCGGCTGGTCCCTGGAGGCCCTGAAGTACATCTATGAGACGAGAAAGGCCGCCGCCAACGGCCACGAGACCATCGACACCGACGCCTCCAGGCTGGCCGCAGAGGCCGGGGACCTGGCCTGCGAGCGGTACGTCCTCTCCGGCGGACACCTCCAGGTGGAGCTGCTGGACAACCTGGACCAGGTCGCCCCCGCCGGAGCCGTCATTCTGGTCTCCTACCCCAATATCAAAGGGGCCACCGGCCTGCCCGCACGGGTGTGGGCGGTGACGCCGTAACACGCCGGCCAAGCACACCGGCCAAAAAAGAAGGGGACGGTTCTTTTATCCTGTGACGAGCGCGGGGCAAGAGAACCGTCCCCCATAATTTTTGAAAAATTGTCATTGGGAACCTTGACCGAAATATATACCACGATATATACTATTGATAGGAGGTGAGCGCGATGGAAACTGCAAAAATCTTTGAAAACGGGAGAAGTCAGGCGGTTCGGCTGCCGAAGCAGTTCCGGTTCAGGACCAACGAAGTCGTGATACAGCAGTTGGGCGAGGCAGTGATTCTTGTCCCTAAGGAGGCGCTCTGGAAAACCTTTTTGGAGGGACTGGACGGTTTTACGGACGACATTTTTGAGAACGGAAGGGACCAAGGCGCTTTGGAGGAACGAGAGCCGCTATGATTTATATGTTGGATACCAATATCTGTATCTATATCATGAAAAATAAGCCGGAAAAAGTGCTTCACCGTTTCCAGGAGGAACTCAACGGCGGCCTGTGTATCTCCTCCATCACCTTGGCTGAGCTGGAATATGGAATGAGGCACAGCTCCAACCCCGCAAAAAATGAACAGGCGCTGCTCCGGTTTCTTGCGCCGTTGACCGTCCTGCCATTTGGGGCCGCCGCCGCGTCTGAGTATGGCGCTATTCGCGCTTTTCTGCAAAGCAGAGGGACCCCCATCGATCCTCTGGACATGCTGATCGCGGCTCACGCAAAATCGGAGGGATTGACGATGGTGACAAACAATGTCCGGGAATTTGAACGTGTCCCTGACCTGGACGTGGAGAACTGGACTGAATAACGTCGCTCCCCACGCGGGGGCGTGAATTGAAATATGGATAGACCCGTAGACACCCCGCCGCGATGGCCAGCGCCAGCTTGGTCTGATAGGCCGGGTCCTGGAGCAGCCCCTCCTCCTCCGGGTTGGAGAGGAAGCCGCACTCCACCAGCACCGCCCGGTTGGGCACATGGTTCATGAGGTAGACCGTCTCCTGGATGGGCCTGCTCTCCCGGCTGTTGTCCGGCTGGAGCCCCTCCCGGACAGCCGCCTGAATGGCCTGGGCCAGGGCCTGGGAGCCCTCCGTGGGGGCGTAAAAGACCTGGGTCCCCCGGTACCGGGCCTGCTGGAAGATATTTTGGTGAATGCTGACCAGGACGGCCTCCGGGTACCGGGCGGCGGCGGCCGCCCGGTTGTGCAGGTCGGAGACCTTCTTCTCCCGCAGCGTCGCCGCCTCCGGGTCATGGAGGGACGTATCCTCCTGCCGGAGCATAAGGGTCCGCTCCCCCAAAAAGCCCAGAATGCCGTCCAGCCGCCGGGCCACGGCCAGGTTGATTTGACTCTCCACCGCGCCGGAGGGGGACACCGCGCCGCCGTCCTCCCCGCCGTGTCCGGCGTCGATGATCCACGCCGGCGGCTGTCCGGCCGGGGCCGCCGCCGGAACGGCCTTCTCCCGGCAGTACCAAAAAGCGCCCCCCGCCGTCAGAGCGGCCAGCAGAGCGGCCAGAATACGCCTTCTCCCCACATACTCCACCTCCCCTCCAGCCTATGGCGGGGGCGGCGGAACTATGCGGGGAGAATTTTTCCGCCCCGCCGGCTGGGACCGGCTTTGCGCCCCCGGCATAGAATGCAGTGGAGAGGCCGGGCGGCTTCTCCGATTCCAACCAAGGAGGAATCCTGTTTTGAACAACGATACCGGCAACTCCTGCCCGCTGCCCTACTGCCCGGACAACTACGGGACGCTGCCGTCCTGCGCCGGACTGGCGGCGCCCTACGTCCCCATGCAGCAGAACGGGGCGAAGAAATACGCCCAGAACGAGGCCCTCAGCAACGGGACCCTGTTCCCCGGTCTGAACCTGCCCTTTCATCTGAAGGTGGAGGGCAGCGCCCTCCCCTCCAACCCCCTGACGGCGCTCCAGGCCCTGGAGTTCGTGGTGCTGGAGCTGGGCGCCTATCTGGACACCCACCCGGAGGACGCCGAGGCCTTTGACCTCTTCAAGCAGTACGCCGCCATGGAGCAGACCGCCAGGGCGGAGTACGAGGCAAAATACGGCCCCCTCACCAAAACCAGCGCCGCCGCTGGGAGCTCCTACCGCTGGCTCCAGGACCCGTGGCCCTGGAATTATGGGCAGAACGAGGTGAAGTGAGATGTTTATTTATGAGAAGAAGCTCCAGTTCCCGGTAAAGATCTCCACCCCCAACCCCAAGCTGGCCGCCTTCATCATCAGCCAGTACGGCGGCCCCGACGGGGAGCTGGGCGCCTCCATGCGCTACCTGTCCCAGCGGTACGCCATGCCCTACGCCGAGGCCAAGGGCCTTTTGACCGACATCGGCACAGAGGAGCTGGGCCACATGGAGATGGTGGCGGCCATCGTCCACCAGCTCACCCGGAACCTCACCGACGAGCAGGTCCGGAACTGCCCCGCCTTCGCCCCCTATTTTGTGGACCACACCGCGGGGGTCTACCCCGCCGCCGCCTCCGGCTTCCCCTGGACCGCCGGCTCCATCCAGTCCACCGGCGACGTCATCGCCGACCTCACCGAGGACCTGGCCGCCGAGCAGAAGGCCCGCCTCACCTATGACAACATTCTGCGGCTGTCCGACGACCCGGACGTGAACAACGTCATCCGCTTCGTGCGGGAGGGGGGGATCGTCCACTTCCAGCGCGTCGGCGAGTGCCTGCGGCTGTGGAAGGAGAAGATGGACGCCAAAAACGTCTACCTCACCAACCCGGCCTTTGACAAGCAGGCCCCTCAGCCCCAGCTCCGCGCCAACGGATAAGCAAGGCCCGGACCGCTTTCCAGCGGTCCGGGCCTTTTCTCCCTTTTTCTGTCAGGAGCGCCTTGCGCACTCCAAAATAATCAGGACCGGGAGAACCAGGATAAACAGCGCCAGCATTGCGTCCGCCTCCTCAAATTTGATTCTGAGAGAAGTATACTGCCTGTGCGGACCAATAAACAGGACTATTCATAAAAATCCGGAGCCGGCCTGCCGTCAGGCCCGGTCCATGCCGCAGTCGAAGGCGGATTCTGTCATGCGCTGGTCCTGGGTCACGGACTCATAGAACCGGAAGCCGCCGGAGAAGTTATAGCAGCCGTACCCGTGGGCGGCGAGAATCCGGCAGGCCAGATAGCTGCGCAGGCCGCTCTGACAGATCACATACACCGGCTTTCCCGCCGGAATCTCGCCCAGCCGCTCCCGCAGCCCGTCCAGCGGGAGGTTGACAAACCCGCCGATATGCCCCCGGCGGTACTCCTCCGGCGTCCGGACGTCCAGCAGGGTCGCGCTGCCGTCCCGGGGCAGGGCGGCCACGTCCTGCCAGTGGAACTGCTTCACCAGGCCGTTGGCCAGGTTTTCAACCATAAAACCGGCCATATTCACCGGGTCCTTGGCGGAGGAGTAGGGGGGCGCATAGGCCAGGTCCAGATCCTTGAGCTGGACGGCGCTCAGTCCGGCATGGATGGCCGTGGCCAGCACGTCAATGCGCTTATCCACCCCGGCGCGCCCCACAATCTGTGCGCCCAGCAGCCGGCAGCTCCCCCGTTCAAAGACAATCTTCATGGTCATGATTTTTCCGCCGGGGTAATAGCCCGCGTGGTTCATGGGAGAGAGCACCACCTTGTCCACATCCAGGCCGGCCTTCCGGGCGGCGGTCTCATTGAGGCCGGTGGCCGCGGCGGTGAGGCCGAAGACCTGGATGACGCTGCTGCCCTGGGAGCCCAGATAGCGGCTGTCTCCGCCGCAGATGTTGTCGGCGGCAATGCGGCCCTGCTTGTTGGCGGGCCCCGCCAGGGCGATGAGGGCGTCCTGACCGGAGACAGCGTGCTTCACCTGCACCGCGTCCCCCACGGCGTAAATACCGGGGACGGAGGTCTCCATCCGGTCGTTGACCAGAATGCTGCCCTTCATGCCCAGCTCCAGCCCCGCCTCTCTGGCCAGGCGGGAGTCCGGGGTGACGCCGATGGCCAGCACCACCATGCCGGCGCGGAGGGGCGGCGCGTCCTTCAGCAGCACGTCCACGCCGCCGTCCCGCTCTTCAAAGCCCTCCACCGTGCGGCCCAGCGCCAGGCGAATCCCGCGGCGGCGCACCTCGCTGTGAATCAGCGCCGCCATCTCCGGGTCGTAGGGGTTCATGAGCTGCCGGGGCCGCTGGACGATGGTCACGTCCAGCCCCAGGTTCCGCAGGTTCTCCGCCAGCTCCAGCCCGATGAAGCCGCCTCCGGCCAGGACGGCGGACTTGGGCCGGGCCGTCTGGAGGTAGCTGTGAATCCGGAAGGTGTCCTCCACCGTGCGGAGGGTAAAAATTTTATCCATCCCCACGCCGGGCAGGCGGGGCTGGGTGGGCTGTGCGCCGGGGGAGAGCAGCAGCTTGTCATAGGACTCCTCAAACTCCGCCCCGGTGTCCAGGTTCCGCACCGAGACGGTTCTGCGCGCCGGGTGGAGGGCGGTGACTTCGTGCCGGACCCGCACGTCCACCCGGAAGCGGGCGCGAAAACTCTCCGGCGTCTGGAGGGTCAGCTCCTCCGGGTCCTCAATGACCCCGCCGATGTAGTAGGGCAGGCCGCAGTTGGCATAGGACACATATCCAGAGCGCTCGAAGACGACGATCTCCGCCTCCTCGTCCAGCCTGCGGATTCTGGCCGCCGCGGTGGCCCCTCCCGCCACGCCGCCCACAATGACAACTTTCATCGCAAGTCACAACCTTTCCCCGGTATCCGTTTTCTCCGGTATGGTCCTATTATGGGCCATGGGCCCCCCCGGCTTCTGTGACAAAGTTACAAAAAGTCCTGTTTATTGTCCCGCTTTTATGCTATGCTGGTGCAAATGCCGAAAGAGGGGTTTTTATGGAGGAATATTTCGCGCACATCGCCCCGGACGGGCGGAAACAGACCGTCCGGGCGCATTTGGAGGGCACGGCCCGCCTGTGCGCCGCCTATGCGGCGGACTTTCAGGGCGGGGAGCAGGGGGAGCTGGCCGGACTGGCCCACGATTTGGGGAAATACTCCGCCGGGTTCCAGCGGCGGCTGAGCGGAGGCCCCAGGGTGGACCACGCCACCGCCGGGGCCTTCGCGTGCATGAAGATGGGGCAGCCCTTCGCGGCCTTTGCCGCGGCGGGCCACCACAGCGGGCTTCCCGACGGCGGGAGCCAGACTGACGGGCCGGACTCCGGCTCTTTCTTCGGCCGCATGAACCGGGCCGCACAGGGACGCCTGCCGGATTCTTCGGCCTGGCAGTCGGAGCTGGCGCTGCCCTCCCCTCCCCTTCCGGAGATGGGGGACGTGATGACGGAGGGGATGTTTTTTACCCGAATGCTCTTCTCCAGCCTGGTGGACGCGGACCGCACGGACACGGCGGAATTCATGTCCGGAACGCCCCAGGAGGCGGAGCGCCCCTCTGTGGAGCAGCTCTGGGACCGGTTTCAGGCCCACATCTCCCGCTGGTTTCCGGCCCAGGGGGCGCTGAACACCCAGCGGTGCGCCATTCTGGAGCGGTGCATACAGGAGGGGGAGCGGCGCGGGCCCGGACTGTTTACCCTGACGGTGCCCACCGGCGGCGGCAAGACGGCGGCCTCTCTGGCCTTCGCCCTGGCCCAGGCCAGGGCCCACAAGCTCCGCCGGGTGGTCTACGTCATCCCCTATACCTCTATTATTGAACAGACTGCCAGGGAATTTCGAAAAATTCTGGGGGCGGACAGCGTGCTGGAACACCACTCCAACGTCCAGTATGACCCTGAAGAGGCCCTGGACGCCGGGCTCCTGCTGCGGGCCACGGAGACCTGGGACATGCCGGTGGTCGTCACCACCGCCGTGCAGTTCTTCGAGTCCCTCTTCTCCAACCGGCCCTCCCAGTGCCGGAAGCTGCACAACCTGGCCCGGAGCGCCGTCGTCTTTGACGAGGCGCAAATGCTCCCCCTCCCCTGCCTGCGCCCCTGCGTCTGGGCAATCGCCCAGCTTGTACGGCGCTGTCAGGTCTCCGCCGTCCTGTGCACCGCCACACAGCCGGCCCTGACCCCCCTCTTCCGGACCTTCGCCCCAGAGCTGGCGGTCACGGAGCTGTGTCCCCCGCCGGTCTTTTCCTGGGACGCCTTCCGCCGGGTGACGTTCCGCCGGGCCGGGACGCTGGACTGGGAGGGCCTCGCCGCCCAGCTCCAGGCCAGGAGACAGGTTCTGTGCGTGGTCAACGCCCGGAAAACAGCCCAGGAGATTTTCAGCCGCCTGACCGGCGATGGGAACTTCCACCTCTCCACCCTGATGTACCCAGCCCACCGGCAGGCCCAGCTGGAGGAGATCCGCCGGCGGCTGGCGGAGGGCCGGCCCTGCCGGGTGATCTCCACCTCCCTCATCGAGGCCGGGGTAGACGTGGACTTCCCCGCCGTCTTCCGGGAGGAGGCCGGCCTGGACTCCATTCTCCAGGCCGCCGGGCGGTGCAACCGGGAGGGAAAACGGCCGGCGGCGGACAGCCCTGTCACCATCTTCCGGGGAGAGAGCGCCCCTCCGCCTCTCTTTGCCGCCGCCGCGGGGGCGGGCCGCTCCGCCATGGACCGCTTTCAGGACCCCTCCGCGCCGGAGGCGGTCCGGGCCTACTTCACACAGCTGCTGGACCTGAAGGGAGACCAGGCCCTGGACAAGGAGGGGATTCTGCCCCTGATGAAGGCGGAGCTCTTCCCCTTCCGCACAGTGTCGGAGCGCTTTCATATGCTCGACAGCCCCACAGCCACCGTCTACATCCCCCTGGGCGAGGGGGCGGAGCTGGTGAAGGACCTCCGGGACGGCCGGTACAGCCTGCCGCTCTACCGCCGCCTGGGGCGGTACGGCGTGTCCGTCTACCGGCGGCACCTGGAGAGCCTGGAGCGGGCCGGGGACCTGGAGCGGCTGGAGGACGGGTCCTTCGTCCTCCGGAATCTGAGCCTCTACTCCCCCGGCGCCGGCCTGAGCCTGGAGGCGGAGGGCGGACAGGCCCAGTTCATCTGAACAAAAGCACGGCGCGGAGCCTCTTCCGTGCTCCGCGCCGCAGGCTATCTTGTGTGTTTCCGGTCCGCGTCCCTGTGCTGCCGGTGGAGGAGGCGGGAGTAGACCTGGGTGGAGGAGATGTCCGCATGGCCCAGAATCTCCTGAATGGACCGCAGGTCGGCCCCGCTCTCCAGCAGGTGGGCGGCGAAGGAGTGGCGCAGGGTGTGGGGGGTGACGTCCTTTTGGATGCCGGCCTTCTCCTGATAGTGCTTCATCAGCTTCCAGAAGCCCTGGCGGCTCATGCGCTCGCCGTTCATGTTGACAAACAGGGCGGCGGTCTCCGGGGCGTCCACCAGCTTGGGGCGCACCTGGTACAGATAGTCCCGCAGGGACGGGAGGGCGGCGTACAGGGGGATGGTCCGGGTCCTGCCCTTGCTGGTGCAGCGGATTATGCCGCCGTCCAGGTCCAGGTCGTCCAGGTTCAGGGCAATCAGCTCGCTGACCCGGATTCCCGTGGCGTACAGCAGCTCCAGCATGGCCCGGTCCCGCCGCCCCTTGGGGTCGGAGAGGTCCGGCTGCTTCAGGAACAGCTCCACCTCTCTGCCGGTGAGAATCTCCGGGAGCCTGCGCTCCACCCTGGCGGGAACCACCCCCTGGGCGGGGTTCTGCTGCACCAGCTTTCGGGCGGCCAGACAGCTGTAAAACGATTTCAGAGACGCCACGCAGCGGGTGACGGTAGCCGCCGACTTCCCCCTCTCGTCCAGGGACGCGGCATAGCGCTCCACGTCCTGGGGCAGGACCTCCTCCAGGTCCCTCTCCCCCATGGCCGCCTGGAACTGGCGCACATCCCGCAGATAGGAACTGACGGTGTTTGGGGACGCTTTTTTCTCTGTCTTCAGGTACTCCTCATAGATTTTCAGCAGATCTGACACGGGGACATCTTCCTCTCTCTGTTTCCTTTCCAACTACAGCACAAACCGGGCCGCGGCCTCCAGCAGAAGGGGGGCCGCCGCGCACTCCAGCGCCACACACAACGCAAGTCCCAGCCCGTACAGGGCCAGCCTGCCCCAGTAGTCCGAGCTGTGGGGCAGCGGGACGCGGCCGTCCCCCAGGGCCCGCCGGAGAAGGGCGTATGACCCCTCCAGGCACTGGGTTCCCGCCAAAAACAGCGCCGGAGCCCATAAAAAGGCCGGCAGTCCAAACAAACACAACGCAGGCGCCAGGCCCGCCGGTCCAAAGATCCGGCAGAAGGCGGCCACGGAAAATGAAAACAGAAAGCCCCGCACACAGAACAGCGCCGGAATTCCAGCCGTGCCCAGGGCGGTGACGCCCAGCAGGCAGGCGCCCAGAAAAAAGCGCCCCTGCTCCCAGGCCATGGGCCAGAACTCCGCCGCAATCTCCCCGTTCTGAGCGGCGGTCAGATAGTCCACCAAAAAGTCCTTCAGATTTTGGGCGGCCTCTCCGGCAATCAGGCCGGCCAGCGCTCCGCCCAGCACGCCGCCCAGGGCGAAGGCGCACCCCAGGACGGTCAGGGGTCCCAGCCGGTACAGGGCCGGACCACGCTCCGTGTCGCCGCGTCGCTTCATGGCTGTCACCTCTCCCTCTCAGCCTATGAACCGGCGCAAAAAAATAGACGCCCGGAGAGTCCATCAAAACTATACCGCGCATTCGCCGTTCCCGCAAGTGTTTTTTGTGATTTTCTCTAAAATTTGACACGGCTCAGGTCTTGTGATAGGATGAATCCATCCAACCTTACAAAATTAGACAGAGAGGAGTGAACGCCTGTGTCGATTCAATTGGAGGTCTGGGGGGACTACGCCCTGTTTACCCGCCCGGAGATGAAGACGGAGCGGGTGAGCTATGACGTGATGACGCCCTCCGCCGCCCGCGGCCTCATCGAGGCCATCTACTGGCACCCCGGCCTGCGGTGGGTTGTGGACCGCATTCACGTGTGCGCCCCCATCCGCTTCACCAACATCAGGCGCAACGAGGTCAAATCCACCGTTCCTGCCAGAACCGCCCGCACCGTCATGGAGCGGGGTTCTGGAGCGCTGTACCTGTGCACTCAGGACGACATCCAGCAGCGGGCCGCCCTGCTGCTGCGGGACGTGCGCTATGTCATTGAGGCCCACTTTGAAATGACTGAGCGGGCCGCCCCCAGCGACAACCCCGGCAAATTTCAGGACATTGTAAAGCGGCGCATCCAGAGAGGCCAGTTCTACCACCAGCCCTGCTTCGGCTGCCGTGAGTTTCCCGCCCAGTTCCGAATGTGCCGCCAGCTTCCCACCTGCCCGGAAGAGCTGGAGGGCGTCCGGGACCTGGGGTGGATGCTGTACGATATGGACTACACAGACCCGGCGGACATCCGGCCTCTGTTCTTCCGCGGCACGCTGGAGGACGGAGTGCTCCATGTCCCGCTCCGGAACAGCGGGGAGGTGCGGGGATGATTCTACAGGCGCTGACCCAGTACTACCAGGCCCTGGAGCGGGAGGGCAACATCGCCGCCCCCGGCTGGTCGCCGGTGAAGGTATCGTTCGCCCTGCAAATCAGCGGCGGCGGCGAATTGGAACAGGCGCTCCCCCTCCTGACCCAGCAGGTCAGGGGCAAGAAAACGGTTCTGGCTCCCCGGAGCTTCATTCTCCCCGCCCCAGTGAAACGGACGGTGGGAATCGCCGCCAATTTTCTGTGCGACAACGCCAGCTACATTCTGGGGGCATATGACGAAAATAAGGACAAGGGGGAAAAGGACAAGACAAAACGTACCCTGGACTGCTTTTCAGCCTGCCGGGCGCTCCATGAACAGGTGCTGGACGGGGTGAACACCCCCGCCGCCCAGGCGCTGCTGTCCTTCTTCCGCGCCTGGGAACCGGAGAAGGCCAAAGAAAATCCGGTGCTGGCAGACCATCTGGAAGAAATTCTCTCCGGGGCAAACCTGGTATTCCGGACGGAGGACGGATTTGTCCATGACGACCCCGCCGTCCGGCAGGCCTGGGACCGCTTCTACAGCCGGACAGAGGACGCCCCCAGGGGAATCTGTCTGGTGACGGGAGAGGAGGGCCCTGTGGAGTCCGTCCACCCCGCTATCAAAAACGTGACCGGCGCCCAGTCCAGCGGCGCGGCCCTTGTCTCCTTCAACGCCCCGGCCTTCTGCTCCTACGGCAAGGAACAGAATTTAAACGCTCCAACCAGTAAATACGCCGCCTTCGCCTACACCGCCGCTCTGAACCACCTGCTCTCTGACCGGGACCACGTCTACCGGTTGGGCGACGCCACAGTGGTGTGCTGGGCCAAAAACGCCAAGCCGGCCTATACCGCCCTGTTCGGCGGGGCGTGCTTCGGCGGCGTCTCCTACACCGCCGCCGATATGCAGGGGATGGTCAAAACCCTTTGTTCCGGCCAGCCGGTGGTCTGTGAGGGGGAGAAGCTGGACCCCAATATGGACTTCTATGTCCTTGCTCTCTCCCCCAACGCCGCCCGGCTGTCCGTGCGGTTCTTCCTGCACAACAGCTTTGGTAATTTGCTCAAAAACGTCCAGGCCCACTATGACCGGCTGGAGATTGTCCGCCCCGCCTCTGACAAGTTCGAGACGCTGTCCCTGTGGAAGCTGCTGGACGAGACGGTGAACCAAAACTCCAGCAACAAGTCCCCCTCCCCCAACCTGGCCGGAGCGGTCCTGCGGGCGGTTTTGAACAACACCCGCTACCCGGCTACCCTGCTCAACGGCGTCACCCTGCGTATCCGTGCGGACCGGAAAATCACGCGGGGCCGGGCGGCCATTCTGAAAGCCTATTATTTACAAAATCCCCATCCCGACATACCGAAGGAGGTCCTCACCGTGTCCCTTAAGGAAGAGAGTACCAACATCCCCTACACCCTGGGCCGGCTGTTCTCTGTCCTGGAGGCCGTCCAGACAGCCGCCAATCCCGGCATTAACGCCACCATCAGGGACAAGTATTTCAACTCCGCCGGGTCCACCCCCGCCGTGGTCTTCCCTGTGCTGGTCAACCTGGCCCAGAAGCACCTGAAGAAGCTGCGCGGGAACAACGCCGGACTGGCCGTTTTCTACGAAAAACAGCTCACGGAGCTGTGCGCCCGTCTGGGCGAGAATTACCCCGCCCGCATGAGCCTGCCCCAGCAGGGCGCGTTCCAGCTTGGCTACTACCACCAGACCCAGGCCCGCTATCAGAAAAAGGAGGAGAAGTAACATGTCTGACCCCATTAAAAACCGTTATGAATTTGTCATTCTGTTCGACGTAGAGAACGGCAACCCCAACGGCGACCCCGACGCAGGCAACATGCCCCGCGTGGACCCGGAAACCGGTCTGGGCATTGTCACCGACGTGTGCCTGAAGCGGAAAATCCGCAATTATGTGGAGACGGTGAAGGAGGACGCCCCCGGCTACCGCATCTATGTGAAAGACGGCGTGCCCCTGAACCGCAGCGACGCCGAAGCCTACAAGGCTCTGGATGTGGACGAGAAGTCGGTGAAGGAGAAGAAGAAGGCCAACCCCGACCTGGACCGAAAAATCCGGGACTGGATGTGCGCCAATTTCTATGACATCCGTACCTTCGGCGCGGTGATGACCACCTTTGTGAAGGCCGCCCTCAACTGCGGTCAGGTTCGGGGACCGGTACAGCTGGGCTTTGCCCGCAGCGTGGAACCCATCGTTCCCCAGGAAGTGACTATCACCCGCGTGGCAATCACTACCGAGACGGACGCCGAGAAAAAGGGGACGGAGATGGGCCGGAAGTACATTGTTCCCTACGGCCTCTACCGTTGCGAGGGCTATGTCTCCGCCAACCTGGCCCGGAAGGCCACCGGCTTCTCCCAGGAGGACCTGGAGCTGCTGTGGACGGCCATTTTGAACATGTTTGAGCACGACCGCTCCGCCGCCCGCGGCAAAATGGCCGTGCGGGAGCTGATTGTCTTCCAGCACGACGGCGAGCTGGGCTGTGCTCCGGCCTGGAAGCTCTTTGAGACTGTCACAGTCCGCCGCGTCAATCCAGGCGACCCCTCCCCCGCCCGCTCCTACCGGGACTATCAGGTGACGGTGAACGAGGCCGCTCTCCCTGAAGGCGTGACCTGCCGGCGGATGGTGTGACCATGTACCAGGATGAGGAGCTGCTCCAGCTCTCCGGCATTCAGCACTTCGCCTTCTGCCGCCGCCAGTGGGCGCTGATTCACCTGGAGCAGCAGTGGACGGACAACCTGGCCACCGTGGAGGGGGACCTGCTGCACCGGAGAGCCCACGACGAGGCTCTCCGGGAGCGCCGGGGGGATACTCTGATTCTCCGGGGGCTGCCCGTCGTCTCCCACAGCCTGGGCCTGTCCGGCCAGTGCGACGTGGTGGAATTTCACCGCACGCCGGAGGGGGTTCCCCTCCTGGGCGAGGAGGGACTGTGGCTGCCCTATCCTGTGGAGTACAAAAGGGGCAGGCCCAAGAGCCATCAGGCGGACGAGCTTCAGCTCTGCGCCCAGGCTATGTGTCTGGAGGAAATGCTGTGCTGCGCCATTCCGGACGGGGCCCTGTACTATGGGGAGCCCCGGCGGCGCACGCCGGTGCTCTTCTCCCAGGAGCTGCGCCAGCAGGTCTGCCGTTTCGCGGAGGAAATGCACCAGTACAGCCGGCGAGGCCACACACCCAGGGCAAAACCCACCCAGTCCTGCAAGGCCTGTTCTCTGAAAGACCTGTGCCTGCCGCAGCTGGCCAGGCGGGAGCCGGTATCCAGCTATTTGAAACACGCGCTGGAGGAATTGCCATGAAACCTTTGCTCAACACGCTGTTTGTCACCAGCGAGGACGTCTATCTGTCCCTGGACGGAGAAAACGTTGTGGCAAACCGGGACAGGCAGGAGATTGCCCGCTATCCTCTGCACACGCTGTCCGGAATTGTATCGTTCTCCTACCCCGGCGCGTCCACCGCACTGATGGGGGCGTGCGCGGAGCGGGACGTCTCTCTGGCGTTTTGTACGCCGCGGGGCCGCTTTCTGGCCCGCGTCACAGGGCGGAGCACAGGAAACGTGCTGCTGCGCCGCGCTCAGTACCGGACCGCAGACGACCCCGGCCCCTGCTGCCGCATTGCCCGCAGCATGATTTTCGGCAAAGTTTACAACGCCCGCTGGAGCCTGGAGCGCACCCGGCGGGACCACGGGCTCCGCCTGGACGCCGCCGCTCTCTCGTCGGTCTCCGGACAGCTTAAGGAGCTTCTGCCCCAGATTGCGGAGGAGACCTCGCTGGACAGCCTGCGTGGGCTGGAGGGCGCGGGCGCCACGCTCTATTTCGGCGTCTTCGACCAGATGATTCTGGGAGAAAAGCCGCTCTTCGCCTTTCAGAACCGGAGCCGCCGTCCGCCTCTGGACCCAGTGAACGCCATGCTGTCCTTCGCCTACAGCCTGTTGGCCAACGACTGTGCCTCGGCTCTGGAGAGCGTTGGTCTGGACTCCTATGCTGGCTTTCTGCACCGGGACCGGCCTGGGCGAATTTCTCTGGCCCTGGACCTGATGGAGGAGCTGCGTCCCTGTATGGCGGACCGTTTTGTCCTGACGCTCATCAACAACCGCATTGTAGGACAAAATGATTTTGACTTTCGGGAAAACGGCGCGGTCTTTCTCAACGACGCAGGCCGCCGAAGCTTTCTGAAGCGCTGGCAGGAGCGAAAAAAAGAGCTGCTGACGCATCCATATCTCCAGGAAAAAATCCAATGGGGTCTGATTCCCTACGTCCAGGCGCTGCTGCTGGCCCGCTGCCTCCGGGGAGACCTGGACGGCTATCCGCCGTTTCTGTGGAAGTGAGGGGCGGTTATGCTGGTTCTAATTACCTACGACGTGAATACAGAGGACTCCGCCGGGCGGAAGCGCCTGAGACAGATTGCCAGGCAATGCGTCAACTATGGACAGCGGGTCCAAAACTCTGTCTTTGAATGCCTGCTGGACCCGGCCCAGTGCAGGCTGCTCCAGACAAAGCTGTGCGCCATTATGAACCCGGAAAAGGACAGCCTGCGCTTCTATTACCTGGGAAAACGCTATGAGAATAAGGTGGAGCACTTCGGCTGTAAGCAGACCTATATGCCAGAAGACCCTCTTATCCTCTAGCGTGCGAAGGGCAAGCGCACAGACTTCTCCCGGCAGGTTCGCACCGGAACTGCGGGGCATATACCCCAGCGTGTCTCGAAAAAACTTTACATTTTTACCGGAATGCAGTATGCTGTTCCTGTAAATTGTCCTCCCTGTACAAAGGAGCGCGGATAAAACTGTTCAAGTTTGCTGTCGCTCCCCTCACGGGGAGCGTGGATTGAAATTACTATTCTGGCGCGGACCAAAAGAAACATATGGCGGTCGCTCCCCTCACGGGGAGCGTGGATTGAAATCATCCCTGGGAAGTATCAACACGACCTCCAATAATAGTCGCTCCCCTCACGGGGAGCGTGGATTGAAATTTTTCGGCCTGCACCTTAACGACCTCCAGGTCTGGGTCGCTCCCCTCACGGGGAGCGTGGATTGAAATTGATTACTATTGGCCAGTTTTTGCTAACATCGGAGTCGCTCCCCTCACGGGGAGCGTGGATTGAAATAGAATCAAAGCGGGGGGCGTAGAGCTGTTTTACGCGTCGCTCCCCTCACGGGGAGCGTGGATTGAAATCCGGAAAACGTTATATAGTCAAGTGGCCGTCAGCGGTCGCTCCCCTCACGGGGAGCGTGGATTGAAATCACATGATTAAAACGCGCCTGCAACTCCTGCAATTGTCGCTCCCCTCACGGGGAGCGTGGATTGAAATTGCACTTGGAAGGCCATACGAAGCTGGTTGATAGTAGGTCGCTCCCCTCACGGGGAGCGTGGATTGAAATATTCTTTTGCGTGCCATTTTTTCACCTCCTTACCGGGTCGCTCCCCTCACGGGGAG
>CALXGC010000077.1 GCA_944387755.1 uncultured Oscillospiraceae bacterium | reverse complement strand
GGGTGGCGCTCCATGGACAGCACCCGGCCCACCACCACGTTGCTGATCTCCGACCCCAGGTCGTGGGTGAGCTCCACCTTGGAGCCGGACAGGGTCATGGCCTCGGCAAACTCTTTATCATTGACAGTGACATGGACGAACTCGTCCAGCCATTTGCGTGACAGATTCATGGTTTTCTCTCTCCCTTCTCAGAACTGCTCCAGGAACCGCACGTCGTTCTCAAAGATCAGCCGCAGGTCGGCGATCTTGAACCGGCGCATGGCTGTGCGCTCCAGGCCGATGCCGAAGGCCCAGCCGGAATACACCTCCGGGTCGATGCCTGCCATCTCCAGCACCCGGGGGTGGATCATCCCGGCGCCCAGCAGCTCGATCCAGCCCTCCCCCTTGCAGGTGGGGCAGCCTACGCCGCCGCACTTGTGGCACTGCACGTCCATCTCGCAGGAGGGCTCGGTGAAGGGGAAGTGGTGGGGGCGGAAGCGGGTTTTCGTTCCCTTGCCGTACAGCTCCTCCACCAGGGCGTTCAGGGTGCCCTTCAAGTCGGCCATAGTCACGTTTTTGTCGATGACCATGCCCTCCACCTGGTGGAACATGGGGGAGTGGGTGGCGTCCACCTCGTCCGTCCGGTACACCCGGCCGGGGGCGATGATGCGGATGGGCAGCTCCATGGTCTCCATGGCCCGCACCTGCATGGGGGAGGTCTGGGAGCGGAGCATCACCCGGCTGTCCTGGTCAAAGTAGAAGGTGTCCGACCAGTCCCGGGAGGGGTGGCCCTCGCCGGCGTTGAGCTTGTCGAAGTTATAGGAGGCCAGCTCCACCTCAGGGCCGTCCAGGACGGTGAAGCCCATGCCGATGAAGATCTCCTTCAGCTCCTCCAGAGCGATGTACATGGGGTGCTGGTGGCCCAGCTTCGGGGGCTTTCCGGGGATGGTGACGTCCAGGGCCTCATTTTTCAGCCGCTCCTCCAGGGCCTTGGCCTCCAGGCGCCTGCCCTGATCCTCGATGGCGGCCTCCAGGGCGGCGCGGACCTCGTTGGCCAGCTGACCCATGGCGGGGCGCTCCTCCGGGGAGAGCTTGCCCATCATCTTCAAAACAGCGGTAAGTTCGCCCTTCTTGCCCAAATACTGTACCCGCAGGGCGTCCAGCTCTCCGGCGGACTGGGCGTTCTCCATGGCGGAGAGCGCCTCCGCGCGGATTTTTGCTAACTGCTCTTTCATGTTGTCTGCTCCTTTTCTGTCCTTACATTCTTAATGTGACGGCGGTGCCGCTGACTGTCACCATCAGCATTCCGTTGTCCGCCCCCAGAACCTCATAGTCCATTTTGACGCCTACCACGGCGTCCGCGCCCATTTGAAGGGCCCGCTGCTCCAGCTCCCGGAGGGCGGTCTCTCTGGCGTTTACCAGCTCCTCCTCATAGCTGTTGGAGCGTCCGCCGAAGAAATTGGTCAGTCCGGCCGCAAAATCCCGGACAAAATTGACGCCCGAAATCACTTCCCCGAAGACGACGCCCAGATAGCTCTGAATCTGCCGCCCCTCAATGCTGTTGGTTGTGGTGATAATCATAAGGTTTGTCTCCCTTCCGACCGGTCCGGCGGACGGCAAAAAAGCCCTCCGTCCCCAATAAGGGACGAAAGGCCAGCCTTCCGCGGTACCACCCGCATTCGTATTCTGCAATACGCACTCTTGTCCGGTAACGGCGGACCGCCGTCCCCCTCTCAGGGGCCGCTCCTGGGCGAACCAAGCGGCACAGCCTTAGGGCGGCTCTCAGCCAGCGGCCGCCCCTCTCTGAAACGCTGCAAACCCGCTATTTTCCCACTCTGCGCATTTATGCTACCCGTATTTATATCATATTGCGGGGAAAATTGCAAGCCTGAAATCGAAATGGCAGCAAATTAAGAAAATCTTCAGAAGAAAGGGGAGAAAGTGGGACAAACATGTGCTATAATTCATATATAACTATATAAGAAGCAGAGAAAACCAATTATGGAGCCGAGGAGCTGCCTTGGGCGTTCCGGGAGACGGCAAACCCGCCTATTGAAGACATGCAAATACAAACGAAAAGGAGGAATCTCTATGAAGCGAATGCTGTGTACCGCGCTGAGCGCCGCGCTGGCGTTTTCTCTGGCAGTCCCTGCTTCAGCTGCATCAGTGGGGGACGTGGTGGGGCACATCTACGCCACAGATATTGTGGCCCAGATCGACGGCCATCCCCTGCGCTCCTATAATCTGGGCGACGCTACCTTAGTGGTGGCGGAGGACCTGCGGGAGTATGGGTTTACGGTCACTTGGGACGGAGAGGCCCGCACGCTTACAGTGGAGCGGGATGTGGAAGGGGCTGTTACCGGGACTTACCAGCCTCCGGTCCAGACCCAGACGGTAGGGACGCAGGTGGGGAATATCTACGCCACGGACATTCAGACCTATGTCCAGGGGGTGCGGGTGGAGAGCTTTGCTTTGGACGGAGAGACCGCCATCCGCTTCTCAGAGTTGGGACGGGCCGGAACCTTTACTTGGAATCAAGAGACCCGTATCTCTGCCCTCATCTTGGCGGAGAACCCCATGGAGGAGACGCTGAATCAGCTCAGGGCGGAAGTAGAGAACTGGAACGCTGCCGCGGGGAGCAACTCCAGCTGGGAGGAATATCCCAACGCCCAGGGCGTCTTTTTTGTAGCCTACTACAGCGGGACGCCCCACGGCGGCAGCTGTACCATTGCGCAGGTAAAACGCTCGGGGGCGCTGCTGA
>CALXGC010000076.1 GCA_944387755.1 uncultured Oscillospiraceae bacterium | reverse complement strand
CCCGAGGTGGAGAGCTATGAGCCCACCGACGACGGCGAGTCCCCCCTGAGCAAGATGACCGACTGGGTGAACACCACCTGCCCCTGCTGCGGCGGCCCCGCCAAGCGGGAGACCGACACTATGCCCCAGTGGGCGGGCTCCAGCTGGTACTTCCTGCGGTATATGGACCCCCACAACGACAAGGCCCTGGCCAGCAAGGAGGCCCTGGAGTACTGGTCCCCGGTGGACTGGTACAACGGAGGCATGGAGCACACCACCCTCCACCTGCTGTACAGCCGGTTCTGGCACAAGTTCCTGTACGACATCGGTGTGGTGCCCACCAAGGAGCCATATCAGAAGCGCACCAGCCACGGCATGATCCTGGGCGAGGGCGGCGAGAAGATGAGCAAGTCCAGGGGCAACGTCATCAACCCAAACGACATCATCGCCCAGTACGGCGCCGACACCATGCGCACCTATATCATGTTCATCGGCGACTTTGAGAAGGCCGCCGCCTGGTCGGACAACGGCGTCAAGGGCTGCAAGCGCTTCCTGGACCGGGTGTGGAACCTGGCCACGGAGCAGGAGCACACCGGCGAGGACTACTCCCAGGTCAATATGGCCGCGGTGCACCAGACCATCAAAAAGGTCTCCGAGGACATCGAGGCCATGAAGTTCAACACCGCCATCGCCGCCCTCATGTCCCTGGTAAACGACTTCTATAAAAACGGCGCCAGCCGGGGCGATATGAAGGCCCTGCTGCTGATGCTCTCCCCCTTCGCCCCCCATATGTGCGAGGAGCTCTGGGAGATGGCCGGTTACGGCGGCCAGGTGTGCCTCCAGCCCTGGCCCGCCTATGACGAGAGCAAGACGGTGAAGGCGGTCACGCAGATGGCCGTCCAGGTCAGCGGAAAGGTAAAGGCCAACATCGTGGTGCCCACCGACGCCTCCGACGAGGAGATTGTCCGCGCCGCTCTGGCCGAGCCCAAAATCGCCAAGCTGGCCGAGGATAAGGAGCTGGTGAAGTCCGTGGTGGTCAAGGGCCGCCTGGTCAGCCTGATCTTTAAGCCCAAGGGCTGAGCCGCGGCCAAACGCCCACGCGGGAAGCGCGGATCGCCTGGACACAGGAGGACAGCTCCGCGCCGTCATAAAAAATTCAAATTTCCGCCCGCAAGAAGAACTTGACATTTGACGGGAAGTCAAATATAATGGTTCTGTTAAAGCCATACAAATGGCCCTTTCGCGGCTGGAATGTCCGCCGCGCCGGAGGGAGGGAAATATATGTCGGAAATCCGTGTGAGAGAAAACGAGTCTCTGGAGAGCGCTCTGAAGCGCTTCAAGCGCAGCTGCGCCAAGTCTGGCGTGCTGGCTGAAGTCCGCAAGCGTGAGCACTACGAGAGCCCCAGCGTGAAGCGCCGCAAGAAGTCTGAGGCCGCCCGCAAGAACCGCAAAAAGTACTACTGAGCCTAAAAAACCGCCGCAGGAAGTCCTGCGGCGGTTTTTTTATTGCTTAGACGCGTCCAGAAACAGCTCCCGCAGAGCGGCATAGACGCCGGCGTTGGCCTCCGCGTCGCCCAGGGCGCGGTGGGCCTGGGGCAGCGGCACAAAAAACCACTCCGCCAGCGTCTCCAGGCTGAGCTTGCTCCAGCCCATCCGCTCCTTCCAGGTACGGGCATAGACATAGGTGTCGAAAAACGGATTCTCCAGCCGGAGCCCCGCCCGCCGGGCCGCCCGCTGCAGGTAGTGCAGGTCGGAGCCCTTGATGTTGTGGCCCACCAGAATACTGCCGCCGGCGAAATCCAGGAACCGGCGCAGCGCCGTCTCCACATCCGGCGCCCCGGCCACCATCTCGTCGGTGATGTGGGTGATGCGGGCAATCCGGGGGACAATTTTCCGGCCGGGATTGACCAGCTGGGAGAAGCGCTCCGTAATTTTCCCGTCCACCACTTTGACCGCGCCGATCTCCGTAATCTCCGCCGGCCGGTCTCCGCTGGCCGCGCCGAAGGTCCCGGTGGTCTCCAGGTCAAAGGCCACATAGCTCTGGAAGTCCGGCCGGGTGAGCTCCGGCATGGGCTGGGGCATTCCGTCCTCCAGCTCCTCCCACTCCAGCCCCGCCAGCTGAAGCTGCTCCAGGGCCTGGGCCATTTGGTCCGGCGTGCCGGTGAGCTTCACAATCTTATAGCCCACCCGGTTGTCCTCTGAAGCCGGAGGCGCGGCGGGCTCCTCCGCCGCCTGGTCCACCGCCGCCAGCCGCTGCTGGTATTCATCCAGGCCGTCCGTATCCAGGCGCTCCAGGTATTTGGCCGTCAGCGCCCCGGCGTGGGCGCCGCCGGTGTTCTGAATGCTCTGCAAATCCCGTGCGGCGGCGGTGATTTTGGCGTCCACCGCCCTCTGCCAGGTCTTCGCGGAGGTGGTCTTGTTGAGCCATTTGCTCTCAAAAAAGGCCGGGCTGCTGAAAACCTGTCCGGCCATCCCGCCGAGGGGGACGCTCCGGGCCCAGAAATAGGCCTCAATCTCCTGCCGCTTCTGCTCCTGCTCCTCCCTGTCCGCCTCGGAGATAACGGCCTTAATCTCCTCCAGGGGGGTATCAATCATGGCCAGAAGCTCCTTCACCTGGCTCTCGAAGTGGTTATAGGGCTCCAGATAGGCCCGCTTTACCTCCTTCCGGCGCTCGTCCAGCTCCCGGCGCAGGCGGGTGAGCTCCTTCTTGTCCGCCTTGGCCTCCGCCAGCATGGAGCCGGTGTATGCCACGTTCTCATACCGGGACAGCACCTGTCCCAGCACCGCCTTAATCTCCTGAAAATTTTCGATGGAAATGAGCCCAGGCTCCTGCCGGGACACCAGCTTCAATTCATCCACGGCGCAGCCGCTCCTCTCCGTCCTCCAGCCGTCTCTGCCGCAGCTGGAGGGCGCGGTCAATAATCCGGCCGGCCGCCTCCTCCTTGGACAGAAGGGGCAGTTCCTCCGCCCCGGCCCCGGTAATCAGGGTAATCACGTTGGTGTCCACGCCGAAGCCCGCCCCGGCCACCTTCAAATTGTTGGCGCAGATCATATCCACCCGCTTTTTCTCCAGCTTGGCGGCGCTGTTTTTCAGCATGTCCCGGGTCTCCATAGAGAAGCCGCAGATCACCTGTCCAGGCCGTCTGTGAGCCCCCAGATACTGCAAAATATCCTGGGTGCGCTTCAGGGGGATGGACAGGTCCCCGTCCTGCTTTTTCACCTTGTCGTCGCTGTAGCCGGCGGGGGTGTAGTCGGCCACGGCGGCGGCCTTGAAGATGAGATCGGACTGCTCCTGACGGGCCGTCACCGCCTGGAACATATCCTGGGCGGAGACCACGGGGACCACCTCCACAAAGGGGGGCGGCTCCAGGGCGGTGGGGCCGGACACCAGGGTCACGTCCGCCCCCCGGAGCATGGCCATCCGGGCCAGGGCGAAGCCCATCTTTCCGGAGGAGTGGTTGGTGAGGTACCGCACCGGGTCCAGGGCCTCCTGGGTGGGGCCGGCCGTCACCAGTACCCGCAGCCCCTTCATGTCGTGGGGAAGCGCCAGCGCCCGCAGAATGTGCTGGAGCAGCGCGTCGGGCTCCGGGAGTTTTCCGGCCCCCACGTCCCCGCAGGCCAGGCGGCCGGAGGCGGGGGCAATCACCTCCCAGCCGTATCTCCGCAGCGTCTCCAGATTGTCCTGGGTGACAGGATTTTCATACATGCCGGTGTTCATGGCCGGGGCGATGAGCTTCGGGCAGGCGCAGGCCAGCACCGTGGTGGTGAGCATATCGTCCGCCAGGCCGTGGGCCAGCTTTGCGCACACGTTGGCCGTCGCCGGGGCGACCATCACCAAATCCGTGCGGCGGGCCAGGGCGATATGCTCCACCTGGTGGGAGAAATTCCGGTCAAAGGTGTCCACCATACACCGGTTTCCAGTGAGCTGCTCAAAGGTGAGAGGGGCGATAAATTTGGTGGCGTGCTCTGTGAGAATGACCTCCACATTGCAGCGCTGTTTCACCAGGGCGGAGGCCAGATAGGCCGCTTTATAGGCCGCAATGCCGCCGGTGACGCCCAGCAGCACGGTCTTCCCGTTCAGCATAACAATAAAACCCTCTTTCTTTCGGGAGTTAAATACTCGGCAATTGGGATTATGACATAAAACCCGCTGTTTGTAAAGGAATTCGTCCGCGCCCAAACCGCTTTGGAAAATCTTAGCCTTGCAATCCGGTGAAAAGTCCGCTATAATGAGCCGGATAAGTGGGCAGGGAGCTGCCCCGCCCTCTTAAATATTGCGCTGCATCCTTTCAGAAGGAGCGGCAGCAGGAGGTATTTTTTATGAAAACTCGGAAGAAAGACACCCGCTGGCTGGTGGGCGTGGCCCTTCTGGCCGCCATTATCATCGTCATGGCCAATACGCCCCTGGGCTTCATCCCCCTCCCCATCACCAAGGCCACCACAACCCACATCCCCGTCATTCTGGGGGCGATTCTGCTGGGGCCCATGGCCGGGGCAATCTTAGGCGGCGTGTTTGGGCTCTGCTCTGTGGCGGTGAACACCTTCACCCCCGGCCTGACGGCCTTCGCCTTCTCCCCCTTTATGAGCACCACCGGCCTGGAGGGCGCGGTGAAGGCCCTCTGGGTGGCGGTGGGCTGCCGCATTCTGCTGGGCGTGGCGGCCGGCTGGCTGTGGATTGTTTTGAAGAAGCTCCGGGTCAACGACTGGGCCGCGCTGCCCATCGCCGGCTTTGCCTGCACGCTCTTCCATACGCTGATGGTCATGGGGAGCATTTTCGTCCTCTTCACCCAGCAGTACGCCCAGGCCCGCAACGTCGCTATGGAGGCGGTGTCCGGCCTGATTTTGGGTACCATCACCCTCAACGGCATTCCGGAGGCTCTGCTGGCTATGGTCCTGGTGACGGCCATCGGCAAGGCCCTGCTGCGGGTAAACCGGGTGCGGACCATCCCCGCATAAACCAAACTTTGAGGTGAACGCTCATGCTCCTTGCCATTGACATCGGCAACAGCAATATTGTCATCGGCGGACTGGAGAACGACAAAATCGTCTTTGAGGCCCGCATCGCCACCGACCACATCAAGACCTCCGACCAGTACGGCGTGGAGATCAAAAATATGCTCAACCTGTTCGGCGTGCCGGTGGATGCGGTGGACGACTGCATCATCTCCTCCGTGGTTCCCCCTGTATTCAACTCTGTGCGCACGGGAATTATCAAGCTCACCGGCCTCAATCCCATGGTGGTGGGTCCGGGCGTCAAAACCGGGCTGAATATCCAGATGGACGACCCCGCCTCCGTGGGCAGCGACCGCATCGTCATCGCCGTGGCCGCCCTGCTGGAGTACGCCCCTCCCCTGCTGCTGGTGGACCTGGGCACCGCCACCACCATCGAGGTGGTGGACCGGGGCAACACCTATCTGGGAGGCGCCATCATCCCCGGCGTGCGGGTGTCCGCGGAGGCTCTGACCTCCCGCACCGCTCAGCTTCCCGGCATTCAGCTGGACCGCCCCAAGCGCCTCATCGGCAAAAACACCGTGGAGTGTATGCGCAGCGGCATCATGTACGGAGCCGCCGCCATGCTGGACGGCATGATTGACCGCATGGAGGAGGAGTTGGGCAAGACCGCCACCGTGGTGGCCACCGGGGGAATGGCCCAGTTTGTGGCCCCCCTGTGCCGGCGGGAAATGAAGGTGGAGAAGGACCTGCTGCTTAAGGGTCTGAACGCCATCTATAAAAAGAACAAAAAATAAACGCAGAGAGGGCCAGCTTCGGAACAACTGGCCCTTCTCTTTTGAATGTGTGAGAGATTTGGGAAATCTGCTGGATAGATGGGAAAAATACCGGGCGGAAATCTCTATCTCTCAGAGAAAAGTCCGGTTGTCAAAGCGGGACGGCTGTGGTAAGATAGTCCTGTAAAAATGAAAGTTTTCTTGCAAAAGATATGAGGAGGAACTGCTATGCGCGGCGTCCACACATTTATCAACGATATCCGGCGCCAAGTCTTCACCGAGGTCGCCCGAATGGCCTTCGAGGGGGGCGATTACGCCAAGACCATCCGGGAGCTCCCCTATAAGATCCTGCCCGGAGAGGCGGCCAAGTACCGCCAGAACATCCTGGTGGAGCGGGCTGTGGTCAGCGAGCGCATCCGTTTGGCCATCGGCCTCCCCCTGCGGGACGTGAGCGAGTACGCGCCCACCGACGCCTACCTGGAGGAGAGCGTGGTGGCGGAGAAGTACTACGACCCCCCGCTGATCAACATCATCTCCTTCGCCTGCAACGCCTGCCCCACCAAGCGGGTCCAGGTCAGCAATATGTGCCAGGGCTGTCTGGCCCACCCCTGCAAAGAGGTCTGCCCCAAGGACGCCATCTCCATCGTCCAGGGCAAGAGCTTCATCGACCAGAAGAAGTGCATCAAGTGCGGCAAATGCGTGGACGAGTGCCCCTACGGCGCCATTTTGAAAATTGAGCGCCCCTGCGCCGAGGCCTGCGGCATGGACGCCATCGGCTCCGACGAGCTGGGCCGGGCCAAAATCGACTACGACAAGTGCGTCTCCTGCGGCATGTGCCTGGTCAATTGCCCCTTCGGCGCCATCTCCGACAAGAGCCAGATCTTCCAGCTCATCCAGGCCATTAAGCGGGGAGACAAGGTGGTGGCCGCCGTGGCCCCCGCCTTCGTCAGCCAGTTCGGCGAGAACGTCACCTCCTCCCAGATGCGGGAGGCCATGCGCCGGGTGGGCTTCCACAAGGTCATCGAGGTGGCCGTGGGCGCGGACATGTGCACCGCCGAGGAGGCCGAGGACTTTTTGAAAAAGGTCCCGGAGCAGCAGCCCTTTATGGCCACCTCCTGCTGCCCCTCCTGGAGCGTCATGGCGAAAAAGCTCTTCCCCCAGTTTAAGGACTATATCTCCATGGCTATGACGCCGATGGTGCTCACCGCACGGCTGTATAAAAAGGACCACCCGGACGTGCGCATTGTGTTTATCGGCCCCTGCACCGCGAAAAAGCTGGAGGCCTCCCGGCGGACCATCCGCAGCGACGTGGATTTTGTGCTCACGTTTGAGGAGATGCAGGGCATTTTCGACGCCAAGGGCATTGTGCCGGCGGAGATGCCCGTCAATCCTGAGGAGGAATTCTCCACCGGCACGGCACTGGGCCGGGGCTTTGCCGTCACCGGCGGCGTGGCCGCCGCAGTGAAGGCCGCCATTGCGGAAATCGACCCCGACCGGGAGGTGCTGGTGGAGCACGCCGACGGCCTGCGGGAGTGCCGCAAAATGCTGATGATGGCCAAAACCGGCAAGTATAACGGCTACCTGCTGGAGGGCATGGGCTGTCCCGGCGGCTGCGTGGCCGGGGCGGGCACCATCACGCCGGTGAAAAAGAGCACCGCCGCCGTCAGCCGCTACGTCAGCAGCGCGAAGGTAAAAACCGTTCAGAACTCCGCCGCCGTCAAGCGCCTGCGGGAGGTCCAGGACTGAATCTGACGCCATTTCCGTTCTCTGAGGCAAAAAAACTGCGCCCCATAAAAAGGGGCGCAGTTTTTTTGCAGAGATTTGGAGGCTTACTTGTCGCCCAGGCAGACGACCTTGCCGTCCTTGACGACGACGACCTCTTCGGGGGTGCCCTCGTCGAAGATGACGGTGGGGTTGTACTGGACCATGTCGATGTGGACGGTGGAGCGGGCGGGCTGGCCATAGTAGAAGCCGTTGCCCATGGCGATGTGGCAGGTGCCGCGGGCCTTCTTC
>CALXGC010000075.1 GCA_944387755.1 uncultured Oscillospiraceae bacterium | reverse complement strand
GCCGCTCTCAAACAGCCACACGGAGATGCACACGAAGGCGAACAGGGACAGGGTCTGGTTGGACCAGGCGAAGTAGCGCCACAGCATCTGGAAGCCGTCGGTGTCCATCTTGGCCCACACGATGATGGCGGCCACCAGCACAAACACCGGGGCGGCCAGGGTCAGACGCTTGGCGTTGGTGGACTGGTCGATGTGCAGGGACTCGGACAGGGTCAGGCGCAGGGCGCGCAGGGCGGTGTCGCCGGAGGTGACAGGCAGCACGATGACGCCCAGCAGAGCGACGGCGCCGCCCACATTGCCCAGGATGTGCTTGCACACCACGCCGATGGTGCCGGTAGCCAGGCCGGCGGAGGCGGCCTGCGCGCCCAGGTTATACACGCCCATGGCGCCGGCGGCCCACACCATGGCGATGAAGCCCTCCAGAACCATCATGTTGTAGAAGGTCATGCGGCCCTGCTTCTCGCTCTTCACAGTCCGGCTGATGATGGCCGTCTGGGTGGAGTGGAAGCCGGACAGGATGCCGCAGGCCACGGTGACGAAGAACACGGGGATGAAGTGGCCGTCGGCGAAGTAATCCTGATAGCTGAAGGCCACCTGGGTGCCGTCAGCGGCGGTGGTGAAGGCCAGAGGGGCCACCCACTCGTCCCAGAGGTTGAGCAGGGGGAAGTCCATGAGGAAAATGCCCACAAACACGCCCACGGCGGAGAACAGCAGGATGGCGCCGAAGACGGGGTAGATCCGGCCGATGATGGCGTCGATGGGGAACACAGTGGCGATCAGGTAGTAGGCGAAGATCACACCGTAGATAATCCAGGTGGTGGGATCAGAGGCCAGGCCGGAGAAGCCGAACAACTGGGTGGCGGCGATGTCGCCGGGGGTGTACACGAACACGGCGCCCACCAGCAGCAGCAGCACGCACACAAAGATGTTGTACACGGTGAAAACGCCCTTGTTGGTGTACTTGCGGATCATCTCGGACATCTGGGTACCGCCGTCACGCAGGCAGATCATACCACAGAAGTAGTCGTGCATTGCACCGCCGATGATGTTGCCGATGGGGATGGTGATAAACGCGATGGGGCCAAACAGGATGCCCTGAATGGGGCCCAGGATGGGGCCTGTGCCTGCGATGTTCAGCAGGTTGATCAGGCTGTTCTTCCAGCAGCGCATGGGCACATAGTCCACGCCGTCCTGCTTGGAGTAGGCCGGGGTCGAACGGTCGTCAGGACCGAACACCTTTTCACACAGCGTGCCGTACAGGGCAGCGCCGCCGAAGAGGATGACCAGGCCGATGACAAAGGTTGCCATACTCACACACTCTCCTTCTATTTGTTTGAGACCCGCATATTCTCCGAAAAGCGCCAAAGAACATCCGGCTCCCATGTCCGCCTGGAGAGGCGGACGTCTCCCATTTTTCCGGCGGCGGCACGCGTGACCTGACGCCGCCCAAAAACGTCTTTAGTATAGCACAGAATTCATAAATGTAAAGAGAAATTTATACAAAAAAATGTCAGCTTAGAGAAAAAAACAGAGAAGAATTTCATAGAAATTTTATGTAGTATGCGCGTTAGAGCGGCATTTCTGCGGCATAATGCCGGAAAAACATAAAAATCCGCCTCCCGAAGCGCGCCGGGAAGCGGATTTTTCTATCTGTATCGAAACGGCCTTCGCCGGAATTTTTGGTCTGCCGCCCGGAGCAGACCATTGTCCGGGCCGGGCGGCAGTGAGGCGCGTGCGCGCCAAAACGTCAGGTGGACCTGGCCCGAACCGTCGGGCCGGGGACCTGTGTGGGACCCTGGGAGTGCGGAGCCCAGGGCCGGGGTGCGGCGCTTTTGGAGGGAAGCGCCGCCGTCAAAGGGGGAAAACATGCGGCTTCTTCAGCCAAGAACAGGATACCAGATTCCGGCGGAAATTTATCAAGAAATTTGGGATAAAGCGTGAATAATTTGTGAATCTTTTCTGTGAACATACAAAACGGCCGGAGCCTTCTGGCTCCGGCCGGGATGGCGGAGGCGGTCAGGAGATGATGCCCAGCTCCGTCCACAGGTCGTTGTACAAAGCGCGGGTCTCCGCGGGCCGGACCAGATAGGCCTCGCAGTTCTCCAGCACCTCCTGGGGGGCGGCCATAATCTCATAGAGCTCCATGTCCAGGGGCTCGCCGTAGGTCTCCTCATAGTAGGCGGGGTACTGCTCCAGGGCCTCCTCGTTGGGGGAGGCGTACCAGATGAAGTCCATGTTCTTCAGGGAGGCGTCGGTGGAGCAGATGAAGTCAATCCACTCGTGGGCCTCGTCCACGTTCTCCGCGTCCTTCAGGATGCACATGGCGTCCACAAACCAGTTGGAGCCCTCCTCCGGGACCACGTACTCCAGGTTGGGGTTGGCCTCCAGCATGGTCAGGTAGTCGCCGGCATAGTAGGTGGCCACAGTGGCCTCGCCGGACTCCATCTTGCCGAACACCTCGTCCATGACCCAGGCCTGGTACACGCCGTCCTGCTTGGCGGTGGCCAGCAGGTCATAGGCGGCCCGGAGCTCCTCCTCGCTGTCGGTGTTCACCGAGTAGCCCAGGTACATCAGGGCGATGCCCAGGGCGTCGCGGGAGTTGTTGATCATCAGCACCTGGTCGGCGTACTGGGTGTCGAACATGGCGCCCCAGCTGGTGATGGGGGCGTCTACCTTGGAGCTGTCGTAGATGATGCCCAGGGTGCCCCAGGCGTAGGGGACGGTATAGAGATTCTCCGGGTGGTAGGACAGGTTCTTGAACCGGCTGGCGATTTTGGAGAAATTGGGGATCTTGTCATAGTCCAGGGGCTGGAGCATGTCCTCCTCAATGAGCTGGGAGATCATATAGTCGGAGGGCACAATGACGTCGTAGTTGGCGCCGCCCATGCTCAGGATGGAGTAGAGCTCCTCGTTGCTGGGAACGGTCTGGTAGTTGACTTCGATCCCAGTGGCTTCCTCAAACTGCTTTTCCAGGCTGGGGTCAATGTACTCGCCCCAGCTGCACACGTTCAGCACGCGCTTTTCGCTCTCGCCGCTGCCGGAGCTGCCGCCGTCGCTGCTGCTGCCGCAGCCGGCCAGCAGGCCGGCGGACAGGGCCAGGACCAGAGTGAGAGAAAGTGTTTTTTTCAATTGATCATTCCTCCAATTCATGAAAATTTGGGGATTTATTTTCACGGCGCATCCGCCGCAAAAATCAGGGGCGCAGGCGTTTGGCCGCCTTCTCCTGGCGGGCCTCCCGGACGTTGATGACAATGAGCAGAATCAGCACCGTGACAAACAGCAGGGTGGACACCGCGTTGACCTCCGGGCTGATGCGCCGCTTGGTCATGGCGTAGATGCGCATGGCCAGGTTGGCGGTGGAGGAGCCGGCGGTGAAGTAGCTGATGACGAAGTCGTCCACCGACATGGTGAAGGCGATGAGCAGGCCGTTGACAATGCCCGGCTTGATCTCCGGCACGACCACCCTCCAGAAGGCGCCCATCCAGGTGCAGCCCAGGTCCTGGGCCGCGTCCACCAGGTTCTTGTCCATCTGCCGCAGCTTGGGCATGATGGACAAAATCACATAGGGGATGTTGAAGGTGATGTGGGCCGCCAGCATGGTGCCGAAGCCCAGATAGAGGGTCTCCGGCAGGTTGGCGCCAAGACTCTCGTTGAGCCAGGCGGCGGCCTGGCCCCACAGGCCGAAGGCGGCCACGAAGAACAGGCACATGCTCACGCCGGTGACGATGTCGGCGTTGACCATGGGGATGTTGTTGACCGTCATCAGGGGCGTCCGCCAGCGGCGCTTCATGTTGTAGAAGCCGATGGCGGCGAAGGTGCCCGCCACCGTGGCGGCCAGGGCGGAGATAACCGAGACGGACAGCGTGGTGTACAGAGCGTCCAGAATCATCTCGTCCTGAAACAGCTCCATGTACCAGTGGAGGCTGAAGCCCGTCCAAACCGAGCGGCTGTCCGAGGCGTTGAAGGAGAAGACTACCAGCACCAGGATGGGGGCGTACAGGAACAGGAACACCAGGGCCATCGCCAGGCGGCGGAAGAGAGGAGCGGACTTTTTCACAGCACCACCGCCTGTTCCTCGCCCTCACCGAAGCGATTCATCACCGTCATGCAGATCACCACAATGACCATCATGACAAGAGCCACCGCGGAGCCCAGCTGGGGGTTATAGGCGGTGCCCTTAAACTGCATTTCAATCAGGTTGCCCAGCAGAAGCTGCTGTCCGCCTCCCAGCAGCTGAGAGATGGCGAAGGTGGACACCGCGGGCACGAAGACCATGGTAATGCCGGAGAGCACGCCGGGCAGGGACAGGGGCAGCGTCACCCGGCAGAACACGGTGGCCGAGTTGGCGCCCAGGTCCCGCGCCGCCTCAATGAGGCGGTTGTCCAGCTTGACAATCACCGAGTAGATGGGCAGAACCATGAAGGGCAGGAAGTTGTACACCATGCCCAGCACCACCGCCCCCTGGGTGTTGATGAGCTTAAAATATTCCAGATCCGTGCCGAATATGCCGTTGACCAGGTCGAACAGGCCGATGGCCGCGAAGAAGCGGTTGAGCAGGCCGGTGTTCTCCAGGATGGACATCCAGGCGTAGGTGCGCAGGAGAAAGTTCATCCACATGGGCAGCATAATGAGCATCAGCGCCACCCGCTGGAACCGGGGGCCCTCCCTGGCCAGGAAGCAGGAGATGGGGTAGCCCACCAGCAGGCAGACGATGGTGGCGATGATGGCCAGCTTGAAGGAGCGGGTGAACACCACCGCGTAGGAGCCGATGCGGGCGAAGTTGTCCAGGGTGAAGCCGCCGTCCGCCGAGGAGAAGGCGTAGACCACCACCATGAGGATGGGGACCACCACAAAGATGGCCATCCAGACCACATAGGGGACGGCGAACAGGGCGAGCTTATTCTGCCGCATCCTCGTTCACCCCCTCTTCTTCCGCGTCGGGGTCATAGTCGGCGTCGCTGATCTCATCGTACTCCTCGCTGTAGGAGGAGTAATCGCCGAACATACCGGAGTACTGGCTCTTCTTCATCACGTGGATGCCGTCCGGGTCGATTTTAATGCCGATGCGGCTGCCCACCGGGGACAGGTCGGTGGTCTGAATGAGCCACTTGAAGCCATAGAAATCCACGATGATGTCGTACTGCATACCCTTGAAGGTGACGGAGGTGACGGTGCCCCGGAGCTGGCCCTCCGTCTCCGGCACGATGTCCACGTCCTCCGGCCGGATGACCACGTCCACCGGCTCGTCCCTGGCGAAGCCCTTATCCAGGCAGGCGAAGCGGCGGTTGAAGAGCTCCACCACGCCGGCGGAGCGCATGATGCCGTCGATGATGTTGGACTCGCCGATGAAGTCGGCCACAACGGCGTTCTTCGGCTCGTTATAGATGTCCTCCGGGGTGCCGATCTGCTGGATTTTGCCCTCGTCCATCACCACCACGGTGTCGGACATGGCCAGGGCCTCCTCCTGGTCGTGGGTGACGTAGATGAAGGTGATGCCCATGGTCTGCTGGATGCGCTTAAGCTCGCTCTGCATGTCCTTGCGCAGCCGCAGGTCCAGGGCGCCCAGGGGCTCGTCCAGCAGCAGCACCTTGGGCCGGTTCACCAGGGCGCGGGCGATGGCCACCCGCTGCTGCTGGCCGCCGGACAGGGAGGACACAGAGCGCTTTTCAAAGCCCTTCAGGTTGACCACCTGGAGCATCTCCGTCACCCGCGCCTGGATCTCCGCCTCCGGCAGCTTCACCTTCCGTTTGGTCTCCGGGTCCGTCTTGGGAATCCGGAGGCCGAAGGCGATATTCTCAAATACATTGAGGTGGGGGAACAGGGCGTACCGCTGAAAGACGGTGTTGATGGCCCGCTTATGGGGCGGGACAGAATTGATCCTCACACCGTCAAAAAAAACATCCCCGGAGGTGGGCTCTTGAAAACCGCCGATAATACGAAGCGTGGTTGTCTTGCCGCACCCACTGGGACCCAGCAGCGTGAGGAACTCTTTGTCGTTGATGTACAGGTTGATGTTGTCCAGCACCACCTCGCCGTCGAAGGACATGGTGCAGTTTGACAGGCGGATCAATTCCTTGGACATGTATCCTCCCCCATTTCCTCAAAAAACGTCTGAAATGTCAGCTCCCTATTTTTTAACCCCGCCTTCTTTCCCGGCGGGGCTTCACGGATAGCGAGATACACTATATCTGTTTGCCCCCCAAATGTCAATGGATTTTGTCGAAAATATTGATGAAATTTTCCGGCGGAAAAACCGCGTCCAGCCCATGGGCGGCAAGGGAAAGCGCGTCCCCTCCGCCGGGGGCGGCGGAGGGGACGGAGCGGGTCAGGCGGGGGGGCGGGGGAGGGTAAAGTCCGGGAAATATTCCGCCGCGAAATCCACGTTTTCCACCTGCCAGGTGCGGCCGTTGAGGGGCTCCAGGGGGCCGGCGGCGGTGGTGAAGCGGAAGGAGAGCTTATAGGAGTACAGGGCCTGCCCGTGCCGGCCGTAAGCTCTGTCCCGCTGCTGCCGGCCGTATTTGCCGTCCCCCAGGAGGGGGTGGCCGGCGGCGGCGAACTGGGCCCGGATCTGGTGGGTCCGGCCGGTGATCAGCCGGCACTCCACCAGGGACAGGCCGTTCCGAACGGCCAGGGTCCGGTACAGGGTGACGGCGGTCTTGCCGCCGGGGACGGGCTTTTTATAGACGGAGACCTGTTTTTTCACCTCGTCCTTGACCAAAAAGTCCTCCAGCTTCCCGGAGGCGGGGGACAGGACCCCGTGGACCACGCAGAGGTAGTACTTCTCCAGCTCCCGGTCCTTGATTTTCTGATTCATAATCCGCAGGCCCTCGGCGGTCTTGGCGGCAATGACGATGCCCCCGGTGTTCCGGTCGATGCGGTTGCACAGGGCGGGGGCGAAGGCGTTCTCCCGGTAGGGGGACCACTCCTTCTTTTGGTAGAGATAGGCCTGGATGTGGGTGAGCAGGGTGTTCACCCGCTCGCTCTCGTCGGGATGGACCACCATGCCCGGCCGCTTGTCCAGCAGCAGGATGTGCCCGTCCTCATATAAAATATTCAGCCTGGGCTGATAGAGGGAGAGAAAGGCGTTCTCCGGGGTGGGCCTGTCAAAGAACTCGTCGTTGATGTACAATTGCAGCACGTCCCCCACGGCCAGGCGCACGTCCCGTTTGGAGCCCTTTCCATTGACCTTCACCCGCTTCAGGCGGATGTACTTCTGGGCCAGAGGGGCGGGCAGCAGGGGGAGGGTTTTGGCCAGCCAGCGGTCCAGCCGCTGCCCGGCGTCGTTTTTTCCAATGGTAAATTCCTTCATGGCGTTCTCCCTCGATTGTTCGTATACGCGTCTCCCTGCCATTCCAGCATAAAAAAATCCGTTTGTCAACAAAAAAATGTTTGACAATTGGGAGACGGATTAGTATAATATCCTGCGTACCATTGCGCGAGTAAGGGGGCTGTATCCCGGAAGGAGGGCTTTTCATGCGGCTGGACTTGCGGGACGTCATCCACGTGCCGGGCGCAGAGAAGGCCTTTTCCTACCAGCTGGACCTGTCCGGTCTGGACTTCTGGGGCAGAAAGCCGATTACCCGGCCCGTTACAGTAGAGGGACGCGTGACCAACCACGCGGGGGCCCTGACGCTGAGCGGAACCGCCCGCTCCGTGCTGGATCTGGTATGCGACCGCTGCGGGAAGCCCTTTTCCCGCGAAAAAATCGTCCCCCTGGACAGCCTCCTGGCCGAGACCCTGGAGCATGAGGACAGCGAGGACGAGCTGATTCTTCTGGACGGCGCACAGCTGGATCTGGACGAGGCGGCCACAGCGGCCTTTGTGCTCGCCATGGATACAAAAAACCTTTGCTCAGAAGACTGCAAGGGGCTGTGCGCCAAGTGCGGCGCCGATTTGAACCTGGGTCCGTGCGGATGCAGACCGGACGCAGATCCAAGGTGGGCGGCGCTTGCGCAGCTGTTGGAGGAAAAAGACTGAGTATTCCACTACAAAGAGCGTGCTTTTCACGGCACACAGACCGAAGGAGGTGTCACCCATGGCGGTTCCTAAGAGAAAAGTATCCAAGGCCCGGCGCGATAAGCGGCGCAGCTCCCACTGGAAGCTGGAGACTCCCGGTATCGTGACCTGC
>CALXGC010000074.1 GCA_944387755.1 uncultured Oscillospiraceae bacterium | reverse complement strand
GCATCATCACTCTGCCCGAGGGCACTGAGATGTGCATGCCCGGCGACAACGTGGACATGAAGGTGGAGCTGATCACCCCCATCGCCATCGAGAAGGGCCTGCGTTTCGCCATCCGTGAGGGCGGCCGTACCGTGGGTTCCGGCGTCGTCATCGACATCGAGGAGTAATCTTACTCCCTTCAGAAAAGCCCTGCCATACGGCAGGGCTTTTCTGCTGGGCCGGAAAAAATAAAATTAAAAAAATTCAAAAAAAGGCTTGCATTCTTCGAAGAGATGTGGTAATCTATATAAGCCGCTTGGGTGTGGCCCTTCGGTGAAAACAAAATCCGGGTGTGGCGAAGTTTGGTATCGCGCTTGAATGGGGTTCAAGAGGCCGCTGGTTCGAATCCAGTCACTCGGACCAAATAATGATAAATCCGAACTACATTCTCCAAATAGGGAATGTGTTCGGATTTATCATTTCTATTGAGAATATCGTTTGAACGGCAAGGACGGGAGAAGACTCCTGTCCTTGTCTTTTTTATTGCCTTGTGGTATAATTTTTGTGGAACAAAGCAACAAAAAATTCTTCTTGTCAAATACAAAAGAAAAGGGGGGTAGTCGTCATGAAAAGATGTGTCCTTTTTGCGGTTTCCTTGCTTTTGCTGCTTGCAGCTGGATGTAATCATGAGAGTGAACAGCCCTTAGATGAGCGTGCGGCCCGTTCGGACGAGCCGGTATCTGAACCTGCTGCCTTGGATGTATCTGACCTCCAAGATCTTCTTGCCTCTGTTGACATACCGGCGGCTGACTTGACCTATTTCCACGATGGAACAGAAGAAACCTTTCCTGCCGGAAACGCTGTCCGCTCCGAAAACTATCTTGAAACATTGGGGACATTTACCTGGGAGAGCGATCAGCCGCCTGCGGAGTGGGATGGGGCCGGCAACTACCGCTATCAGCTGACCGTCCCCGGCGCGACCCTCACCGCCTATCAAGGCGGATACGGCAATGCCGATCCCCTCCATGTGGAGACCGGGGAGGGCGAGGGCTGGTTCATTCTGCCCACAGTCACGGAACCGGAGGAGCAGTACAGCTGGATGCTCTGTGACACCCTTGCCCAGTGGTACAAAGAGGCGCAGACCGCCGCCCTCTATGGCGGGGAGGGAAGTCCCCTCACGGCGGAGGAATTGGACTGGTTTGAACGCTATACCGAAAGCACGGAAACGCACTATGACGAAGCACGGGGCAGGTTCATCGGTGGCGCCACCCCTATCAGCTGCTTCTTCACCTCCCGGTACAGCGACCCCAGGGACATGGATGCGGGGGAGTTTCTCTACTATTGCCCCGGTCAGGGGATCCTGGAAGCCGGGGATGAAGAGGAATTCCGCCTGGTGCAGGAAAAGGCGGACTGGCGGGTCGGCGAGGACAACCACCTTGCCTCCCTGGAGGAAATGCCGGTGTCTTGCCACCGGCTGCCCCGCGGCTATATCAATGAGATCCTGACGCAGTACGCAGGGATCACGGTGGAGGAAATGCACACCGACTGGCTGAAAGACGCGTTTTATATCCCGGAAACCGACTGCTTCTATACCTTCAGCAGCGATTTCGGCCCCGGTATGTTCCTACCCGTCTACGGCGAAAGAAACGGCGACACTGTTACGCTCTGGGAAGCCCCCAGCGCGGAAAGCGGCGCCTCGGATATGCTGGTTCTCCAAAAGAGCGGAGAGGATTGGCACATTTTGTCCCACCGCTCCGCCGCAATCCCATAAGGTCCTCATTTTGCAGCGCGCCCTTTTGCTGTTCTGGGGGCTGGCGTACCAGCGGCCTTCCGCGCTGAAACAGGCCCGGCGCGCTCTTGCGTCCGGCCATTTTGCTGTGGTATAATAAGACAACGCCAAAAGAGAGGGGGCGCCGGGATGACGGCACAAAAAGCGATTCATGAGCTCAAGCAGGTCCGGCAGTACTGCTCCGCGCGGGCGATTCCCGCCATTGACTATGCGATTCAGGTTCTCCAGGGCTTGGCAGAGCGGGAGAAGCGGGTAGAGGAGGAGAAGGCCGGCGCACAGCAGCCGTCTGAGATGGACGGTTTTCCGGATTGACAAGGGAACGGGCCGGCCGGAGGGCCGGCCTGTTTTATCCGCCGTGGGGCGGAGTGGGAACAGGAGGGACGTCTCATGAATCATTTGCGTCAAATTGCGTCCAAGCTGGGGGAAAACGGCCTGGACGCCATGCTGATTGTCAGCGAGCCCGGCGAATACTATGCGGTGGGCTTCCGGGGAGAGGGATATGTGCTGGTATCAGAGACCGGAACCCAGTACTCCACGGACGGGCGGTATATCGAAGCGGCCCAGCGGCAGGTAGACGCGAAGGTGGTCCTCACCTCCAGGGAGCGGAGCCATCTGGCGCTGGCCGAAGCGTATATCAAAGCCCGCGGTTTGAAGCGGGTGGGCTTTGAGAGCGGTGCAGTGAGCGTGGACCAGTACCGGCGCTGGCAGGAGGCGCTCTCTCCGCTCTGCAAGCTGGTCCCGGCCCAGGGTTTGCTGGATGGACTGCGGGCCTCTAAGAATGGGGAGGAGCTGGCCGCCATGCGCCGGGCCCAGGCTATCACAGACGAGGCCTTTGAGGCGATTCTGGACTTTATCCGCCCCGGTCTGACGGAGCAGGAGGTGGCCGCGCGGCTGGTGTATGAAATGCTCCGCCGGGGCGCCGGAAAGACGTCCTTCGACCCCATTGTGGCCGCCGGAGCCAACGGCTCCATGCCCCATGCGGTGCCCGGAGAGACGGTGATTGCCCCCGGCATGTTTGTCACCATGGACTTCGGCTGCGTGTACCATGGCTACTGCTCCGATATGACCCGAACTGTGGCGGTGGGGCGGCCCTCCGGGGAGATGGAGCGGGTCTATGAGACGGTGCTCGCCGCCCAGGAGGCGGGCATTGCCGCCGCCCGCGGCGGAATTACCGGGAGAGAGCTGGACGCCGCGGCCAGAAGCGTCATTCAGGCGGCGGGCTATGGGGCGTACTTTACCCACAGCTTCGGCCACTCCCTGGGCCTGGAGATCCACGAGTCCCCCAACGCCTCCCCCAGCGAGCTGGGCGTGCTCCCCGTTGGGGCGGTGATCTCCGCCGAGCCGGGAATCTATCTGCCGGGACGCTTCGGCGTGCGGATTGAGGATGTGCTGGCGCTGAGAGAAGACGGCTGCGAAAATTTGACGCAATCTCCGAAAAATCTGATTGTGCTCTGATTTTACGTATATTTTCCCAAACCCCCTTGTCAAACGGGAGAAAACAGGGTAAAATAAGTTAGTTCATTAAAATACAACGGAGGATGATTCCTATGCCAATGATTTCTGCCAGCGACTTCCGCAACGGCGTGACCTTCGAGATGGACGGTAAGGTCATGCAGGTGGTGGAGTTCCAGCACGTGAAGCCCGGCAAGGGCGCCGCGTTTGTCCGCACTAAGATGAAGGACATCATCAACGGCGGCGTGACCGAAACTTCCTTTAACCCCACCGCCAAGTTTGAGCAGGCTTTCGTGGAGCGCAAGGACATGGAGTACAGCTACAATGACGGCGATCTCTATTACTTCATGGATATGGAAACCTTTGACATGATGCCCATCAGCAAGGATCTGCTGGGCGATTCCTTCCGCTTCGTGAAGGAAAATATGACCTGCAAGGTCATGTCCTATAAGGGCAGCGTGTTCGGTGTGGAGCCCCCCAACTTTGTGGAGCTGGAAGTCACCGAGACCGACCCCGGCTTCAAGGGCGACACCGCCACCAACGTGACCAAGCCCGCCACCCTGGAGACCGGCGCCGAGATCAAGGTCCCCCTGTTCATCAACCCCGGCGACAAGATCAAGATCG
>CALXGC010000073.1 GCA_944387755.1 uncultured Oscillospiraceae bacterium | reverse complement strand
CCGCCAGATTCGCAAGCTCCTCCGCGTGGTCATACACCGCCTTGCCGATGGCTCGCACCGCCGCGTCCACCTTCTCCTGCGGATACTTCTCGAACTCCTGCTGGGCCACGCGGGCCTTCGCAATCATCTCATTCAGCTGCTCCTGCGCTTCCATAGCTGCTTTTCCTCCTGCACATTATTTTTCCCGCGATCCCGCGCCGGCCGGCGCGGGATCGCGGTGCATTTCTTTAGCCCTTCAGGGTCTCCTCCATCGCCTTGTCCATAATCTCGAACGCCAGGTCGATGGTCGCCTCGTCCACGTTCAGAGGCGGAATCAGACGGATGTTGTTGTGGTCCGCGCCGCAGTCCAGCAGGAACAGGCCCTCCTTCAGGGCGTTGGCCTTGAACTTCCCGCAGATCTCGCCCGCGGGGCTCTTGTCCTCCGGGTGCACCAGCTCCATGGCGTTCATCAGGCCCATGCCGCGCACGTCGCCGATCACGTCGTACTTCTTCTGCATCTCATGCAGCTTCGCACGCACGACCTCGCCCATCTTCCGGCAGTTCTCCAGCACGCCGCCCTCGTACAGCTCCTCCAGCACCGCCAGAGCCGCCGCGCAGGACACGGGGTTCCCGCCGAACGTGCCGCCGTGGGCGCCCTTGCCCCACTGGTCCATGATCTCCTTCTTGCCGTACACCACGCTCAGAGGCAGGCCGCCGGCCACCGCCTTCGCGGAGGAGAAGATGTCGGGCTCCACGCCCATCGTCTGCCACGCATACAGGTTGCCGGTGCGGCCGAATCCGCTCTGCACCTCGTCGAAAATCAGCATGATCCCGTGCTTGTCGCAGATCTCACGCACATACTTCACCCACTCGATGGGGGGCACCACATAGCCGCCCTCGCCCTGGATGGGCTCCATGATAATGCCGGCCACCATGGACGGGTCCACAACGTGCTTGAACAGGTTGTCAAACTGCGTCATGTACTCCTTCGGGCACTTCCCGTCCTCCATCTTGTACGGAGTCCGGTACAGATACGGATACTCCACCTGGTACACGCTGGGCATCATCGGCTCGTAGTACTTCCGGTACCCCGCGTTGGACGTGGTGATGGTCGCCGTCGCCATCGTCCGCCCGTGGAACCCGTTCATCATCGAAATGATCACCGGACGGTGGGTCACGTACTTCGCCAGCTTCATGCACCCCTCGTTGGCCTCTGCGCCGGAGTTGGAGAAGTAGATCTTGTACTTGTTCCCAGTCTTCTCCACCAGCTTCTCCGCCAGCGTCGTGTACGGCTCGTAGTACAGCACATTATGACCCGCGTGAATCAGCGTGTGCAGCTGCTTCTCCGCCGCCGCCACCACCTTCGGATGGCAGTGCCCCAGCGCGTTGCACGCGATGCCGGACGCAAAGTCCAGAATCTTCCGCCCGTCCTCCGTGTACAGCCAGCATCCCTCGCCGCGCACCACGCACGGCGCGTCGTCTCCATGCAGCGCCATCGGCGGCATGACCGCTTTACATCTCTCGGCCTGTGTCATAACAGAAAACATCCTTTCCTAATCTCTAAATCTCAAACTCAAATTTTTAAGTTTCAATTTTTTTGTGTGTTCCCGCCCCGCAGGGGGCAGGAACACCAGGGGGGCTTTTTAATGCTGTAAAATTGGGGGTTATCCCTTCATGATGTCCACGATGCCCTGGGTGAAGAACGGGACGTAGGTGGTCAGGGCCAGCACCACCAGCAGGGCGAGGATAAACCACACCATGTACTTCATCATTGCTTCAATCTTCACGCCGGACACAGAGGCGGCCACGAACAGGTCGGAGCCATAGGGAGGCGTGCAGAAGCCGATGGCCAGGTTCATGGTCAGCATGACGCCGAACTGGGTGGGAGTCATGCCCATCTGCTCCACCACAGGCAGCAGGATGGGAGAGAGGATGATGGTCGCCGGAATGTTGTCCATCAGGCAGCCCAGGAACAGCAGGAACAGGTTGATGATCAGCAGGAGGATAATCTTGTTGTCCGTGATGCTGGTCAGCACCGCAGCGATGGTGGCGGGAATCTGGCGGATAGACAGGTAGCTGGCGAACGCGGTGGCGGTACCCACCATGAAGACGATGACGCCGTTGAGCTTCACGCTGTCAAAGAAGGCCTGATAGAGGTCTCTCCAGCCCATCTCGCGGTAAATCACCATACTGGCGAAGATGGCGTACACCACGGCCACAACCGCCGCCTCAGTGGCGGTGAAGATGCCGGCGTAGATGCCGCCCAGAATGATAACCGGGGTCAGCAGGGCCCAGAAGGCGTCAATAAAGGAGACGACAAGCTTCTTGGGGGAGGGGGGCGCGCCGTGGCCCTTCCAGCCCTTCTTGTGGCAGATAATGATGCTGGCAATCATCAGGGCAATACCCATCATGACGCCGGGCAGCACGCCGGCGATGAACAGGTCGCCGATGGAGGTGCCCACCACCACCGCGTAGATGACGAAGGGGACGGAGGGCGGGATGATAACGCCGATGGAGCCGGCGGCGGCAGCCAGAGAGGCGCTGAAGGAGCGCTCATAGCCGTCCTTCTCCATCTCCGGAATCATGATGGAGCCGATGGCAGAGGTCGTCGCCATGGCGGAGCCGGAGATGGCCGCAAAGAACATACAGCCGGCCGTCGTCACCAGGCTCAGACCGCCGGTGATCCAGCCCAGGCAGACCTTTGCAAAGTCCACGATGCGCCGGGCCACGCCGCCGGTGCTCATCAAGTTACCAGCCAGGATGAAGAACGGAATGGCCATCAGCGAGAAGGACTGCACGCCGGTGACGCAGTTCTGGACCACCATGGACAGCTGCATGTCGGTAAAACCGGCCAGGGTAATCACGGTGGACACGGCGATGGAGTACCCGATGGGTACGCCGATGAGAACAAAAACGATAAAGCTTCCGAACAGAACGATTACAGGCAACATCGCGCTCAGCCCCCTTCACTGCTGTTCTGGGCGCTGGGGGTCCCATGAATCAGCCTCTTAATGTCGTCAAGCATCTGGAAAAACAGGCGGAGCGTCAGGATACCCTGGCTGAACGGAACCGCCAGATAGACCACCCACACATGCAGCCAGGGCATGGAGAAGGAAGTTCTGCCGCGCTCAAACATCGCGGACACAACGTCGATTCCCACCACCAGCATAAACACGCAGATGCCGATCCAAATCAGCTTGATGATGACGTCCAGGACACAGCGCCCCTTCTCGCTCAGGGCATCCAGCACGATGGTCAGAGCAATGTGCTCCTTGTACTTGGCCGCCAGGCTGGTGCCCAGCCAGATCAGCCAAACGAACAGGTACTGGGTCAGCTCCTCACTCCAGGACAGAGACTGGTTGAGCACATACCGGCACAGCACCTGTGCAAAAACAATTACTACGCAGGCCGCCATTGTGTAGACAAGCAGGTACTCCTCCAGTTTGTCATACACATGGACCAACTTTTTCAGGGCGTTCATCGTCTACCTCCCTCTCATACGGAGTCCCGGACTGTATCAGAGCGCCTTGCGGCGCCCTGATACAGTCCGTAGAACGTTGGATTACTGATACTCGGCCACCAGATCCCAGATCTCGTCGCCCAGCTTCTCGCGGTACTCGGCATAGAAGTCAGCCAGCTTGTCGCGGAAGGTCTGCTTGGCGGCGTCGTCCAGGTAGTTGACCTCGGTGCTGCCCTCGGCCTCGATCTGGTCGATGTAGCTCTGGGTGTCGCCGATCTCGGCGTCACGCTGCTGGTCGATCATGTAGGTCTTCACGCCGTTGTCGAAGATCTCCTTCTCCTCGTCGGTCAGGCCCTCATAGAAGTTGCGGTTGACAATGATGGCGTTCAGGTCGTACACGTGCTCGGTGATGGACAGGTAGCTCTGCACCTCATAGAAGGCGGACTCCCAAATCATGGAGGGGGCGTTCTCCTGGCCGTCCACGGTGCCGGACTGCAGGCTGCTGAACAGCTCGTTGTAGCCCATGGGGGTGGCGTTGGCGCCCAGAGCATTCATCCAGTCCACATAGGTGGCGCTGCTCATCACGCGCATCTTGATGCCGTTCAGGTCGTCGGCCTGGGTGATGGGACGGACGTTGTTGGTCATGGAGCGGATGCCGTTGGAGTTAAAGCCCACGCAGACGTAGTCGGTGCCGTCCAGGGTGGACTTCAGATAGTCGCCCACGCTGCCGTCCATAGCGGCGAAGCAATCCTCCGGGGAGGAGTACAGATAGGGGATACTGGCAATGGCCCACTCAGGCGCGTACATCTCCATGGTGCAGGTGGAGGGGATCATCATGGTGACGGTGCCCTCGGCGCACATCTCGATCATGGCCTCGTCGCCGCCCAGCACGCTGTTGCCCTGGACGTTCACGGTCATGGTGCCGCCGGACTCGGACTCGATGTAGTCCTTAAACGCCAGGCAGGCCTTGTTGGTGTTGTGGTTCTCCGCGTAAACGTGTCCCAAAACGATCTCCTTGGTGCCGCCGGACGCGCCGCCGTCATCGGAGCCGCCGCTGGAATCCCCGCCGCCGCAGGCGGTCAGCAGAACCGTCATCAGGGAAAGAGATACCGCAAGGCTAAGTACTTTCTTCATTTTCGCATTCTCCTTTTGATTTCAATTTTGGGTCCACTCACCTGGTGGGATTTTCTGCTCTTCCCCGCCGCTTCGTTCACCTCCTGCCAGCGGAGAACCCGTTTGGTTTCGTCTCGTCTCTACCTCAAACTCAGATTATCCAAATTGGAACCGAAGCCGCCGCCGTTTTTTCTGACATGCCGCGCTTTTGTCCAACTTGCAGGGCGCTGGAAATATGCTTTGCAGAGCGAATTTTTATCCAAAATCATGCAGGTTTTCCGCCAAATGCAGGCTTTCTTTCGCTCTGAGGCCTCTGTATGCCTTTGTGTTTCTGTACAAGTTTTCGTCATAAAGCGTCCGTTTTCTGGGGAATATTATAATTCAATCCAAACCGAATGTCAATCACGTCAAACGCTCTAAACAGTATCCCACTTTTTTGTGCAATTTTATGGTATCTTCCCGGCCCGCATTCACGAAAGATTTCCTTCAAAAATGTGGAATTTCCTCTTTTCAGGCCGGGTTCAGCGCATATCCTCACAAATGCCACACAAGTCCCCAGGAAAATCCGGCGCACCGGAGGCCGTTTTCCCTGTGCATTTCTACTATTTACAATATCTTATTTTTGCTTTTGTGCTATCATAAAAAATTTTCCGCCCTCTGTATTGTAAAAAATAGACTACTTCCCTCCCCAAAACAAAATTCCGCTTGTGCTATTTTTCATCCCGCTTTTTTGGCGCCGTCCCTTCAAGCAAAAAATGCCGGACGAGCTTCAAAAACCCGTCCGGCGTTTTCCTTTTCTACCTTAAAAATATACTCAAAAAAATATACTCACGGCTCTCCAGCCGGCCGCCAGGGCACAGCCTGGAACCGTTCGCCGCACACCATGCCCTCCACCGAGCCGGCGGTCACATCCAGCATATGGGCCAGGTATGCCTCCGCCCTCTCCTCCGGCAGCAGCACCGTCAGCGCGATGTCAGAGCCATAGTCCGTCTCGGCCACCACGCCGCCGGCGCGCTCCGTCTCCAGCTTCACCCGCTCATACTGGGCATAAGAGCAGGGCAGCAGAATCTCCACCCACCGGCGGACCACAGAGATACCCGCCGCGTCCAGGGCGTCCTTGGCGCTCTGGGTATAGGCCCGCACCAGGCCGCCCGCCCCCAGCAGAATGCCGCCAAAATACCGCGTCACCACGCACGCCGCATTGACCACGCCCTCCCGCTGGAACACGCTGAGCATGGGCTGTCCCGCCGTCCCCTGGGGCTCCCCGTCGTCGGAGTAGCGCACCGGCCCGTCCTTGAGCAGATAACACCAGCAGTTGTGCCGGGCGTCATAGTGCCTTTTCTTCGTCTCCTCAATCCGGGCGCGGGCCTCCTCCTCGCTGTCCACCCGCCACACGCGGCCAATAAAGCGGGAGCGCTTCTCCACAAATTCCGTCTCGCTGGATTGGGTTGGGATATAATACTCTGTCATGGATACACCTCGCCGGTTGGATTTTGAGGGCTCGTCCAGGCCCCATCCGATAGAGGAGACGCCCTCACCGCCGGGACCAGGCCTCTTTGGTAAGCAGGTAAAACCAGGCGGGCTTCTGCGCGCCGGAGGGCCCGTCCAGGATGGGCGCCTCAAACTGAAAGAGGAAGCCGCTCTTTTCAATGACCCGCCGGGACTGTGGGTTGTCCGTGTAGTGGCTGCACCACACGGCGGCCAGCCCCATCTCCTCAAAGGCATGCCGCAGCAGTTCCGAGACCGCCTCGGGCATGAGGCCCCGGCCCCAGAACGCCGGGCTCAGGGCGTAGCCCAGCTCGTCGTTGGGGGCGGGAAACTCCGCGCGGCTGTTTCCGGTGAACCCAGCCGAGCCGATGACCCTCCCGGAAGCCCGGTCCGCCACCGCAAAGGTGTTGGGGGCGGCAAAGACCGTGCGGATGATCCCCAGGCTGTCCGCCTCGCTCTTATGGGGCGGCCACCCGGCGGGCGGGCCCACCCTGGGGTCCTTGGCGTACGCATACAGGTCCGCCGCGTCTTCCTCCGTAAAGGGGCGCAGGAGCAGACGCTGTGTCTCCAACCGTGTCATTCTCACTTCATTCCCCGTCGCATGCCGCACGCCCTAATCCTCCCAGGGCTCCCGGCGGGGCTTCCAGCCCTCCACCAGGGGGCCCAGCTGGCCGATGGTCTTGGGGGTGCACACAGCCACCACGTCGATGGTCGCGCCGTAGTCCACCTTCTCCACCCTGGCCTCCTGGTAGAGGCGCTCCACCAGTCCCCCCTTGTCATAGGGCAGATGGATGGTGACGCGCTTGGCTCCGGTGTCCAGGCGGTCCCCGATGGCCTTCAGCAGGCTGTCCAGGCCCTCGCCGGTCTTGGCGGAGATGGACACGATGTTCTCCCCGTGGGGGCGGATCTCCCCGGTCCACAGGTCGCACTTGTTAAAGACCTCAATACAGGGGGTCTGCTGGGCCCCCAGCTCCTGGATGAGCTGGTCCACCACCGCCGCCTGTTCCCGCCACTCCGGATTGGAGGCGTCAATGACATGGAGCAGCAGGTCGGCATACTCCAGCTCCTCCAGAGTCGCCTTAAAGGCCTCCACCAGATGGTGGGGCAGCTTGCGGATGAAGCCCACGGTATCCGACAGGAGGACGGTGCAGGTGTCAGAAATCTCCAGCGTGCGGGTGGTGGTGTCCAGGGTGTCGAACAGCCGGTTGTTGGCGGGGATGGCCGCCCCGGTGAGTTTATTCAGCAGAGTGGACTTGCCCGCGTTGGTATAGCCCACAATGGCCACCACAGGGACCTCATTTTTGATGCGCCGCTCCCGCTGGGTGGCCCGGACCCGGCGGACCTCCTTCAGCTCGGACTCCAGCTTGGCGATTTTCCGGTGGATGTGCCGCCGGTCGCTCTCCAGCTGGGTCTCGCCGGGGCCGCGGGTGCCGATGGCGCCCTCCTGGCGCTCCAGGTGGGTCCACATGCCCAGCAGCCGGGGCAGCAGATATTTATACTGGGCCAGCTCCACCTGGAGGCGGCCCTCTCTCGTCCGGGCCCGCTGGGCGAAGATGTCCAGAATCAGGGCGGAGCGGTCCAGCACCTGGACCTTCAGCTCCTGGCTGAGCACCCGCTGCTGGGAGGGGGACAGGCTGTTGTCAAAGATGACCATATTGGCGTCCATGGCCTTTACCAGCTCCCGCACCTCGGCCACCTTGCCCTCGCCGATGAACGTGCGGGGGTCGGGGCTGTCCTTCTGCTGCAAAACCATGCCCACGCACTCGCCTCCCGCCGTCTCCAGCAGGTCGGCAAGCTCCTCCATGGACTCCTCCGTGGCGTTCTCCTCCCGCTCCAGCCGGAAGGCGGACAGGCCTGCCAGCACCGCCCGGTCCTTATGTTGTTCGATGTTCGTTTCGGTCATAAAACCTCCGAAATTCTTTGGTGTCGTTTGGAGCGCCCCTTACTTCTGATAGGCCTCCACAATTTCCCCGATATACATGGTGTGGTAGTCCCTGGCCGGATACCACCGCTCCTTTACGTCCTCCGGGATGAGGGCGGGGTCCATGGGCTGGGCAAAGCGCTTGCGGCACACCAGCACCAGCTCCGCCTCCTCAAAGTAGGGGGCGCCGCACTCCGCCGCCTTTACGGTGAAGCCGCACTCCGCCGCCTTATCCACATCCCGGCCGCTCCTGCTGCCGCACAGAGACAGGGCTTTCCGGTACTCCTCCCCAAAGAAGGAGAGGGTGAAGAACGCCTCCCGGTCCACAAACTCCTTGGTATACCGCTGGGGCCGGATGTAGCAGGTGGCCGCCGGCGCGCCCCAGATCACGCCCAGGCCGCCCCAGGAGGCGGTCATGGTATTGCACGCCTCCGCCGTGCCGGCGGTGATGAGCATCCACTGGTCCCCGATGAGGGAGAACACGTTTTTCCCGATGGTCTTGGGGTCGATTCTTTTGAGCATAGCAATTCCTCCTAAACAGACGTCTTTTCATTGTATGCGTTTTTCCGGCCCGGCTTGCCCGGCGCAGAAGAGAAAAAGCCGCACCGAAATCACGGTGCGGCTTTTCAAGCGCAATCTTACTTCTTGTCGAAACCGAACTTCTTGTTGAAGCGGCTGACACGTCCGCCGGTATCCACCATCTTCTGCTTGCCGGTGTAGAAGGGGTGACACTTGGAACAAACTTCCACGCGGATGTCCTTCTTGGTAGAACCAGTCTCGATCACGTTGCCGCAGGCGCACCGGATGGTGGTCTGCTGATAGTCGGGATGAATTCCTGCCTTCATTGTATCTTCACCTCTTTCTCCATGGAGGATCGTCTGTAAACGCAACT
>CALXGC010000072.1 GCA_944387755.1 uncultured Oscillospiraceae bacterium | reverse complement strand
GATGACCGGCGTGGGCATGATGGACTGCAAGAAGGCCCTCACCGAGGCCGAGGGCGATTTTGACAAGGCCATCGAGTGGCTGCGTGAGAAGGGTCTGGCTGCCCAGACCAAGAAGGCCGGCAAGGTCGCCGCCGAGGGCGTGTCCTACGCCATCGTGGCCGACAACGGCGTGGGTGTGGTGATCGAGGTCAACTCCCAGACCGACTTCGTGGCCAAGAACGAGGTGTTCCAGGGCTTCGTGAAGGATCTGGCCAACATCGTGGCCAACGACAATCCCGCCGACGTGGAGGCCCTGAAGGCCGCCACCTACCCCGGCACCGACCGCACCGTGGCCGACGTCACCGCCGACAAGGTGCTGGCCATCGGCGAGAACATCCAGATCCGCCGCTTTGTCCGCTATGCCGACGGCGTGAACGTGCCCTATATCCACATGGGCGGCAAGATCGGCGTGCTGGTGAACCTGGCCGTGGAGGGCATCGAGGCCGGTAAGGTCACGGAGCTGGGCAAGGACATCGCCATGCAGATTGCGGCTATGAACCCCGCCTACCTGGACAAGTCCGACGTGGACCAGTCCACCCTGGACAAGGAGAAGGAAATCCTGATGATCCAGGCCAAGGAGGACCCCAAGAACGCCAAGAAGCCCGCGAACATCATTGAGAAGATGGTCATGGGCCGCATCGGCAAGTACTACGAGGAGAACTGCCTGCTCCAGCAGGCCTTCGTGAAGGAGAACAAGATCTCCGTGGAGGAGTATATCGCCCAGGTGGCTAAGCAGCTCGGCGGTTCCATCTCCGTCAAGGCCTTCACCCGCTTCCAGACCGGCGAGGGCATCGAGAAGAAGGAAGAGGACTTCGCCGCCGAAGTGGCCAGCATGATCCACTGAGTTTGCCGCGCCTGTCCCCGCGAAATAGGCGCATGTCCCTGAGAGTCCGAGGAAATTCATTTCCCCGGACTCTTTTTATTCCACACTCAAACGACGGGAGGAGAAAAAACGATGGGCCGCGAAGAAAATAGAAAGGTTTTTGAGGACACACAGCGGCAGTGCAGAAGCAATCCCAGGCTGATACAGGCCATTGCCGCGGCAAACGCGGCGCAGAAGCTGATCCTGGAATCGGAGGAAGAGACGTGGAGGCCGGCCCGCCGGTATATGCGCCCGGCGCAGGCGGCGGTCAGTAAGAAGCGTACCCTGGAGGCCGCCTCCGCCTATCCCGGCCGAAAAGTCTGCGTGCTGAATTTTGCCTCCGCCACAAATCCCGGAGGCGGAGTGGCGCAGGGCTCCTCCGCCCAGGAGGAGGCAATTTGCCGCTGTTCGTCCCTGTATTTCAGCTTGGTTGAGAGACGTATGTGGGAAGGGTTTTACGCCCCCCACCGCGCCCAGAAAAATCCGCTGCACAATGACGACTGTATTTATACCCCAGGGGTGACGGTCTTCAAGACAGACGCCGCCGTCCCGCAGACTCTGCCGCCGGAGAGCTGGTACACGGTCAACGTGCTGACCTGCGCGGCCCCCAATCTCCGGGAGCGCCCCGGCAATCGGATGAACGAGGGGGACGGAGAGCAGGGCGTCCAAATTGGAAAGCAGGCGCTGCGGCAGCTCCACGAGAAGCGCGTGCGCCGGATTCTGAGCATTGCGGCGGCGGAAGGAAACGAGGTTGTCATCCTCGGCGCATTCGGCTGCGGAGCCTTCCGGAATCCGCCGGAAATTGTGGCGGAGGCCATGAAAACAGCCGTCCAGGCATACCGCCCGTTCTTTCAGGCCATCGAGTTTGCGGTGTACTGCCCGCCGCGGGACGACTCCAACTACCGGGTGTTTGAACGTATGCTGGGCTGTATTTGACACAATGGAGCAGGAACGGACGGTTATGACGCCGGAGGGGCCGGTCACTTACCGGCTGGCGTGGAAGCGGGTCAAAAATCTGAATCTCCGCCTGGACTGCCGGGGCGGCGTGTTTTTGTCCGTCCCCATGGGGTGTTCTCCGGCGCGGGCGGACGCCTTTGTGGCGGAGAAAAGCGGCTGGATTTTCCGCCGCCTCTCCCAGCGGCCGGAGCCCCCGGCGCTGCCTCCGGAGCCGGACCGGAGCGCGTGCGTGAAGCTGCTGCGGGAGGCGGTGGAGCGGGTCTATCCCCTGGTGGCTGGAGCGGCGCCCTTTCCCCAGATTAAGCTGCGGAAAATGAGGAGCCAGTGGGGCAACTGCCACTACCGGCAGGGGTATATCACCCTGAACACCGCCCTGGCCCGCTGCCCGGCGTCTTTGCGGGACTATGTGGCCCTCCACGAGCTGGTCCACTTCCTCCACCCGGACCACGGTCCCGGCTTCTACGCCGCCATGGACAAAAGAATGCCCGACTGGCGGCAGCGCCGGCAGGCGCTGAAGCGGTACGCCCAGGCGCTGGTACAGTGAGAGAGACCCAGGGGCCGCCGTGCCGGTCCCCTGTAGCTCTATTAGTTTATCGAAAAACAATAAAAATACATTGACAATCAATATAGTGTGTGATATCCTTCCGGTAAGAATGAAGGAGGGATTTTCCATGGAACAGACGAAAGTGCAAAAGCTGGCCCGGCTTCTGAATGTCCTGGTGACGGCGGCGCTGTGGGTCAATATCGCCGCGCTGGCGCTGCTCCCCGGCCTGCTGTATTACGACCCCCACAGCCTGCTGGAGGGCACGCGGGAATTTGCAGGCAGCATTGTCCACCACGGGGAGGACGACATTGTGATGGCCGCGGTGGTTGGCGTGCTGCTGAGCTGGGTGTTTGTATGGATGGAGCCGGAGCTGCTTCATCTGGGCGGAAGCCTGTTTTTGCTGGCCTGCGGCCTGTGCACCGCCGGGATTCTGCGGCAGGCGAAGGGGGTGCTGGCCACAATTTTGGCAAAAAACCCCTTTCAGATGTCCAATGCCAGAGCGCTGCGGCGGGCGGCGCTGTGCTGCTGGGGAGTCAGCGCCGCCGCGCTGGTCCGGTTTTTGTGGCAGGTGTGCGCGCTGAAGAATTTAGCGCCTCTGTTTACCTACAACGCGCTGGCCATTCCGGCCTTCTTTATGGGCGGGCTGCTGTTTCTGGTCATGTCCGCCCTGTTCCGGCAGGCGGCGGAGCTGAAAGAAGACCAGGACCTGACCATTTGAGAGGGGAGAAGTCCATGGGAATTGTGGTGAATCTGGACGTGATGATGGCCAGGCGGAAGATGTCCCTGGGAGAGCTGGCCCAGAAGGTGGACGTCACCATGGCCAACCTGTCCATTTTAAAGAACAACAGGGCGCGGGCGGTGCGCTTCTCCACCCTGGAGGCCATCTGTAAGGCGCTGGACTGTCAGCCGGGGGATATTTTGGAGTACGTGCCGGAGGAGGAACAGGACCATGCAGAGAAATAAGAAGCTCAGAATTCTCCTCTCCGCGGCGGCGCTGCTGGTTCTTCTGCGCTTCGGCGGGGAGGCTCTGCTGTCTCTGGCCGGGCTGAGCTGGCGGCGGTGGGTGAAATCCCTGCTGTTGTTTGCCCTGTTGGGGACGCTGTGCGCCGGGGCCGCCGGCGCCGCAAAGACGCTGATTGACAACCCGGACCGGCCGGATTGGCTGAAGTGGCTGTCTCTGCTGGGGGCGGCGGTCTTTCTGACGGCGGCGGCGGTATATGCGGGCTTCCGGCTGTTTCTCACCTCCAACATCGACTTTGTGACGGAGTGGAGGGGGCAGACTGTGGTGGTGGAGTATGTGGGGATTTTCCACGAGAGGGGCTATCCCTATGCCGGGCCGTTTGTCCGGGGACGGGACGTTCTGTTTGAGTGGAAGGACTAGATGAAATGGCCTGGCTTTGGAGAAAGATCTGTGGTATCCTATCTGTGATTTTATTGCACAGGAGGACGGCTATGGAGAAGAAGAGATGGAAGGCGGGAGCAGTTCTGCTGGCGGGGGCCGCGGCTCTGTGCGCCGGGACGGCGTGGGCGTGGCAGAGCGGTTTGACTGTGACCCGGTATGAGATTGCCCTGCCGGCGGGCCTGGAGGGCCTGGACGGTCTGAAAATTGCCCAGCTCTCCGACGTACACAGCGCGGCAATTCAGGACGGGCTGGAGCAGGCCCTGCGGCAGGCCGCGCCGGATTTGCTGGTCATAACCGGCGACTTGGTCAACCGGGAGGACAGAGATCTGCGCCCGGCGCTGTCTCTGGCGGCGATGGCGGCGGAGCAGGCCCCGGCCTATTTCGTCCCCGGCAATCACGAGGCGGACAACCCCTGCTGGCCGGAGCTGCGGGAGGGCCTGGAGAAGGCCGGCGTGACGGTGCTGGAGGACGGGGCGGCGCTGCGGCGCTGGAACGGCGTGCCGGTGAATCTGATTGGAATGCGGGACCTGACCTTTCATCCCCAGGGCTGCGAACAGGCCCGGCGGGAGCTGCCGGAGCGGGTGCGGGACCTGCTGGCGGAGGGGGCGCTGAATATCCTGCTGTCCCACCGGCCCAGCCTGATGGGGGAGTACGCCCAGAGCGGCGCGGACCTGGTGTTTTCCGGTCACGCCCACGGAGGTCAGGTGCGCCTGCCCCTGGTGGGGCCGCTGTTTGCGCCGGACGAGGGCGTTCTGCCCCAGTACACCGCAGGGGTGTACCGGGCGGGCGGCGCGCGGGTGGTGGTCAGCCGGGGCCTGGGCAACGGGACGCCCTTCCCCAGGCTCTGGAACGCTCCGGAGCTGGTGCTGGTGACGCTGACGGCCCGGTGACAGGTGGGAAAACCATACATTTGTGCGATTCTTCTTGTACTGTTTGTGGAAATCTGCTATAATACAAGCGCATATTTTTGTGAGAGGAGGAGATTCCGTGCGGAAGCTGGCGATCTTCTCCTTTTCCTTTTCGGCGGCGGCGCTGTGGTGCGCATATGTCCCGGAGAGGGGCAATCCGCTGCTGTTGGGCGGGATATTTCTGCTGCTCTTGGCGGCGGCCTGGATTCCCTGGCGGCGGTATGTCCGGGAGCGGCGGGCGGCGCGCTGGGCGGCGGCGGGATTGGCGCTGGGATTTTTCTGGTGGGCCGGGTACACGGCAATTTTCTGGGCTCCGGCCCAAAGGCTGGACGATGTGACCATCCGTCTCCAGGGAACTGTGGACCAGTGGCCCCAGGAGACGGAGTACGGCTGGTCGGTTCGGGTACGCCTGGAGCCGGAGTCCGGTCCGGAAATTGAGACGCTGCTCTATTTGGATGAACAGGGAGCGGCGCTGGTGCCGGGGGACCGGATTGAGATGGTGGCCCACTGCGCTCTGGCGGACAGGACCGTCTCCGGAGAGAGAACCAGCTATTACACCGCCCAGGGTATCTTTCTCACCGCCCAGGGCTACGGCAGCCTGGAGGCGGAGCGCCCGGCGGTTCCGCCGCTTCGGAACTGGCCGGCCTGGTGGGCCCGCGCCCTGGAGGAGAGTCTGGACCGCCTGTTTCCGGCGGAGACCGCGCCGCTGGCCAAGGCGCTGGCCACGGGAAACCGGGAGGATTTGACCGAGGGCTTCAACGCCGACCTGCGGCGCACGGGCCTGAGTCACACGGTGGCGGTGTCCGGCTCCCACCTGGCGTTTCTGGCCGGACTGCTGGCCCTGCTGCTGGGCGGAAGCCGCCGGGGGACCGCGCTGGTGCTGATTCCCGTCTCCATCCTGTTTACCCTGATGGCCGGCTGTACGCCGTCCATTGTCCGGGCGGCGGTGATGATTCTGCTCCTGCAAATCGCGCCGGTGCTGGGCCGGGAGCGGGACAGCGCCACCGCCCTGGGGACGGCGCTGCTGCTTCTGCTGCTGTGGAACCCATTTTCCGCCGCCAATGTGGGGCTTCAGCTCTCCTTTGCGGCGGTGGCGGGCATTCTGCTGTGTACCGGGCGGATACAGGCCGGTTTGACGGCCTGCCTGCCCTTTGCCGGGGCGGAGCGGGGCAGTCCCGGCTGGTTTATCCGGAGGGCGCTGTATATCCTGGCCGGCACGCTGTCGGCCACCGTGGGGGCCGGCGTGTTCACCACGCCGCTGACGGCGCTGTACTTCAACTCGGTGCCGCTGATCTCTCTGCTGTCCAATCTGCTCACCCTCTGGGCGGTGGGCGGACTGTTCGGCGGGAGCCTGCTGCTGGGCCTTTTGGGAATGACGCCGCTTCCCCTGGCCGTGCCGCTGGCGAAGCTTTTGTCCCTCCTGGGCGGCTATTTAAACTGGATGATTGGGGCGCTGGCACAGCCGGCGTTCTCCGCCGTGACCCTGGACACGTTTTATTACCGGGCATGGCTGGTCTTCGTCTATCTGCTGGTGTTGTTTACCCTGCTTCAGCGGGGAAAACGGCGGTGGATTTTTCCCGCCTGTGCCGGCGTATTTACCCTTTGTCTGGCAATGCTGTTCAACAGCCTGAGCTTCTGGCAGGGAGCCGGGGCGGTGACGGCGCTGGATGTGGGCCAGGGACAGAGCGTCCTGGTGCGCTCCGGCGGATTTACGGCCCTGGTGGACTGCGGCGGAGACGGGCCGGAAAACGCCGGGGATATTGCCATGGGGTATCTCGGCGACCGGGGCGTCCGGCGGCTGGACCTGCTGGTGCTGACCCACTTCCATGAGGACCACGCCAACGGCGTTGTCCAGCTTCTGCGCCGGATGGAGGTGGACCGGCTGGCCATTCCCGATGTGGACGGGGAGAACCCCGTGCGGCAGGAGATTCTCGCCCTGGCGGAGGAGCGGGGAACGGAAATTTTATACGTCCGGACGGACACGGCTCTGACCTTTGCAGACGGCCGGACCATCCGTCTCTTTGCGCCCCTGGGCAGCGGGGAGACCAACGAGGAGGGGCTGGCGTTTCTGTCCTCTCAGGGGGAGTTCGACGTGCTGATTACCGGCGATATGGGGGCGGATGTGGAGCGCCTGTTGCTGGAGCACACGGCGTTTCCGGAGGTGGAGGTGCTGGCGGCGGGACACCACGGCTCCAAATATTCCACCTCCCAGGCGCTGCTGGACCAGATTCAGCCGGACTATGTTCTGATCTCCGTGGGGGCGGACAACCGGTACGGCCACCCCGCCCAGGGGACGCTGGAGCGCATCGCCGCCTCCGGCGCGCAGATTTACCGGACCGACCTGTCTGGGAACGTCACCGTCAGCCTCAAATAAACGCAATATTGAAAAACAAGGAGGAAGCAACCATGAGCGGCAACCAGGATTTTGTCATTGAAGACGGCGTTTTGACCAAGTACAACGGCTCCGGCGGAGCGGTGGTCATCCCGGAGGGGGTGACGGAAATTGGGCGGCAGGCTTTTCAGGACTGCACGGGCCTGACACAGGTTACGTTCCCGAACAGCTTAACCGAAATTGGGTGGAGCGCTTTTGAGGGCTGTACGGGCCTGACGCAGGCTGCGTTCCCGGACGGCTTGACTAAAATTGAGGACAACGCGTTTCAAAACTGCACGGCTCTGACGCAGGCCGCATTCCCGGACGGCTTGACTAAAATTGGGTACGACGCGTTTCGAAACTGCACGAGCCTGACGCAGGCCGCGTTCCCGGACAGCTTGACCGCAATTTTGGGCGGCGCTTTTGAGGGCTGCACGGGCCTGACACAGGTCAGCTTTCCGGACGGTTTGACTTATATTTGGGAGCGCGCCTTTTCGGGGTGTGTCAGCCTGGTCCAAGTGACGCTTCCTGCAAGGTTGATTATTCTCTCCGACTGCGCGTTTCAAAATTGTACCGGTCTGACGCAGATAAATCTGCCTGAAAAATTGACGAACATTGGGAACTGCGCCTTTGAGAACTGTACCGGTCTGACACAGGTCAGCGGCGCCGGCGGACTGACCGCCATTGGGAAAGGCGCTTTCTCCGGCTGCGCCGGATTAACCGCGCTGAGAATTCCCAAAGGCGTGACGGCGCTGGACGGGGAGACCCTGGCAGGCTGCGGGAATTTGACGGCGCTTCAGGTGGACCCGGAGAACCCGGTTTTGTACGCGGAGGGCGGCGCGCTGTACTGCCGGGACGGCGAAAACGGCCTGACGCTGGTCAGCTGGAGCGCCGCCTGCGGCGCGGCGGCGGTCCCGGAGGGTGTTGAGAGAATCGGGGCGTACGCCTTTTCCGGCTGTGCGGGTCTGACCGCCGTTGCGCTGCCGGAGAGCTTGAAATCGGTGGAAGAGCATGCTTTTGAGAACTGCTCCAGCCTGACTGAAATTGTCTTTCCGCCAAAAGTGACGGAGATGAAGCCCCTCAGCTTCAAGGGCTGTACGGCGCTGAAACAGGTTACGCTCTCCCCGGACACACAGCGGATTGCCTGGTTTTATTGGGATGGGAGCGTTCCCCGTTTCACGGTGGAGCCCAAGTTTCTGCGGACGGCGCAAAAGCTCTCCCTTGAAATGACCGAACTGACGGAGTTCTCTGACGGGGAGGACCTGGCCTATGTGGTTGTCTACCAGGCTGCGAAAACCTGGCAGGACGCGGTGGAGCGGCAGATCCGCCGCCGCCCGGAGCTGGCCGGGGATGTGGTTCCGGCCATGACGGCGCTGCTGGCGGCGGAGAAGAGGCCCAAAAAAGCGGCCTGGACGCAGAGCGCGGCCTTTGTGCTGGAGTGGCAGAAGCAGGTAAAGGAGGAGGACCTCCGGGCGTTCTGCGCCGTGGCCAGGGAGAAGAAGTGTCCCGTTCTCACCGGACTGGAGAGCGACGTCAGACTGCGGAAATATCTCGTTCCGGAGGACGGCCAGGCCGTCCGGCCCCCGGAGAATCCGGTGGAGCGGCTGGTCTGGGAGCAGTGGCAGGTGACGCCCGCGGTAAAGGAGCTGCAAACGCTGGTGGAGCGGGGGATTCCCTATGCGGATTCGGAGGAGCTGTGCTCCAAAGAGGCCCTGATTTGGCTGATTGCATTTCAGTTGGACAATGGCGGTTATGACGGTTATACCGCGGAAAACTTGAAGGCCATTCAGAAAAATTTGGACCCCATCGCCGCCGGACTGGACCGGGGCGCCCTGATGGACTTCCTGCACAAACAGGTCTTTTCCAAGGACAACGCGGGGCCTTTCATTCCCGCCTACTGCCGGTACGGCGACGAGGATCAGATTCAGGAGCTCCTGGAACAGATGAAGCTGTGGCATGTGTTCAGCAGCTGGGGCGCACGGGGGCGGGACTGGGAGAACCGCGCCGGGCATTGCCTCTATTACAGCGACACCAAGACCGCCATACGCTGGCTCTGTTACAGGGGGGACACATGTTTGTTCTTGTACGCGAAGATGCGCGGCATGTCGGAACAGACGCTCCGGGATACGATACTGGCCAACCCGGGGCTGGACCAGGAGGGAAAAAAGTACTATGATTTGGGCGGCAAGACGGCGGCGGCCTGCATGAGGGAGGACTTGACCTTCACCCTCTGGGACCAGGAGACGGGGAAAGCCGTCCGGGTCATGCCCAAGAAGGGGACAGATCCGGAGAAGTACGAAAAAGCCAAAAAAGATTTTGTCCGGCTGAAAAAAGACATCAAGACCATTGTGAAGGAGCGGACCAATCTGCTGTTTCAGCGCTTCCTGAACGGCGAGGAGGAGTCGGCGGAGAACTGGAAGCTGGTGTACTTCCAGAATCCCCTGCTCCGGCAGCTTGCCCGCCTGCTGGTGTGGTCTCAGGGCCAGAAGACCTTCACCATGACGCCCCAGGGGACGGCGGACTCCGCCGGACAGCCCTATGCGGTGGGGGAAGAGCCGGTAAAAGTGGCCCATCCCATGGAGATGGAGAGAGAGGACCTGGCGCGTTGGCAGAAATACTTCACCTCTCACGGGCTGAAGCAGCTCTTTGAGCAGGTGTGGGAGCCGGTGGAGGATTTCGGCGCAATCCGGGCGGACCGGTACCAGGGGATGACCCTGCGGGCCAACCGGCTGCGGAGCCAGAGCAAGCACGGCATTGAGTTTTATTTTTACGGCGAGCTCTATGAGCTGTACGCCGGCTTTGCAGATCTGGAGCTGGAGTGCGATCTGACAGAGCCACCGGACAACTGGAGAGGAGAGGACATCGACGTCGTCTTCGGAGAGCTGCGGGTCAAAAAAACCAGCCGGGCGGCCAACCATGTCCTGGCCCGGCTGGACAGACTGCTGGCTACAGAGCGGGTGAAAAAAGACGACGTCACGGTGGCGGACGTGCTGGACCGCTTTACCCTTGCCCAGGTGACGGAGCTGCTGAACCTGGCCATCGAAAACAACTGCGTCAACTGCACCGCCGCCCTTCTGGAGTACAAAAACAAGGAATTCCCCGATTTTGACCCCATGGAGATTTTCGCGTTGGAGTAGGGGCGGCCTGCGGGGGCCCGCGTTTTACCCCTTCCGCCTCGCTTCGCCCGGCGCTTCACCCGTTGTTTTTACCCCTTCCGCCTCGCTTCGCTCGGCACCTCCCCCGAAGGGGGAGGCTTTTGGGCGCGCCGGGTCGTCGCGC
>CALXGC010000071.1 GCA_944387755.1 uncultured Oscillospiraceae bacterium | reverse complement strand
CCGATGAAGATGAGCTCCTCCTTCGCCCGGCGGTCCATCCCCTCCAGTACATCTACCTCCCGGTGGGGAAAATAGGAGAGGAAGCGCCGGTTGACCGTCTCCACGGCCTCATTTACCAGGTCGGAGATGGTCTCATAGTGGAGGTAGAAGGTGGAACGGTTCACCCCGGCCCTTTCACAGAGCTCTTTCACCGTGATGTACTCCAGGTCCTTTTCCTCCAGCAGGGCGATGAGGGCCTCGTCCATCCGCAGAGCGGTGTTGAAGTATTTGCTCTCGGACTTGTTCATCTGCCGCCCTCCTTTCTCTTATTCCGCCTCTTCACTGATCTCCCGGGCCAACTGGATGATCTCAAAGGCGTACTTCTCCTTGCCGGAGGCCAGCAGCTTTTTGTAGATGGGGTAGTTTACCCCCACCCCCACGATGCCCAGAACGCCCAGCAGGATTCCGGCCCCCGTCATCAGGAGACCGCCGTTCCCGATCACCCCCATGGAAAGGCACATCCCCAGGCCCAGGACCAGGCTCATCCCGATGCCGAAGGCGTAGGAAAAAATGTTGGCCTTGCTCTTTGCCTTCCGGTCCAGCTTCCTCAGGGCGACGACCTTGGAGGTGTCCTTGGGGGCGTACTCATTGGCGATGGCTTCCGCGAAAATTTTATCTGTGTTCATAGTCTGTCTCCTCTTTGTGATCGTTCAGCCTCGGCTGACAATACGATCATAGAGGATATGAGGGGGAAAGGGAACGACACCGCTTGGGGTTTGTGCTGATTTCAACCAATCGATTTCCGGTTTGGTTTCCGTTTGATGGCCAGCAGGCGAAGGAGATCCGCAAACAATGCGGTGTCCACTGGTTCAAACATCAGCCATTTCCCGTCGTGGTAAGTTGGCGTTTCGTCATAAATGGTTTGCACTTCCGGGGCGTAATGCTCCCTGTCATTCTCAAATTTCAAGCGCTCATCCTTGCCCAAGATGACCATAAACCCGATGCAGTGTTCTCTGGCATAGAGCGCGCACAGGGTCTTGCCGCCCCGGCGGTATTTGTACTCATAGGTCCACGCCTTTCCGCCGCCGCCCCATAGGCGCTCCATGTCATATTTCTCTTCAATCTGGGCGCATAATTGCGTCCAGACTTCATACAGTGGCTTCCCCACCAAAGTTGTCATCTGCTCCGCGCTGGGTGGCAGATCAGGCATGACAGCCGCCTCCTCTATCCTGTTCTCCCCGGTTCCAACCCTTCTTCCGCGTCAACCAGATCCCAACGACTGCCGCCGCCAGGGCGAAGGGGGCCAGCCGGACAAAGCCCCATTCAAAGGCGTGAAGGATCGTGGCCGCGACGGCGAGCTCCAGGTCGCTGAGATCCCAGCCCAGATAGGAGCTCTCCATGGCGGCCAGGACCGCGAAAACGATCCCAATGCCCACGCATACCGCGATGAGCAGCCAGTGGAGGACGGCCCTCCTTGCCGCCTTTCTCCGAGCAAGCTGCAAATTGATGACCTCCAGCTTTTCGGAGAGGGCTTTGACCGCGTCCGCTTCCGTCTCCGTTACCGTCTCGCCCAGCAGGGTACTGACGGGCGTCTCCAGGGCCTCCGACAGGGCGATCAGCAGGTCGGAGTCCGGGACGGACAGACCTTGCTCCCATTTGGAGACCGTCTGCCGCACCACGTTCACCTTGACCGCAAGCTCCTGCTGGGAGAGACCCTTGGATCTCCGGATCGCCTTGATGTTTTCGCTCAACATGTGGGCTCACTCCTTTCGCCCCCATTGTAGGAAAAGCGGCCCGTTGCCGCAAGCAACGGGGAGTAACACAGCCTATTTCAGCAGTTCTTTCCGCAGATCGTTCAGATATAACTTCTGCTGCCGCTTGAGATAACCGGGCACAAAGGGGCGCATCCACCAGCGCTTGGCATTGACGGTCTCGGTGCAATGGAGCAGAGTACCGCCCTCCGCTGTCTCGAAGATGCCCTCCCAGGAGCCGGACATGTTGCCGTTTTCCATGGTAAAGGCCCAGCGGCGGGGCGGCTCGCAGGCCGTGACCGTAAAATACGTGGCATAGCCGCTTTTGGTGTGCTCCACGAAATGGGTTTCGTCCAAAATCTCCACCCGGGACAAATCGCCGCGCCAGGCGGTATTGGTGAGATCGGTCACCACCTGCCACACCCGCTCCACCGGGCAGGGAAAGGGAACGGTCACTTTGGAACTTGCCATTTTTGTCCCTCCCTTAAAACCACATGGCCTGTTCCTCCCGGAATACCGGGGTCTCTCCCTGGGTGTAAGGGTCATAGCGGTTTTCATTGCAGCAGAATTCCTGCAAAAAGCAGATTTGCCCCGCTCTGTTCCAGCGGACGAGGGAGAGACCGTCAAAGCTTTGGACGGTGCCGTCGGCCAGGACGCACCGGAAGGCCCACTCCACCACCGTCTGGTCCCCCTTGTGGAAATACTGCCGGATGTCCCACCGCTCCACGGTGCCCCGGCTGTTCCACTCGTCAAACCACAGCTTGACCTTCCCGCTGCCGTGGTACTCCGGTCCCCAGCTCTCAATGTAAATCGCGTCGGGGGCAAAGAGTTCCTCAATGCCCCTGTCCGCCTTGTCCAGCCACATGGTAAACCAGCGGTGAACCTGTGCTTCCCTCTGTTCCTGCATATCCATAGCTGCCCCCACTCCATTACTCACATTTTACCGGCTGCCGGATGACGGTTTTCAGCTTTTCCGGCCGACACCGCCGTACATCGCTCAAATAAATCTCGTGGTGGAACCGGCCCTGACTGAAATCCAGTTCATAGCCTTGGTCTTTGGCGTAT
>CALXGC010000070.1 GCA_944387755.1 uncultured Oscillospiraceae bacterium | reverse complement strand
GAGTTCAACAATCTGGAGTCCGTGAAGGAGCAGATGGGCGACGACGTTTGCGCCATCCTCACCGAGCCCGTTCAGGGCGAGGGCGGCGTCCGTCCCGCCACCAAGGAGTTCCTCCAGGGCCTGCGGGATCTGTGCGACGAAAATGGCATCCTGCTGATGTTTGACGAGGTGCAGGTGGGCTCCGGCCGCACCGGCAAGCTCTTTGCCCACCAGCACTACGGCGTTGAGCCCGACACCTGCTCCATGGCCAAGGCCCTGGGCTCCGGCGTGCCCATCGGCGCGGTGTGCGCCAGGGGCGATGCGGCAAAAACGCTGACCCCCGGCACCCACGGCTCCACCTTTGCCGGCGGCCCCCTGGCCTGCGGCCTGGCGGAGGCCACCCTGGACGCCATGCTCAACGGCGGCGTCATGGACAACGCCGCCAAGGTGGGCGAGTACTTCCGCGCCCAGCTGCGCAGGCTCCAGGAGAAGCACCCCTGCATCACGGAGGTGCGGGGCCTGGGCATGATCAACGGCGCCGAGCTGGAGAACAACGAGCTGGGCCCCAAGATTGTGGACAGGTGCTTTGAGAAGAAGGTGCTCATCAACTGCACCGCCGGAAACGTCCTGCGCTTCATCCCGCCGCTGATTGCCAGCGAGGAGGAAGTTGATATTGTGGTCAGGGCCCTGGACGAGGCCATGACCGAACTGGGCTGTTAACCTTACGCCCCGCGCCTGGGGCCGGAGTCCGGGATGCCCTCCGCACCCCGGATTTCCGGCCGGAGCGGCGCGGGGGCTGTAAATGAGAGCAAAGGAGGGAAGGTATCGGAACAGGCAATGGCCCAATCCAGGAATTCCAACGCTGAATCAAAAAATGCAGCAATGCAAAGTAATGAAAGAAAGGTTGGTAATCATCCATGAATGAGGCAAAGACAACCAGACAGCCGCGAATGCCGAGACTGATTGAGGCGCTGGCGACGATGGCGGTGCTCATCATCGTACTGGCGGTGGGCATTATGGTTTACGGCGTGGACCCCCACGTCCCCATGTTTGTGGGCGTGTGCGCCGCCGCCGGAATGGCGATGTATTTGGGCTACAGATGGGACGACGTGGAAAAGATGATGATGGACGGCATTTACAAGGCCCTCCAGTCCTGCTGTATCCTGATTATCGTGGGCATCCTGATCGGCGTGTGGATCAACGCGGGCGTTGTGCCCACCATGATCTACTACGGCCTTCAGCTGCTCCACCCCACCATCTTCTTTATCGCGACCCTGCTGATCTGCTCCATCACCTCCCTGGCCACCGGTACCTCCTGGGGCACCATGGGTACCATGGGCGTGGCGCTGATGGGCATCGGCTTTGGCCTGGACATGAACCCCGGCATGACCGCCGGCGCGATTCTCTCCGGCGCTTACTTCGGCGACAAGATGTCTCCCCTGTCCGATACCACGAACCTGGCCCCCGCTATGGCGGGCACCGACGTGATGACCCATGTGAAGGCCATGATGCTGCCCACGGCCATCACCTATGCCATCACGCTGGTGTTCTTCGGCGTGCTGGGCTTTATGCAGTACCACGGCGGCGACGCGGACATGAGCCGCGTCACGGAATTTGCCAACGCGCTGAACATTGCCCACGGCGGCGTGTTCCACATCAACCCCCTGCTGCTGCTGCCCCCTGTGCTGGTGATTGTGGCGGTGGCTTTGAAGGTCCCGGCCATCCCCGGCATCACCCTGGGCATCTTTGCCGGCGCCATTATGGGCCTGATTTTCCAGCCCGGCAGCTGTAATCTGGGCACCATTTTTGACTATGGCATCAACGGCTATTCCTTCACCGACGAGATGGACGCCATGCTCCAGGCGGCGCTGTCTGAGGACACCTATTACACCATGAACGAGCTGCTGGAGGCCGGCGGCATTCTGGGCATGATGTTCTCCGTCTCCATGACCATCATCGCCATGATGTTCGGCGGTATCATGGAGGGGACCCACCAGCTGGAAGTGATTGTGAACCAGATTAAGAAGCTGGCCAAGGGCCCCGCCGGTCTGGTGACGCTGACCGAAGTGACCTGCGTGCTGTCCAATGTCACCATGCCGGAGCAGTACATCTCCATCGTGGTGCCCGGCCGTATGTACGCCGAGGAGTACCGCAAGGCCGGCCTGCACCCGTCGGTGCTGTCCGCCGCCCTGGAGGGCGCCGGCACCGTCACCTCCGCCCTGGTGCCCTGGAACACCTGCGGCGTGTTTATCAGCGATACCCTTGGCATCGGCGTGGCCCAGTACGGCGTATACGCCATGTTCAACTGGCTCATGCCGGTGGTGACAATTGTGTGCGCCTTCACCGGCATTACGCTGAAGGACATGGACAACAAGCCCTACAAGAAGCGTAAGGCCGTCAACGCCTGAGAGAACGATGGACCAGAGACAACATCCATACCCACAGCTGGAGATTGATCTCGACAAACTGCAGGAAAACCTGGCAGCGCTCAAAGAGCGCTGCCAGGCTTCTTGCGTCCGGCTGTGCGGCGTGGTGAAGGGCTTTTCCGCCCTTCCGGAGGCGGCCGCCCTCTATGAGGCCGCCGGGCTGGACAGCATTGGATCCTCCCGGCTGGAGCAGCTCCGGCGGCTGCGGCAGGCGGGATTCCGCACGCCGCTGCTGCTGATCCGCATCCCCATGCGCAGCGAGGCGGAGGAGCTGGTCAAGTGGGCGGACATCAGCCTGCAAAGCGAACTGGAAGTGCTCCGCGCCGTCAATCAGGCCGCCGCCGGGGCGGGGGTGCGCCACAAGGTCATTCTGATGGCGGACCTGGGCGACCTGCGGGAGGGCTTCTGGGACCGGGAGGAGCTGGTCTCCGCCGCCCTGGAGGTGGAGCGGGAGCTGTCCCACCTGGAGCTGCTGGGAATTGGGACCAACCTGGGGTGCTACGGCTCAATCCAGGCCACGCCGGAGAAGCTGGAGGAGCTGGCCGCCGCCGCGGAGCAGGTGGAGGAGGCCATCGGCCGGCGGCTGGAGGTCGTCTCCGGCGGAGCTTCCTCCTCGGTGCATATGCTGCTGGACGGCACGCTGCCCCGCCGGGTGAACCATCTGCGGGTGGGGGAGCTGCTGCTTCTGGGCCGGGTGTGGAGCTGCGACATGCCCCAGCTCCACAAGGATGTGTTTACCCTCCGGGCGGAGGTGGCGGAGGTCAAGACAAAGCCCTCCTATCCCGTGGGAGAGCTGTCTGTGGACGCCTTCGGCCGCACCCGCACCTATGTGGACCGGGGCCGCCGCCGCCGGGCCGTGCTGGACATCGGCCGGACGGACTATGGGGAGTGCGAGGACCTGAGGTTCCGGGAGCCGGGCCTGATTATGCTGGGGGCCTCCTCAGACCACACCCTGGTGGACGTGCAGGACGCCGCCCGCCCCATCCAGGTGGGGGACGTGGTGGAGTTTGACTTGACCTATGCCGGTGTGGTATACTTAACCCACAGTGAAAACGTCCGCGCCGTGTTCCGGCGGGGCGGAAAACTGCTGCCGGGAGGAAGCTGCAATGCACGATGAATTGACCAGACAGGACCTGAAGCTGATGCAGGAGGAGCTGGAGCACCGGCGGAGCGTCCTGCGCCCCAAGCTGCTGGAGGACGTCAAGACCGCAAGAGCCTTCGGCGACCTGAGCGAAAACTTCGAGTATAAGGCCGCAAAGCGGGAGAAGAACCGCAACGAGAGCCGCATCCGTTTTCTGGAGAATATGATCAAGACCGCCGTGGTCATCGGCGACAATGCCGGGGCGGACCAGGTGGGGCTCTATGACAAAGTGACCGTCTACATGGAGGACGACAACGAGACCGAGGTCTTTCAGATTGTCACCACCGTCCGGCAGGACCCCCTCCGCGGGTTAATCAGCAAGGAGTCCCCCGTGGGACGCTGCCTGCTGGGCAAGCGGGTGGGAGACCGGGTCCACATCCAGGTCAGCGAGAGCTATGGCTATGACGCCGTCGTCCAGGCCATTGAAAAGGGGACCGACAGCGGAGAGGTTCCCCTCAACCGCTTCTGAATTCCCCAGGGCCGCCTTAGCGGCCCTGTTTTTTTACCAATTTTGCGCCAGGAAGAGGAGAAAATCCCGGACAAATCCAGGCGTATCCGCCGTCTCCCGGACGGCGGCGGCCAGAATTGCCGGGTCGGTATCCAGGCTGAAGGCGCGCACGCCCTCCGCAATCTGCCCAATGGCCAGGGGGGCGTGGGCGGAGCCGCCGACGGCGATTTTGGAGGCCAGAGCGGCCCCTCCGGCGGCGTACACCCCGCAGGCGGCGCTGCCCATTGCCAGCCAGCCCACCGCCGCGCCGCCGAACGCCAGCAGGCCAATGCCCAGGCCGCCTATAGCCAGGCCGCCCAGGGCCAGTCCCCCAAGGGAGAACAGCAGGCCGAAGGACAGCCCGCCGATGCTCACCAGGCCGAAGGAGAAGCCGCCCAGGGCAAAGAGGCCCACGGCGCAGTTTCCAATGGCCAGAACGCCCTTGGCCAGCCCGGCGCCTCGATCCCCCAGGCGGATGTGTACCAGCGGAAGGCCGAACAGGGTGCGCTGGCTCTTGTACTCATACGCGCAGCGCCGCTGGCAGTAGTTGTTGATGATGGTGGTTTGGGCCTGGAGCGCGGGGGGCTCCTGTCCGGTGACGAGATAGTCCAGGGTGACGTTGAAGTACCGGGCCAGGGCGGCCAGGTTGTCCATGTCCGGGCGGGAGGTCCCCGCCTCCCACTTTTGAACCGCCTGCCGGGTGACGCCCAGCAGGCCGGCCAGCCCCTCCTGACTCAGACCGGCTTTTTTGCGCAGCTCATAGAGCCGCTGTTGAAATTCCATCCGTGCGTACCTCCTGTGGGAAAAGCAGCGTTCTTTGACGTTTTTCAGGATAGCAAAGAGGCGGCGGTTTTGCAACCAAGAAGAGAATACAATTTGACAACTGCCGGTTGCATGGACCGGTTTTTGCAAAAAAGAGGCGGAAGTTCGTGCTTCCGCCTCTTTTTGATTGAAATTTGAAGCTTTAGTGTCTGGAGCGCTGGACGGCCTTGACGCACTCCACAATAGGGATGACCAGCACGGCCAGAATCAGGGCCACGGCGTACTCCATGGGGTCGATGTGGGTGAAGCCGAAGGCGTCGGACAGGCCGGGGAGGTAGATCACGGCGGTGGTGAGAATCAGGCTCAGCAGCATAGCGCCCCAGAGCATTTTATTGTGGCTGTGGAGCTGGAACACGCTGCCCCGCTGGGAGCGCATGTTGAAGCTGTGGAAGATCTCCGCCATGCTCATGGTCAGGAAGGCCATGGTCATGCCGTCGGCGCTCTGGGTGATCTCCCACACGCCGGCCTCCATAAAGTGGCCGATGAAGTAGGCGGCCAGCACCAGAACCGTCACCATAAGGCCCTGATAGGCCACGTCGAAGCCCAGACCGCCGGCAAAGATGCCGTCGCTGGCCTTCCGGGGCGGGCGGCGCATCAGGTCGGGCTCGCCCTTCTCCATGCCCAGGGCCAGGGCGGGGAAGCAGTCGGTAATCAGGTTGATCCACAGCAGGTGCACCGGCTCCAGAATGACGAAGCCCAGGAGGGTGGCGAAGAAGACGCTGAGCACCTCGCTCATGTTGGAGCCCAGCAGGAACTGGATGGCCTTGCGGATGTTGTCGTAGATCCGCCGGCCCTCCTGGACGGCCCCCACAATGGTGGCGAAGTTGTCGTCGGCCAGCACCATGTCGGCCACGTTCTTGGTCACGTCGGTGCCGGTGATGCCCATGCCCACGCCGATGTCGGCGGATTTGATGGAGGGGGCGTCGTTGACGCCGTCGCCGGTCATGGCGGTGATGCAGCCCCGCTTCTTCCAGGCGTTGACGATGCGTACTTTATGCTCCGGCTGGACGCGGGCGTAGACGCTGTAGCGGTCGATGGTCTTGTCCAGCTCCTCGTCGCTGATCTGGTTGAGCTGGGCGCCGGTGATGGCCTGGCCGTCGTGTTCCAGGATGCCCAGCTGCCTGGCGATGGCCACGGCGGTATCCCGGTGGTCGCCGGTGATCATCACCGCCCGGATGCCGGCGGTTTTGCACTCCGCGATGGCGTCCTTCACTTCGGGGCGGATGGGGTCAATCATGCCGGCCAGGCCCAGGAAGACCAGGTCGTGCTCCAGGGCCTCCGGGGACTGGTCCTCCGGCAGCGTCTCATAGGTGCGCTGGGCAGCGGCCAGCACCCGGAGGGCCTGGTCGGCCATGGCCTTGTTCTGGGCCAGAATCCCGGCGCGGGCCTTCTCATCCAGGGGGAGAATCTGGCCGTCTTTCTCATAGTGAGTGCAGCGCTTAAGCAGCTCGTCGGGAGCGCCCTTGGTGTACTGCACAAAGCCGTGCTCCGTCCTGTGGATGGTGGACATCATCTTCCGGCCGGAGTCGAAGGGGGCCTCGCCCACCCGGGGCATCTCCTTCTCCAGAGCGGACTTGCCCAGCCCCTCCTTGGCGGCCCAGTTGACCAGGGCGCATTCGGTGGGCTCGCCCACCGCGTTTCCCGTCTCGTCGGGGGCGGCGTCGGAGCACAGGGACCTGGCGCGGGCGGTCTTCAGGGGGTCGCCGAAGTGGTCCACCACGGTCATCTTGTTCTGGGTCAGCGTGCCCGTCTTATCCGAGCAGATCACCTGGGCGCAGCCCAGCGTCTCCACGGCGGTAAGCCGCCGGATTACCGCGTTGCGCTTGGACATATTGGTGACGCCGATGGACAGCACAATGGTGACGACGGCGGCCAGACCCTCCGGAATGGCAGCCACGGCCAGGCTGACGGCCACCATAAAGGTGCTGATGACGGTGTCCAGATGGAAGTCGCCCGCCCGAAGCAGGCTGAACAGGAAGATAAATACGCAGATGCCCAGCACCAGCACGCTGAGGATTTTACTGAGCTGGCCCAGCTTGCGCTGGAGGGGCGTCTCGCCCTCCTGGGCCTGGGCCAGGGCGTCGGCAATCTTGCCCATCTCGGTGTTCATGCCGGTGGAGCACACCACGGCCCGGCCGCGGCCGTAGACCACGGTGGAGCCCATATAGAGCATACAGTGCCGGTCGCCCAGCGGGACCTCGCCCTCCGTCTGGATGGCCTGGATGTCCTTCTCCACCGGGACGCTCTCGCCGGTGAGGGCGGCCTCCTCCGCCTTCAGGCTGAAGCTCTCCAGAATGCGGCAGTCGGCGGGAACGGCGTCGCCCGCCTCCAGAATGACAATGTCGCCGGGGACCATGGCCTCGCTGCGCAGGAGAGAGACTTTTCCGTTGCGCAGGACCTTGCTGGTGGCGGCGGTCATCTCCTGAAGGGCTTCGATGGCTTTTTCCGCCTTGCTCTCCTGGTACACGCCCAGCACGGCGTTGATAAGCACCACAATGAGAATGATGAACACGTCGGTGAACGATTCGCCGGAGTAGGCGGCGGTAATACCGGAGACGGCGGCGGCAGCCAGCAGGATGATAATCATGGGGTCGGAGAGCTGCTGGAGAAAGCGCTGGAGCAGAGTGACCTTCTCACCCTCCGCCAGCTTGTTGGGGCCGTAGTGCAGCAGGCGCACGCCCGCCTCCTGGTGGGTCAGACCCTCCTGTGTGGTATCCAGCTCCTCCAGGACCGCCTCCGGGGTTTCCTGGTGGTAGTTCAATGGTATCACGTCCTTTCACATTTCCAGAAAAAGGGACGGAGCTGCACGGCAGGCGTTTTGCTTGCCGTGCGGGAAAAAAGCTCCGTCCATTTAACTTTACTTATTATACGCAGTTTGTCGGAATATGCAAGTTAAACCTTTGCAAAGAAACCGCCCCTCAGGGGAGAAGCTGTTCCAGCAGCCTCTGGACCTCCGTCAGGCTGCCGCAGCGCCGGAAGAGCAGCGCCTCCAGCTCCGGAGTGGGAGGAATCATGTCCGGGACCATAATCACCGGCATTCCCGCCCCGTGGGCGGAGAGGATTCCGTTGCGGGAGTCCTCAATGGCCAGGGTATGGGCCGGGTCTGTGCCCAGGGCCTCACAGGCCAGGCGGTAGATCTCCGGGTCCGGCTTGCTGTGGACCACCTGGTCCCCGGTGACGATGGCGGAGAAGCAGGGGCCCAAACCGGTCAGCTCCATCCGGCGGCTGGTGCGCTCCCGGCCGGTGGAGGTGGCCAGGGCGGCGGGGATGTGCCGGGCGTTGAGAAAGGCCAGAAGCTCCCGCACGCCCGGCTTCATGGGGACGCCCTCGCGCTCAATCTTGGCCTGGGAGTAGGCGGAGCACACCCGCATGAAAGTCTCTTTGGGGAAGGCTTCTCCAAACATGGCGCTCATTTTGGCGAAGGTGTCCGCCCGGTTCTGGCCCACGAACTCCAGATAGGCCTCCCCCACCTGGGGCCAGCCCATCTCCCGGCTGACCGTGAGCCAGGTCTGATGGGCCAGGCGCTCCGTATCGAACAGCACCCCGTCCACATCGAATATAATGCCCTGAAGCTCCAACGTCATACCTTCCCGATGTCGGTGCGGAAGTGCATATCCTGGAAGGAGATGGGCTTACAGGCGGCATAGGCCTTCCAGATGGCGTCCTCCAGGTTTTCGCCCACGGCGGTGACGCCCAGCACCCGGCCGCCGGCGGTGAGGACCGTCCCGTCCTCCGCCGTTCTGGTGCCCGCGTGGAACACAGTGGCCAGCTTGCCCGCCTCCTCCAGGCCGGAGATGGGGTAGCCGCTCTGGTACTTCACCGGATAGCCCCCGGAGGCCAGCACAATGCAGCAGGCCGCGCCGGGCTTCCACCGGATGTCAATCTGGTCCAGCGTGCCGTCCACACAGGCCTGGAAGATGTCCATCAGGTCGGTGTCCAGCATGGACAGGATGGGCTGGGTCTCCGGGTCGCCGAAGCGGGCGTTGTACTCCACCACCTTCGGACCGTCCTTCGTGAGCATCAGGCCGAAGTAGATGACGCCCTTGAAGGGCCGGCCCTCCGCCTTCATGGCGCGGACCGTGGGCAGGAAGATCTTCTCCATACACTCCGCCGCGATCTCCGGGGTGTACTTGGGGGAGGGACAGAAGGCGCCCATGCCCCCGGTGTTGGGGCCCTGGTTGCCGTCATAGGCCCGCTTGTGGTCCTGGGAGGACAGCATGGGGACCAGGTGCTCTCCGTCGCAGAAGGCCAGCACGGTCACTTCCGGTCCCACCATGCACTCCTCAATGACCACGGTATTGCCGGAGTCGCCGAACTTGCGGCCCTCCATCATCTCCCGAAGGGCGTTCTCCGCCTCCTCCACGGTGGCGGCCACAGTGACGCCCTTGCCCAGGGCCAGGCCGTCGGCCTTTACCACGATGGGCGCGCCCTCTTTCCGCACATAGGCCAGGGCGGCGTCCAAATCGGTAAACGTCTCGTACTTGGCGGTGGGGATGTGGTACTTGCGCATCAGCTCCTTGGAAAAGGCCTTGCTGGCCTCGATAATGGCGGCGTTGGCCCGGGGGCCGAAGGCGGGAATGCCCGCCGCCTCCAGGGCGTCCACCATCCCCAGGGCCAGGGGGTCGTCCGGGGCCACCATGACAAAGTCCATCCGGTTCTCTTTGGCCCAGTTCACCATGCCCGCCACATCGGTGGCCTTGATGGGCACGCACGCTGCCGCCTGGGCGATGCCCCCATTGCCGGGAGCGCAGTACAGCTCCGTCACCTTGGGGCTTTGGGCCAGCTTCCAGCAGATGGCGTGCTCGCGCCCGCCGCCTCCCACGACTAATACTTTCATGTTTTGCTCCTCTCACGGGGGCGGCCGAAGCCGCCCCTCTGCTTTTGATACGCGCCCGCCCTCAAGTGAGCGGGACTTGTGGTTAATGATGGAACAGCCGGATGCCGGTGAAGGCCATGACCATGCCGTACTTGTTCGCGGGGGCGATAACCTGGTCGTCCCGGAGGGAGCCGCCGGGCTGGGCGATGTACTGGACGCCGGACTTCCGGGCCCGCTCCACGTTGTCCCCGAAGGGGAAGAAGGCGTCGGAGCCCACGGTGACGCCGGACATCTGGGCGATCCAGGCGGCCTTCTCCTGGGCGGTGAGCGCCTCAGGCTTCACTTTGAAGATGGTCTGCCAGGTCCCCTCGGCCAGCACGTCCTCGTGCTCCTCGGAGATATACAGGTCGATGGCGTTGTCCCGGTCGGGGCGGCGGATGCCGTCCACAAACTGGAGGCCCAGAACCTTCGGGTGCTGGCGCAGCCACCAGATGTCCGCCTTGTTGCCTGCCAGGCGGGTGCAGTGGATGCGGCTCTGCTGGCCGGCCCCCACGCCGATGGTCATGCCGTTCTTCACATAGCACACGGAGTTGGACTGGGTGTACTTCAGGGTGATGAGGGACAGGAGCATGTCGT
>CALXGC010000069.1 GCA_944387755.1 uncultured Oscillospiraceae bacterium | reverse complement strand
TGGTGCAGGAGGCGTTGGACACGAAGGTCATGTCAGAGGTGTACTTGTCGTTGTTGACGCCCATGACGAACATGGGGGTGTCGTCCTTGGAGGGGGCGCCCATCACCACGTGCTTGGCGCCGGCGTCGATGTGGCCCTGGCACAGATCCTTGGACAGGTGCTTGCCGGTGCACTCGCAGATATATTCCGCGCCCACGCTGGCCCAGGGAATGTCCTTGACGTCCATGGCGGTGAACACGGGGTACTTCTTGCCGTTGACGATCAGAGCGCCGTCCTCGGAGGAGACCTCGCCGGGGAACTTGCCGTGCACGCTGTCGTACTTCAGCATATACGCCATATACTCCGGGTTCATAAAGGGATCGTTCAGGCCGACAACCTCCACATCGTCGTGGGTCAGCGCGGCGCGAAAGACGAGGCGGCCGATGCGGCCGAAGCCATTGATGCCGATTTTGGTTTTCATATCGGAAAGACTCCTTTCACAAATTGGACGCACCGGCGGCGCGTCGTCAAAACGTTTGCGCAAACGTTTTTCTCATACTGCAAGAGTATATTATCACATGGTCCACCTTTTTGCAATTGTCAATTCAGATAACATTCTCCCCGGCAGGTTGTGGATAATCTATAAGAAAAGTGGCATTTTTCACAATTTTTGAGGGAAACAAGGGGAAAAGGGTCTTGACGCGGGGCGAAAGCTGTCCTATACTGAAATGGCTAATTATTTGCGTAAACGGGCAACGCATTGCGCAAGGAGGCTGTTTCATGAAGGTGACCATCAGCGACGTGGCCAAGCTGGCGGGGGTTTCCACCGCCACGGTGTCCCACACCATCAACAATACCCGGTATGTCTCCAACGAGACGAAGGAAAAGGTCTATCGGGCCATTGCCGAGCTGGGATACACGCCGGATGCCTCCGCCCGCAGCTTCCGCACCGGGAAGAAGAAGATCATCGGCTTTATTGTGCCCGATATCGCCAATAAATTCTTCGCCACCATGATCGAATCCGTGGCAAATTATCTCTCCGCCAACGGCTACCACCTGATCATCGCCAACACCCGGGAGAACATGGAGCGGGAGGAGACCAACATCCGCCTCCTCACCGCCGGCCTGGTGGACGGACTGCTGGTGGCCAGCACCATGGACGACTTCCAGCGGTTCGACAGCCTGATCCCCGTCGGCTTCCCGGTGGTGCTGGTGGACCGGATTTTCAACGCCAAGAAATACTCCTCCGTCTGCGTGTCCAACTTCCAGCCCATCTACCGCAGTGTATGCCGCCTGGCGGGAAAAGGCGACCGGCGCATCGGCATCACCGGCGGGCTGCCCCGGCTCTCCAGCACCCAGGAGCGGATCTCCGCCTACCGGCAGGCCATGGCGGACTGCGGCCTGCCGGAGGACGAGAACCTGATCCGGTACGGCGATTCCCTGGAGAACAGCGCCTGCGCCTGCCTGGACGAGCTGCTGGAGCGGAAGTGCGACGCCCTCATCGTCTGCCAGGGCCTGATGGCCTCGGAGACCATCATCTACCTGCACCAGAAGGGCATCCGCCTGGGAGAGGACATCGACCTGGTGAGCTTCGTGGACTACGACTCCGATGTGTACGCCCTGTACGCCAACCAGATGGACTCCATCATCCAGCCGGTGGAGGAGCTGGGCCGGTCCGCCGGCGAGCAGATCCTCAAGCGGGTGGAGGAGCCGGACGCCCCGGTTTTTGAGAAGGTGCTCTCCTCCGCCTACAAGCCCCACAACCAGCCCCGGGCCTGGTCCCACTCGGACCGCTGACCCGCCGCCCCGTGAAAAAGGCGCGCCGCTTCGCGGCGCGCCTTTTTGCAGCTTTCAGTCCTGATAGCGCAGTTGGAAGATGTCGCCCGGGTCTCCGGCGAAGGCCACCAGGCCGCCCTCCGGCAGGGTGACGGAGGTGTCCCCCCACAGGACGGAGGAGGCCGCCACCTGGCCGCTGCCGTCATAGACCCAGAACCCGGCGCCCTCCGGCACCTGGACGGTCATGGTCTTTCCGGCGGCGCCGCCCACCTGGTACCAGCGGGCGTAGCCGTCGTCCTGGATGGTGGAGTAGGCCCAGCCGGAGCCGGTGAAGAGGTCCGGGGCCCCGGCGGCGTCCATGTAGAGGCTGCCCTTGGCGTCGATCCAGAGGACGCCGTCCCGGTCCTCCAGCCGGTAGTCCACACCGTCCCGGCTGCCCACGCCGGGCACCTGGATCTCAGAGCGGGCGGTGGTCTCGTCCACGATGCGGGAGGCGCCGATGTAGCCGGGGATCACCTCCGGTGTCTCCGCAGTGGAGGCGGAGTCCGCCAGGGCCAGGAAGGTCTGGGAGTTATAGGGCTCGTTCATGGGCAGGATGCCCGTGGTGGCGACGTTTTCCCAGGCAGCGGCCACCTCGGGGGAGAGGGGGTTCTCCGGCAGCTGCATGGCCGCATAGTTGGCGACGGGCAGCGCCCCCAGCCCCGGCAGCGGAGAGACGGCCTGCTGATACAGATAGGTCTGGCCGTTGCTCTCCTTCACGAAGGAGATGAAGGACA
>CALXGC010000068.1 GCA_944387755.1 uncultured Oscillospiraceae bacterium | reverse complement strand
ATCGAGTGCCCCAATATTCCCATCGCCCTGCACCTGGACCACGGCCCCGACTTTGAGACCTGCAAGTCCTGCATCGACGGCGGCTTTACCTCCGTGATGATCGACGCCTCCAGCAAGCCCTTTGCCGAGAACATCGAGATCACCAAGAAGGTGGTGGAGTACGCCCACGACCACGGCGTGGTGGTCGAGGCCGAGCTGGGCGCTCTGGCCGGTATCGAGGATGACGTGAAGGTCTCCGCCGAGGAGTCCCACTATACCCACCCCGAGGAGGTTCAGGAGTTTGTAGAGAAGACCGGCTGCGACTCCCTGGCCATTGCCATCGGCACCAGCCATGGCGCCTATAAGTTCACTGCCGAGCAGTGCACCCGCAATGAGAAGGGCGAGCTGGTTCCCCCTCCCCTGCGCTTCGACATCCTGGAGGAGGTCACCAAGCGTCTGCCCGGCTTCCCCATCGTGCTCCACGGCTCTTCCTCCGTGCCCCAGAACTTCGTGAAGATGATCAATGAGAACGGCGGCAAGATGCCCGACGCCGTGGGCATCCCCGAGGAGCAGCTGCGTCAGGCCGCCCGGAGCGCGGTGTGCAAGATCAACATCGACTCCGACCTGCGTCTGGCCATGACCGGCACCATCCGTCAGTTCTTCAACGAGCACCCCGACAAGTTCGATCCCCGGGAGTACCTGAAGCCCGCCCGGGCCGCCATCAAGGAGCTGGTCGCCCACAAGATCGTGGACGTGCTGGGCTGCGACAACAAGGCATAATTTATCTGGCCTTACGTGTAAGGAGCGCCTGCGGGCGCTCCTTACAGCTTGTCGAAAAAGTCTTTTCGACAAGCTGACTGCACTTTTCAGAACGTTTTGACGTTCTGAAAAGTGGTTTTATTGCACGTGAAAGACAACCCTGACGGTTTTCTTTCACACTATCTTTCCCTCCGAAACCTTGAACCATATGGTTTTTTGACAGCCTCAAGGAGCGCCTGCGGGCGCTCCTTTTTCATATGAAAATAGAAGTTCCACTTCTGGTTGCGGCGGTTCCACCCAGATGCGGTGGCCAGATTGTCCCTGTTCTGCTATTTTGAAGGCATCCATGAAGGGAGGCAAAGTATATGACATTTGGAGAAAAGCTGTACCAGCTGCGCAAGGAGCGGGGAATGAGCCAGGAGGCCCTGGCCCAGGCGCTGGGGGTATCCCGGCAGGCCATCTCCCGCTGGGAGCTGGGAGAGGTGGCTCCGGACACCGGAAATGTACTGGCAACAAGCCGCCTGTTTGGGGTGTCCACCGACTATCTGCTCCGGGATGAGTGTGAACAGGAGGCGGATACCCCGGCGGTACACCGGGCGGAACAGAGCCTGCAGGAGCGGCAGATGGCCGTGGGGAAGGGAGTCCTGTGCCGGGTGCTCTGGCTGGCACTGATCTCCCTGTTCCATCAGTACCGGACAGACTGGCTTGAGACCGGCGGGACGCCGGTGCCCATGGTGTGGCTGCTGATTCCGGCGCTGGCTCTGGCGGTGTGGATGTGGAGGCTGAATGGGCGCTATCTCAAGGAGGGAGGCAGGAGCCGCGCCCTGGTGGTACCAGACCTGCTGGCGCTGGCCTGTTCCTTCGGACTTCCCTACCTTCTGTCGGCGCTGCCTGGAGGCTGGGGGATCCTTTTGAGCCAGCTGGCCGCTGCAGTGTGCCTTGTGGGAAGCGTTCGGGCTTTGCGCCTGCACTACGGCCTGCCCTGGAGCGGGAGAAAAGGATGAGCTTGAAGCGGGCGGCCGGACGTACCGCACCCTGAGGGGGTGGCAGAGGCCCCTCTCTGCCGCCATCCCACGCCACTGTCGCTGCGGGGCGGTTCGCAGATCAACACCGCCCGCCCCTTCTGAAAAAAGAATGAACCTCTTTCTGGCTGCATAGACATGGGATACAAGCCAAATCGGCAGGGGAGGGGTTCTGTATGACGAGAAAACAGCGGGGAAAGCGGCAGGAGAAAAAGCCGGAGGACTCCGGCAGCACTTGGATTGCGGTGATGTGCGAGCTGCTCAAGGGCGGTCTGGCGGCGGTGCTGGCGGCGCTGCTGGTGCTGGGGGCGTGCTCCCTGCTGGTGTCCGGCGGAGTGATTTCCGAGCACGCCATGGATCGCTCGGTACTGGCCGCCTGTGTGCTGGGAAGCCTGATCGGCGGACTGATCGCGGTGCGCCGGATTGGAAGGAGCCCCCTGCTGGTGGGAGTCGGAGTGGGCGGCATCCTGTTCCTGCTGCTTCTGTCCGTGGGAGCGCTGCTGTTTGAGGACGCCTCTGTCTCTAACGGAGGAGGGATGATTCTGCTCTCCTGTCTGTGCGGCGGGGCCATGGCAGGTATCCTAAGCAGCCGCCCAAAGAAAAAACGGAAAAGATAATTGAAATAGGTCGACTGATATGCTATAATAGGATCAAATTCTGCGGAGCTTGCTCCGTGAAAGCATAGGAGGAGATTCCAATGAAACACATTCAGACCCTCAACGGCGCCACCCTGAAGGCCAGCGCCGCCAAGGGCGGCTGCGGCGAGTGCCAGACCTCTTGCCAGTCTGCCTGCAAAACTTCCTGCACGGTGGCCAACCAGAAGTGTGAGAATGTGTAAGCGCTGAATTGCGCTTTCCCAAAGGGCAGGTGAACGCCTGCCCTTTTTT
>CALXGC010000067.1 GCA_944387755.1 uncultured Oscillospiraceae bacterium | reverse complement strand
GGAGGGGATGTCGCAGGACACCACCCGCCGGAAGCTGGGGGTGTCCTGCATCAGCCGCACCGCACAGAGGAAGTCCCCCTCCACCGGCCGGGACAGGCCCACCCCAAACAGGGCGTCCACCAGGCAGCCGCACTGGGACAGCCACGCCGCCTGCGCGCTGTCCTGGGGGCAAAAATCCTCCAGGGCGCCGCCGGCCTTTTGGAGCTTCTCCTCCATCGTTTTCTCGTCAGGAGTCATTTTTTCCCGGTTTCCCACCAGGAAGGCCCGCACCCGGTACCCCTTCTTCAAGAGCAGGCGGGCGGCAGCCACTCCGTCCCCGCCGTTGTTGCCGGGACCGCACAGCACGCCTATCCAAGGCGTGCTGTCCCGCTGTTTTTCGTCCAGAATGTCCTGGAGCTTCTGCCGCTCCCGCTCCGCCTCCTGCCGGGCTTCCGGGGTATCGCCCCCTCCGCCCCCCATCAAAACAACTGGAAACGTGGCGCCGCCGATGATGCCGATTCGGGCGTCATTCTCCCTGTTCAGAAGCTCCTCCGCCACATCTGCCACACACTGGGCGGCGCATTCCATCAGGTCCAGGGACGGGACCCCACATTCCTCAATGGCCTGCCGGTCCAGCTCCTTCATCTGGGCCGCCGCGGCAACTCGCATGGCTGCTCCCCTCCTCTCCGGTCTCAGTCAGTTTTCCGGTATTGTACCACGTTTTTGAGGAAAAAGAAAGAGAGGCCCGCCGCCTCTCTTTCCAAAAAGTTCTCTACTTCAGGAAGCCATTCACAATCTGCTCCTCGGCCTCCTTCTCGGTGAGGCCCAGGGTCATGAGCTTGGTGAGCTGCTCCCCGGCGATTTTGCCGATGGCGGCCTCGTGGACCAGGCTGGCGTCCACGCAGTTGGCCGTCACCTCCGGGATAGCGGCCACCACGCCGTGGTCCATAATGATGGCGTCGCACTCAGAGTGGCCGTAGCAGCGGTTGTTGCCGTTGATGCGGGCCAGAAACACCTGCCGGGAGTCCTCCCGCGCCACAGAGCGGGAGATGACGTTGGTGTGGCAGTCCTCCCCGTCCAGGTCCACGGTAAAGTCGGACTTGGCAAGCTGCTTGCCGTGGGTCATGACCTTCTCCTTAATAATTAAAGTGGCCCGGTCTCCCAATTTGGCCTGGGTGGTGCGGACGGTGGAATCCACGCCTTTGATCTGGGTGGTCTCCATCTCCATATAGCTGTCCTCGTCCATCTCCACCACAGTGGTGGGGTTCATGATATTCTCTCCCCCGCCGTCGCCCTCGCCGTAGTGGCGCTCCACATAGCGGACCCTGGAGCGCTTGCCCACATGGAAGGAGTGGATGCCGGAGTGCTCGGAATTCTGCACCCCGCAGTTGTGAATGCCGCAACCGGCCACGATGGTCACGTCGCAGTCGTCCCCGATGATGAAGTCGTTGTACACCGTCTCGGTGAGGCCGCTCTCGCTGAGGACCACGGGGATGTGCACGCTCTCGTTTTTCGTCCCCGGCTTAATGATGATGTCGATGCCGTCCTTGTCCTTCTTGGTGACGATGTCGATGTGGGCGGTGGTGTTTCGGGCGGCGGATTTTCCGTTTGCCCGGATGTTATAGGCCCCTTCGGGCACGTCATGGAGTTCCGCTACCTGCTCCAGCAGGCTCTTCTGAATGGCGTCCATAGTTTTTTCTCCTTCTGTCTGTCAAGTCAACATCCGCCTTCCCCCCACAGGAAGGCCCTTTTTTACCGCACCTTATCGCTCAGGGCGCTGCACACGCTGCCGGCCTCTCCCAGCAGGCCGGGGAGGACATCCTTGCGGGCGCCGTCCTGCACCACGCGGCCGTCGGAGATGACCACAATCCGGTCGGCGATATTCAGAATGCGCTCCTGGTGGGAGATGATGAGAATAGAGCCGTTGATCTTCTCATGGAGGTGTTCAAACACCTGAATCAGGTTGGAGAAAGACCACAGGTCGATGCCGGCCTCCGGCTCGTCGAAGACGGACAGCTTGGTGCTCCGGGCCATAATCATGGCGATTTCAATGCGCTTGAGCTCGCCGCCGGACAGAGAGGCATCTACCTCCCGGTCGATGTAGTCTTTGGCGCACAGGCCCACTTCGGACAGGTAGCTGCAGGCCTCAGACACCCCGATTTTCTTGCCGCTGGCCAGAGTAATCAGGTCCTTCACCGTCAGGCCCTTGAACCGCACCGGCTGCTGAAACGCAAAGCTGATGCCCCGGCGGGCCCGCTCGGTGATGTTCAGTTCCGTGATGTCCTCTCCGTCCAGCATAATCCGGCCGGTGGTGGGGGTGTAAATGCCGGCAATCAGCTTGGCCAGGGTGGACTTCCCCCCGCCGTTGGGGCCGGTGATGGCCACAAACCGCTCGCCGATTTTTAAATTGACGTCGTGCAGGATGCCCTTGTCCTCGCCGTCCTGCTCCACTTCATAGCTGATGTGCTGTAGCTCCAGCATGAAAATCTCCTCCGTATTGTCCTCCGGCCCGAAGGCCGTGCTCTCGTTCAGTTTCCCCGAAAAACCGCCCTGTAAACCAAAACAGGGCGCCCCGTCTTCCAGAGCGTCCCTATTGTACCATATGCGGCCGGTTTTGTCTATTGTTATTTTCCTATTATTTTAGTAGGATTTCCTCTCCCCACCACCGCCCCTATTGTTCATAAGTTCAAAAACTTCCAGCGAGACGGGGCAGGCCCACTCATTCCGGCAGGGCCAGGCGCATGGTAAGCTGATCCCCGTCCGCCATAGAGATGGGGACATCAAAGGTAAAGTTCAGGCAGGTGTCCCCGTCCTTTTGGCTCCACCACAGGTCGCCGGACACCGGCTCCCCGTTCTTTTCCACCTGGAGAAGCGCGGACACCTGTTCCCGCTGCTCCGGAGTGTTGGCCGTGTCCGTGTCTCCTGCGGAGCGGTCCGGCAGGTCCAGAGCCCGCAGCCGCTGATAGACAGCCCCATAGTTCGTCTCCGAAAAGCCCCCGTCAAACAGCTCAGGCTGGTGGACAAGGGTGATTCCATCCTGACCGGCCCTCAGGTACATGGAGTAGGACGGGAGCTCCCCGTCCCAGTTTTCCACCCCGGAACCCCCCTGACGCTTGACCAGTATCCAGGACACCGCCCCATCCGACAAGGGCGGAGTCGGCGGGACAAACCCCTCCGGCCAGGTTTCCGCCTCATAACGGGCGGACCATTGAGACAGATTTGTATACATCGGCTCCCAGGTCAGCGCCCCGGTCTCCGTATCGAAGGTACACCAACAGTCTCCGTACTCTTTTGCAGTTCCCGCCGCATAGTCCAGCACCTCCTTCACCGGAGTGATGAAGGTCACATACCGGCCGGTCTCATCCACCTGAATGTCCCGCGGGGCCAGATAGGGGACCGGATAGCCAGGCAGGGAGTCGGTGAACTTCAGCAGCGCCCCCGAGCGTTTTACCTGCGCAATGGTACAGCTGCCGCCGTGGGGCGTCCCGCTGTAGTAGGCTACAAAAAAGACGCCCTGGGCGTTGGGATATTCCTCCCAGCTGGAGTTGCTCCC
>CALXGC010000066.1 GCA_944387755.1 uncultured Oscillospiraceae bacterium | reverse complement strand
CCAACGCCTACGAGCTGGTGGGCCAGTGGTTCACGGACCAGTACGACGTGGAGGGCGCCGAGGCGGAGCTCTTCCGCCCCGAGTACGACGGCGAGGGGCAGAACGGGAACTTCTACCCCGAGTGCTATATCATTCCCCTGGACGGGGCCAACCAGTCCAACCTCCAGGCCGCCGGCGATATGCTCTCCTACCTGGTGCGCAACGGTGTGGACGTGATGATCGCCGGTAAGGCCTTCTCCTACAACGATACGGAGTATCCCGCCGGCACCGCCGTGGTCTCCATGTATCAGGCCAAGCGCAGCGTGGCCAACGGCGTGCTCTATGACGGCACCGTCATCACCGAATGGCCCGTCCTCTACTCCGAGGGCATCACCGCCTTCAACTACACACGCGGCTTCGACATGATCACCTGCGCCGAGCCCGCTGCCTATGAGACCATCGCCGCCGCCTGCGCTGTGTCCGATACCTGGGACGTCTCCTCCGCCTTCTCCGGTGTGGAAGGGAAGCATGTGGTGCTGATGAACGCCTCTGAGGCCTCCACCGCCGCGGTCAACGACCTGCTTCGGGCGGGCAAGTCCGTGTCCCTGATCACAGAGGGCCAGTACGAGGGCAGCTATCTGATCTCCTATGCCGACTGGCAGGATGTGTCGGAGGACTACCTGCTCACCGGCGCCGGCGTGGAGGACGCCCCCGCCGCTGCGGAGATCCCCAAGGCGCCTGTGATCTATATCTCCGGCAAGCCCGCCAATAACGACAGCGGCTTTGTCAAGTCCAGCCTGGTCAGCGGCGCGTATGAGTACAACTATGACCGCCAGGCCATGGAGACCCTGGGCTTCACCGTCACCGAAAACGCCGCTGAGGCCGACCTGATTATCGGCGCCGCCGCGCTGGACGGCCAGGCCCTGGCCGCCGTGAAGGCCGGAACGCCCTACATCGGCTATGGCCCCGACGCCATGGACTCCGCCGCGGACCTCTTTGCCCAGGAGGCGCTGGTCTATGAGACCGTCAGCTCCAACGCCATGGACGCCCTGGCCTATGTCACCTATCCCACCGACAGCCTGATCACCGCCAGCTATGTGGCCGAGGGGGACGACGTCCTCTACGGCTACGGCGCGGGCTACTTCGCCGCCATCCCCGAGGGGGCCCAGGTGCTGGTGCAGCTGGACGGCTCCAAGGAACTGCTGGAGGGCTTCCTCCCCAGCACCGGCGAGCACTACGCCGACTTCCTGGACGACTCCATCCAGGCCATTTCCTACACAGGGCAGGGCGCAGACGGCGCTCAGCTGGACGTGGTGCTCTTCGCCAACACCCTGACCAACAAGACCCATCAGCGGGATGAGTACAACTTTATTTCCAATACCGCCTGGGCTGCGGTCCTTAAGAACGAGACCGTCGCCGGGTATGCGGACGTGTTCTCCATCGCCTGGTATGCCGACGCCGTGGCCGCAGTTACGGAGCAGGGCCTGATGGCCGGGACCGGTGACAGCAAATTTGCCCCCAATGCCGCGGCCACCCGCGCTATGATGGCCGCCACGCTGTACCGGATGGCCGGCTCTCCCGACCTGTCCCATGAGAACCTGGGCTATCCCTTTGCCGACGTGGCGGCAGATTCCTGGTACGGGGATGCCGTGTATTGGGCGCGTCTGAACGGCGTGAGTGTGGGAACCGGCGCCAATACATTTTCTCCCAATGGCTCGCTCACCCGGGAGCAGGCAGTCACCATGATGTATCACTACGCTGTGGCGCAGGGAGCGGATGCGGCCGCGTCCGAAGCAGCGCTCCAGGCGTATAAGGACTCTGCCGACGTATCCGATTGGGCTGGGGAGGCTATGTCCTGGGCTGTGGAGAATGGGCTGCTTGCCGGCGACGGGGCGGGACATCTGAATCCCCAGAAGGCCGCCACCCGTGCCGAGCTGGCCGCAATGCTCGTTTCCTTCACTTCCGTGCTGGCAAATTGATTCCATCTTGAGAGACAGACAAGGGCGCGTTGCAAAAAGCCCATAAAAACGAGCGAGGTTTGGTTTGTCGTACATATTTTTGAGCAAAGAATCCTAGCTTTGGCATATCTGAGCATAAGGAAACCCGCCGCAGAATTTCTCGATTCTGCGGCGGGTCTCTGTTTGCCGCCGGGTCCAAGCCTCTGTGCGGAACCGCCGGCGCGGGGCGTCTATGCAGTGGCCCAGTCCTGAAAGCGCCGCGTCAGGATTTGGGCCATATTCTGGTAGTAGTTCTCGTCGAAGGGGACGAACAGATAGGCCTCGTCCTGGAATTCCTCCGCGTGGTACCGCTCCGGGCCGAAATAGTGCAGGGCGTAGGCGTCCACGTCCCTGGGGTAATAGGGCTCGCCGTCCTCCCGGTAGTAGAATCGGGCAAAGGCCTCTCCCTCCCCGTCGAACAGGGCGGAGAACAGCTGTCCGCCCAACGCATCCCGGATAAAGGGGCGCAGGTCGGTCTCCGCCGGGCTGGCGCGGAACTCCTCCACCGTGTCCCAGCACCGCTCCAGGAACTCCAGGCTCATCAGGTCCTGCTCCATGCACCAGCGGAGGTAGATGGCCATGTGGTTATAGGCGCTCAGCTCGTCCACCGGCAGCTGTTTTTTCCAAATGCTCTCCAGGTGCAGCCTCCCGTCGTCCAGGACCCAGGCGGCCTCCGGCTCCTCCTCCCCGCCGTCCCAATCGTCCAGTTCCATCACATCGGGCCGCTCCGGGTCTGTCACGAAGCTGACGTTCTCCAGTTTTTCCAGCAGTGCTTCGGCGCTGTGGGCCTGCTTGTACGCCATTTCGTCCTGGTAGAGGGGAATCACCTGATAGAAGTTGACCTCCCCGCCGCCGGGCAGGGTGCAGGCCTCCGCCCCCTCCGTCCCCTGGGGGGAGATGAGGATGGCCCCGCACAGCTGGGTGTTTGCCGCGAAGGGGGACTGCTTGTCCATGGTGTGGCCCCAGCCCAGCCAGGTGTCGTTGGCAATGGGCAGCCGGGCCAGCACCTTCAGCAGTCCGATGGGCCAGTACCACGTCTCGTCCTTCAGAGATTCCTCGTCCAGCCTCCAGTCCGGGGGCAGGGCGATGGCCAGCTCCGCCCGCTCCAGGCGGTGCTCCGCCAGCTCCTCCGGCACGTCCATCCGGTGGGCTCCCATGCCCATCGTCACCAGGGTGTAGTAGTCCCGCTCCTCCGAGGGCTCCACCACGCAGATGTCCACATGGATGTCCGGGGAAACCAGCTCGTGGAATACGTTTTCCACCGGGCCGAAGTGGGCGGCGATGTGCGCCTCCACCGCCTCCATCTCCTCCTGGCTGTAGCACTCCGCGGGACCGACGGGCTCGCCGTCCTTCAGGAGAACCATGGTGGAGCGGTCGGGGGCGCCGTCCTCCCCCACTCCCACCTGGAAGGTGAGGTCCTCCCCGCCGGGCAGGCGGTAGATCAGGGTCACGCTGTCATCCAGGTCAAAGAGAACTGTCTCCAGCTCCCCCTCCCCCGTGCCGGGGCCGGGACAGGTGCTCCAGAGACCGCTGTCCAGCCGCTCCTTCTGGGCGCGCAGCCAGTCCCCGTCCAGCTTGGACAGGCCCGCCTCGTTCATGCGGAACACCAGCTCCGCCTGCCGTCCCCCCACGGCGGCGTGGAAGGTGCAGTAGGGGGCGTCCTTCTCATAGTCCGCCGGGTTGGGCTGGAAGATCTCCATAAACCGGACCAGGCCCGCTCCGTTGACGGTAATGCAGGAGATGGCCCGCTGCTTGCCGCCGGCGTCCGGGTCCAGCCCCGCCTGGAGCTTCCGGTCGCAGCCGGGGTCAATCCAGTGGTACTCCATCTGCTCCAGGGAGGCGCCCGCTTCAATCTCCTGTCCCAGGGTCAGAAACTCATAGTCCCCCGGTACCAGCCGGAGCCCCCGCTCCACCGCCTCCAGGGCCCCGTCTTTGTCCCCGAAGTGGGCCCGGAGCTTGCCCAGCTGGAGCCAGCCCCAGGGGTAGTCCGGCTCTTCTTTGACACCCAATTCGGAGTACTTGAGGGCCTCCTCCAGCCGCCCGCAGTACATGAGGGCGCAGGAGTACCGGTAGTACCACATGCCGCAGCCCCTGGCGTTCTGTTCGGAGGCGGGCATCCACTGGGCGGCCCGGTAGTAAAACTCGTACTCCTCCAGGTTGTTGCAGGCGTAGGCGTACCACAGGGCGATCTGCAGGTCCCGCCGGGCCTGCCTCCTGGTGAACCGCCCTTCGCCGATCCCCTTCTCCATAAACTCCATGAGGTAGCGGTACATCTTCCCAAAATAGCTGGCTGTGTCCCCGCAGAAGGACTCCAGGGCCTGGATGTCCGCCGCCTGCAGGAGGGAACCGGTCTCCGGGTCCACCTGGGGCTTGTCCTCCACCGCCACCAGGTCCACGCCCCCCACGTCCCGGCGGAACGCGTGGAACTGGGCCCAGGCGACGCTGCTGTCCTCAAAAATGGTCTTGGCCGCCTGGAGGACGGGCATCAGGTCCCAGGCGAGGAAATCCAGATAGCCGCCGTAGAGTCCGGTGGCCCCGCCCAGGAATGTCACCGCATCCTCCCCGGCCTTCTCCGCCACCGCCTCCTGGAGGGCGTCCCGGAAGTCCACGATCTGCTGGGCCCGGTCCTCTCCGGTGAAGCTGTCCAGCGGATAGACGAAGAACCCCGCTGCAACACCGTCGGCGTGGAAGGCGTCCACGGCGCCGCTTTCCGCTTTCATGTAGTCGTTGATGAGGGCCG